>NZ_RCWN01000001.1:2807500-3023540 GCF_003668555.1 Notoacmeibacter ruber | reverse complement strand
GTTACCGTTCTGGATCCCCACGTTTCCACCCGGGGCGAAATGGGCCATGTGATCCTGACCGTGCTCGGCATGGTTGCACAAATGGAGCGTCGTTTCATTAAGGAGCGACAGCGCGAAGGTATTGAGCGCGCCAAGTCGAAAGGCATCTACAAGGGCGGCAAACGCCGAATTGATCGCGATGAGGTACTGAAGCTTCGGAAAGCCGGTAAGACCGTCTCGGCCATCGCCCGAAAGGTGGGATGCTCGCGGATGCAAGTTTACCGGATCATTGATGCGATCCGATGTTAACTGCTTGTGCTCTCGCCGATAGGCGAAGAGACTACACCTCGGCAGCAATAGTAGCTGTCGCAACCGTTCAGATCGCGAGGATCGACAGAAAAGACAGCGCTTCGAATTAAGCCCGTACCCATGCGCTGTTATTCGTTTCCAGACGGCAGGCTCCACTTATCGCCAATCATCCGCTACACAAGCCCCAACGCGACTGTCGAGACTCAATTCTTATACGAGAAAAGTGGCTTCTCTACGATGAGCATTTCTGAGCGCAGGCTAGAAGATGACCTTATATCTAAACTGAAAGACCTCAAATACACCTACCGCGACGATATCCGCGACAAGGCCACGCTCGATGCCAATTTCAGAGAAAAGTTCCAAGAACTTAACCGCGTCAAGCTAAGCGATGGCGAGTTCAAGCGGCTCATCGAAGACATCATCAAGCCTAACGTGTATGAAGCCGCGCGCACTTTGCGAAACCGCGAGGCCTTCATACGTGATGATGGCACGCCGCTGAATTACACGCTCGTCAACATCAAGGACTGGTGCAAGAACCAATTTGAAGTGGTGAGCCAGCTGCGGATCAACACCGACAACAGCAATCACCGCTACGACGTGATGATCCTGATCAACGGTGTGCCTGTCGTTCAGATTGAATTGAAAAATCTCGGCATCAGTCCGCGCCGGGCGATGGAGCAGATTGTCGATTACAAGAATGATCCGGGCAACGGATACTCGCGGACACTCCTCAGCTTTGTGCAACTGTTCATCGTCAGCAACCGAACGGAGACCTGGTACTTCGCCAACAACAATGCCCGTCATTTCGCATTTGATGCGGATGAGCGGTTCCTGCCGATCTACCAGTTCGCAGAGAAAGACAACACCAAGATCAATCACTTGGAGGACTTCGCCGACAAGTTCCTGGCGAAATGCACACTCGCCCAGATGATCAGCCGCTATATGGTGCTCATCGCCAGCGAGCAGAAGCTGATGATGATGCGCCCGTATCAAATCTATGCGGTCAAGGCGATTGTCGATTGCATCAATCAGAACAGCGGCAACGGCTATATCTGGCACACAACCGGTTCGGGCAAGACACTTACGTCGTTCAAGGCGTCAACGCTTCTCAAATCGAACGAGAGCATCCACAAGTGCTTGTTCGTTGTGGACCGCAAAGACCTCGACCGGCAGACGCGTGAAGAGTTCAATCGCTTTCAGGAAAACTGCGTCGAGGAGAACACCAATACGGCCTCACTCGTCCGGCGGCTCCAGTCGGATGATTACGCCGATAAGGTCATCGTCACGACCATCCAGAAACTCGGCCTTGCCCTCGATGAGAGCAGCAAGCACAACAAGCGCAAGATTGCGCGTGGCCAAGAGACCTACAAGCAGCGGCTGGAGCCCATTCGCGATAAGCGCATGGTTGTCATCTTCGACGAATGCCACCGCTCGCAGTTTGGTGAGACCCACAAGTCCATCAAGGAATTCTTCCCGAACGCCCAGCTGTTCGGGTTCACCGGAACACCGATTTTCGAACAGAACGCGAGCGTCAAGCAATTCGAAGGTGATATGGGTTCGATGCGCACGACGGAGGACCTGTTCCAGCAGGAGTTGCACGCCTACACGATCACGAATGCCATCGAGGACAGGAATGTCCTGCGCTTCCATGTCGATTATTTCGAGCCGAAGGGCGCGGCGGGCAAGCCGGGCCAGGCATTGACGAAGCAGGCGATTGCACAAGCGATCATTGACAAGCATGACGCGGCGACGGCCAACCGTCGCTTCAATGCCCTGTTTGCGACAGCATCTATCAATGACGCGATTGAGTATGTGGACGAGTTCAAAAAACTGCAAAAGAAGATCAAGGCAGATCACCCTGACTATGTGCCGCTGAAGATCGCAGCGGTGTTCTCGCCGCCCGCCGAAGGCGATCCTAATATCAAGCAAATCCAGGAGGATTTGGAGCAGGAAAAAGAAGATTACAAGAAAGACCCGGACGCCAAGAAGAAGGCGCTGCAAGCGATCATTGCCGACTACAACGCGGCCTATGCCACAAACCACAAGATCACGGAATTCGACCTGTACTATCAGGACGTCCAAAAGCGCATCAAGGATCAGGAATTCCCGAACCGCGATCTGCCGAAAAAGGGCGCGGAAAAGATCGACATCACAATCGTGGTGGATATGCTGCTCACCGGCTTTGATTCGAAATATCTGAACACGCTTTATGTCGACAAGAACCTGAAGAACCATGGGCTGATTCAGGCGTTCTCGCGCACCAACCGCGTTCTGAACGCCACCAAACCCTATGGCCATGTTCTCGATTTCCGCAACCAGCAGGACAATGTGGACGCGGCAATTGCGCTCTTCTCCGGTGCGCAGACAGAGCGCGCTCGTGAAATCTGGCTGGTGGACAAGGCTCCGGTCGTTATCGGCCAGCTCAAGCAGGCGGTGACCGATCTTGGCGATTTCATGAAGTCGCAGGGCGTCGATGCTGCGCCCGAGCAGGTCAGCAACATGAAGGGCGACGATGCCCGCATTCAGTTCGTCAAACGCTTCAAGGAAGTGCAGCGCCTGCAAACGCAGCTCGACCAATATACCGATCTGACGGAGGAGCAGCGCGACGAGATTGGGAAGACGCTGCCGAAGGACGAATTGCGGGCCTTCAAGGGTGCCTATTTAGAGACGGCGCAACGGCTGAAGGAGCAGCAGGGCAAGCGCACGCCGGAGGGCGATCCCGTCAACACGGATGTCGACCAGCTCGATTTCGAGTTCGTGCTCTTCGCCTCGGCCGTTATCGACTATGACTACATCATGAAGCTGATTGCCAAGTTCTCCGGGCAGGACCCGAAGAAACTGAAGATCAGCCGCGAACAGCTGATTGGCCTCATCCAGTCCGATGCAAAATTCATGGATGAGCGTGAGGAGATTACGGAGTACGTGCGCTCGCTAAAAGAAGGCGAAGCGCTTGATGAAGCGGCGGTGCGTGCTGGCTATTCGCGCTTCAAAGCTGAAAAGCAGGCTAAGGAGATCGCGACGCTTGCGGGTAAGCACGGCCTGGAGCCGGAGGCGCTTTCGGGCTTTGTCGATACCATCTTGCAACGCATGATCTTCGACGGCGAGCAACTGACGGACCTCATGGCGCCGCTTGGCCTCGGCTGGAAACAGCGGCGCGAGCGTGAGCTGGCGCTCATGGCCGACCTTGTGCCCCTTCTCAACAAACGCGCTCAGGGCCGCGACATTTCAGGCCTCGTTGCCTATGAGCAGGAGAGCGCGTGATGGCGATGGAGAAGCAAAAACAACTGGTGCCGAAGCTGCGGTTTGTGGAGTTTGCGGATGAACCGACGTGGGATGTTAAGCCACTCGGTCATCTCGCGACGCGTCGCACAAAGCGAAACGGCGATGGTTCAAAGCTTCGAACATTGACGAATTCGGCTGAATACGGTGTTGTCGATCAACGCGAATATTTTGAGAAAGACATCGCCACAAACACTGAAAACTACTTCGTCGTTGAAACGGGGGATTATGTCTATAATCCTCGCGTGTCGAACATCGCACCAGTTGGACCCATTTCCAAGAACCGCATCGGTACAGGCGTTATGTCGCCTCTATACACTGTGTTTCGGTTCTCGAACGATAAGCACGACTATTTTTCGCACTACTTTGCCTCCTCACATTGGCATGGATTTCTTCGCAAAGTGTCAAACAGCGGCGCACGGCATGATCGGATGGCAATCAGCAATAACGACCTGCTGGCGTTGCCTATCGCGGTTCCACCAACCGAAGCTGAGCAGCAAAAGATCGCCGATTGCCTTGGCTCGCTGGACGATCTGATCGATGCGGAGAGCCGGAAGCTGGAAGCCCTGCGCGCCCACAAGAAAGGGCTGATGCAACAGCTCTTCCCCCAACCCGGCGAAACCGTCCCCCGCCTCCGCTTCCCGGAGTTTCAGAACGCAGGGGAGTGGGAGGAGAAGAAAATATCGGAGCTATGCTCATTGAAAGCCGGAGACTTTATCCCGGCGACCGAGATCGAGGAAAGAAAGTCGAAGGGCAAATACCCTTGTTACGGGGGCAATGGATTGAGAGGGTACGTTGAGAGCTTCAACCATGATGGTCGATACGTTCTGATTGGAAGGCAGGGCGCGTTATGCGGCAACGTAAACTTGTGCGAAGGCAAGTTCCAAGCCACAGAACATGCGCTGGTAGCAAGCGTGTTTGGAAAATTTGAAGTTGATTTTGTCTACCATGCATTCGATGCGCTTCAATTGAATCGGTTTGCTACAGGGCAAGCGCAACCTGGGCTATCAGTTTGTGCCTTAAACGATATACTACTTCGAGTTCCGAATGATCCAAACGAGCAGCGAATTGTTGCGTCTTGCCTCACGTCAGTAGACGTTCGATCAATCAAACAGTCGCAGAAGTTTGAAGGCCTAAAACTGCACAAGCGCGGTCTGCTCCAGCAGCTCTTTCCCTCTGTGGAAGGCAACGAGCGATGACCGACATTCCCTTCCCCGACCTCCCCGCTCTTGCTACTGACCTTCGCAAACAGCTTGCCGACCGTGCAGCAAGGAAACCTGACAAGAGCCCGTTCATCCTGCTTTACGCATTCAACGGAACAGGCAAAACGCGCCTTTCCGGGGCGTTCAAGGACATTGGAAAGAAGATCGGTAAAGAAGGCGCAGCTCTGAGCCGTGATACGCTCTACTACAACGCCTTCACCGAAGACCTTTTCAACTGGGACAATGATCTCGAAAACGACACCAACCGGAAACTGAAGCTCAATCCTAATTCGCAATTCTTCATCGGCCTCAACGAACTGGAGATCGAAACGCGAATTCGACCGCTTCTGGACCGTTATGCAGACTTCGATTTCAAACTCACCTTTGACTTTGACAAGAGCACCGGGAAGATCGCAAGCGCAGAAGTCGCTTTCTCACGAAAGGTACTGGTGGGCGAAGGTGACAACGCACGCACTGAGGATCGGGAAGGCATCAAGATTTCCAGAGGCGAAGAGAGCATTTTCATCTGGTGCTTTTTCTTGGCCATCTTGCAACTCGCCCTTGATGACGCAGAAGCCTACAAATGGGTGGAGCATGTCTACATCGACGACCCGATTTCATCGCTGGATGAGCACAATGCAATTGTCGTTGGCAATCATCTTGTCCAGCTCTATCGGGAGGCACAGCGGCCCATCAAGACGGTGGTTTCGACCCACCATGCGCTGTTCTTCAACGTGCTTCACTACGAACTGAAGAACCGTGTCGGCAGGCCAACTCAATATGTTCTCAAGCGAAACCGCCTGACGGAAGGCTACATCCTCGCTGAACAGACTGGCGACACTCCGCAGTTCTATCATGTAAATGCCTTGGCCGATCTATGGCTCGTTGCGCAGAGCGGACAAGCGAAAACATTCCACTTTAACATCCTGCGGACGCTTCTCGAGAAGACATCACTTTTCCTTGGACATGAGCATTTCTCCGCCTGCATTAAGGAAGCGGCCGACGACGCTGATGGCATTCTTCATCAACGGTTCGTCGATCTGTTGAGCCACGGCAAATACTCCATGTATGAGCCCGCTGAGATGGGCGACGACACCAGAGACTATTTCATGACGATCCTCAGAGGCTTCGTCGAACGCCACCCCTTCAATCGAAAACTTGTTCCCGAGCCAGTGGCGGAAGCCGCCGAGGAAGCCACGCCATGACCGAACCAGAACAAAAACAACTCGGGAAAACACTCTGGGGCATCGCCGACCAACTGCGTGGCGCGATGAACGCGGACGACTTCCGCGATTACATGCTGGCTTTGCTCTTCCTCCGCTATCTCTCCGACAATTACGAACAGGCAGCACGGAAGGAACTTGGCAGCGATTACCCGGACCCTAACGCTATCGGCAACGGTGGGCGCCCGTCTCTCTCAGTCTGGTATGAGAACAACCCGGATGACGTTGCCGCCTTCGAAAAACAGATGCGGCTGAAGACACATTATGTCATCCGGCCCCAGCACCTTTGGACCAGCATCGCCCATATGGCCAAAACGCAGAGCGGCGAACTGCTCCACACCCTGCAGGAGGGTTTTAAATACATCGAAAACAAGTCGTTCCAGAGCACGTTTTCGGGCCTCTTTTCGGAGATCAATCTCGGCTCCGAGAAACTCGGTAGAACCTACGAGGGGCGCAACGCTAAACTCTGCTCGATCATTTCCAAAATCGCTGAAGAGCTGAAAGGGTTTTCAACCGATAGCGACACGCTTGGCGATGCCTATGAATACCTGATCGGAGAGTTTGCTGCAGGTTCCGGCAAAAAGGCAGGGGAGTTCTACACGCCGCAGCGTATCTCCGACATCCTGTCGGGCATTGTGGCGCTGGACAGCCAGGATCCGAAAACCGGGAAGCGCAAACATTTGGCAAGCGTTATGGATTTCGCCTGTGGTTCCGGCTCGCTTCTGCTCAACGTCCGGCAGCAAATGAAAAAAGCTGGCGGTAGCATCGGCAAAATCTTCGGCCAGGAAAAGAACATCACCACCTACAACCTGGCGCGCATGAACATGCTGCTGCACGGGGTAAAGGACACCGAGTTTGAAATCTATCACGGCGACACGCTGACCAATGAATGGGAGATGCTGCGAGAGACAAATCCGGCCAAGAAGCCTTCATTCGATGCCGTGGTTGCCAACCCGCCCTTCAGCTACCGCTGGGAGCCGACTGAAGCGCTTGGTGAAGACATGCGCTTCAAGAACCATGGACTGGCACCAAAATCAGCTGCCGACTTCGCTTTCCTGTTGCACGGTTTCCACTACCTGAAGGATGACGGCGTGATGGCAATCATCCTGCCGCACGGTGTGTTGTTCCGTGGTGGTGCGGAGGCCAAGATTCGCGAGAAACTGCTGAAGGACGGGCATATCGACACGGTCATCGGCCTGCCTGCGAATCTGTTCTACTCAACCGGCATCCCCGTCTGCATTCTTGTTCTCAAGAAGTGCAAGCAGCCCGACGATGTTCTCTTCATCAACGCTTCTGAGAGCTTCAAAAAGGGCAAGCGCCAGAACTACATGACGGACGAGCATATCGCCGAAATCATCGAGACGTATCAGCAACGTCCAGAAGAGAAGATTGATCGATATGCTCGCCGCGTGAGCATGGATGAAATCGAAGCCAACGACTTCAATCTCAACATCACGCGTTATGTGAGTACCGCTGAAGACGAGATCGAGATCGACCTTTCAGCGACACATAAGAAGCTAGTTAAGATTGAGAAGGACGTCCAGCTGGCGACCGCGCGGCACAATAAATTTCTGAGAGAGCTAGGCCTGCCCTTGTTACCAAATGATAGGAGTCGGGTGTAAGGACGTACAGTCTGATGCCCCTGTAGCTCGGTCCCAACGCATCTGTAACCGCTTATATCCCCAATACGTCCGCCTTCAGCCGGTCATATTCCTGCTCGCTGATTGCGCCGGTGGTCTTGAGGCTGACGAGGCGTTCGATCTGATCGGCGAGCACGATGGGGTTCGAGCCAGGGCGCTGGGGCGGTAGCGCGTAGGCGGGCACTGGGTTGCTCGCCCGAGGGCTTGCGGCGCTGTTGTAGACCGATGCGCCATTTGCGGGATAGTTGCAGTAGGAGAGGCGATCATTGCCGAACAGGTTCAGGCCAGATTCCCCGCCATCGCGAAGGGGTCCGGCGCTTCGGTGGAAGCCATGCAGTGACCAGATAAGAGCGATCAGCCAGCCAAGAATCGTAAAGCCGAACACGACCGTTATGATGAAGATCGCCCAGCGATTGGGGTGCCTGCGGATGAAGGCGATGACGATGGGCGTCACCACGATCATCAGCAGGATCACCCCGCCGATCATCATGTCCAGCATGAAGGCTGCACCGTCGTTCAAGCCAGCTTCTCCGTGTCGAGCGCTCTTGCCTTCATCGCCGCATATTCATCTTCGCTGATCGCGCCGCGCTCCTTGAGGCTGGAAAGCCGCTCGAGTTCTGCGACGATATCCGTGCCGCCGCCACCCTGCGGGTGACCGTGCGCTGCGGCCGGCCCGACGCCTCCTTCGCTATAAGGGTCCAGGCCGTACCGGTTCGGTCCTTCCGTGCCGCGGATCAAAGCGAAGATTAGTAGGATGAAGATGCCTATGCCGGTAATATAGAGCAGCATCCACCACGCCGAATGATCGGTATCGTGAAGCCGCCGGCTCAATACGGCGAAGCCGGGAAGGATATGGACGAGAACGAAGATAATGGTCAGGGGGCCGGGATCTTCGCCAACAGCATCGAACAGCAAAGCATCCAGAAAGACGGCGACCGCTCCGAAGATGAAATAAAACAGCGCAAAGAGCCAATACTCCTTCCGCGACGCGCGTCCGGAAAAGGTGGCATATTTGCGCATGGAATTGAGGTAAGAACTCATCGGGGCTCTCCGACTAATCGAGATAAGGAATGGGACGCTGAGAAGGCTTGATAGGCTTGGTCGTGCCTACCATCGGGCGTTGACGTAGAGCTGGTCGTCGAGCGTGGTCTCGACGCTGTAGACGATTTCGCCGGAGAGGTTCGAGAAGCCAACCAGTCCGAGGATTTGGCTGCCCTCAGGGTTGTCTGGCCCTACCAGCTCCATGCTTCCGCTGTAGGTTGCCGCGCATTGCAGGATCGACTGATCGTCAAATCCGCGGTCACGAATGGCGCTGAGCGAGAAATCGAAGACGAGGTCTCCGCCGTAGATGGCGGGGAAGGCCGCGAAGCGCTGCACGCGCTGATTTTGTGTGTTGAGCCAATTCTCTTCCAAGATGTTCAGGACCAGCTGCTCGACTTCGATGTCGTTGCACTGCGCGGCCCATGCTCCGCTTGCACTCATCCCGACTAGCAAAGCGGCGATCATAAGTCGTCGTTTCAATGGTTCTCCCCTCACTTCAATCGGTATGTCGATGTTTATATTAATACGGGATTCACAGTCCGTCGATACTGAAGCCGCAGAATGATGATCTGCGTGCATGGATGTACGCGCGACAATCGGCTGGAACATGCGGCGGCTACGGGTGGCAAAAGGACTTAGCCAAGAACGGCTGGCCTTGGAGACCGGCATCGACCGATCATATGTCGGCCGGATCGAGCGCGGTTCGGAGAACGTCACCGTGTCGACGCTTGAGGCAGTCGCCAAACTATTGGAGGTTGAGGTCGCCGAACTGTTCGCCACTGTGACCGACCCGGGCAATGACAGGCCGAGGCTACCATCGGGCCGCAAACCGAAGGGCGCGTAGCGGGCTCGCTGGGCGTTTTTGCGGCATTCAGTCGGTTAAGGGGCAGGTTAACCCCTGATAGCGCTTTACGAGCCAGCATCATCACGATGGGCCGATCAGTATTCATCGGCCCGCATGATTGTCAGCACGCGCATCGTAAACGCGGGATCGGCCGGATCCTTCGAGCGATGATGAAGGTCGAGATCGTAATAGTCGATCTTCCAGAAGTAGCGGGTACCGTCATGGTCGAACGCGCCGAAGTCGTGCTCTTCGAACGGATCATTCTCCGGGTGGAAATCGTCAAAGCGCTGCACGGCACGAATGATCGCTACTTGATCGGCACCTTTTAGTTCCCGCACGCCGACCGTGGTCAGAACCGTGCCGCCGACAAACGTTTGTCTGAACTGATCGTTGAAGCGCCGGATCGCATCGGCCTGTTTCATCACCGCACGACCCGTCTCAGTGTCTTTGGCCATCACCATCTCTTCCATGGCCTCAGGCTGCCTTGCCGGTGATCGGCTGATCGTGCTTCGGGTGGAGCAGTGCGATATGGCTTCGCTTGCGAACCGCCCTGGGTTCGTCGGGATAGTCGCACCATTGCAGGGTCACGAGATCGTTTGGGTGAATGGCGGTGATGACCGCTTCCCACCATCCGGCATCCTTGCCCTCCCATGCGAGGACCACTCCGCCGATGGAAAGCTTGTCCCAGGACTCGATCAAGAACGTATCTCCATCGAACGGTTCGGGCGGTTCCTGGGGCTTCAGCAGCTCGCGCTCGGCCTCCGGCAGATGGCCGGCCAATTGCTCGAACAGCTCGGCCTTGACGAAAGGCACGAACGCCTTGCCGCTGGCAAAGACTTTGCCCTGCGGCAGCCGCCGGCTCAGCCCTTCGAGTTCTTCACCGGATACCGTAAGGGTCGCCATGCCCATCAGACCGGCGGCCTTCCTGGCTAGCTCTTCCTCGCTGGCCCCGAACCATGAGGCATGCGGCTTGGCCTTGTCGTCTCGGCCGAGCACGATGACGCTGGCGAGTCCGCTCAGTTGATCGGTGGTCGTTGCGGCTGGTTTGGCGGATTTACTCGTCATGTCGGTCTCCCAAAGAAAAAGGGCCCGGATGGGGCCCTGTTCGGATCGGTTTGAAGATGAGGTCGCACGTGGCGGTGGCGGTCTAGCTGGCGTCGATGTTGTGATGGTTCGATCATGCCTTTGCCTGCAAGGGTTTGCCTGTCGTGCACCCCGATCATAGCAAAACACACGCGAAAACACAATAAGCATCTGATTTTAATTGTTTTTCCTCGCATTGAACGGACGCAGAGGCCGCCGTTCGCAGAGATCGAAAACTGGGCAGATTTCGTTGTCGCATCTTCGCGTATTCTCGATCCTGTTGCCGTTGCAGATGTCGAAACCGGACTGAGCGCAGAACGACCAGATCGCCTTCTGCACATGGCGCGGGAACAGCGTCTTTTGGCCGTCATATGCGTTCGGGTCTCGTTCGCTTAGACGATCCGTCAGAACATCGATGGCGGTCGCGCATCCCCGCTCACCATAGCAACCGGCACCATAGGAATGTTCGAAGCCGAGCTGTCGGAGGATGCCAGTGCGGACCAGAAAATTATGAACCAGCGTGTCCACGACGATGAGCGACGCGCCGGCTCTGACCCGCATCACATGTCTCTGATCGGCCAGAAGGACATCGGACAGTGCGAGCGACAGAACCTTATCGGAGACGCCGAACACATGGCTGAGCGGGCGAATCATCGCTTCTTTTGCCTGCTGTCGGTCCGAGAGGTCCGGGCAGGACACGCTGAGACGCTTGTCGATCCAGCCGAGAAGATCATCGTCGCAGACATCACGAACGAAGAGGAAGAAACTGATCGCTCCCTGACAAAGACGGCCATTGCGAAGATCCATATTCGGAACCGCGCATCCGTCTAGAAGATGAGGGTAGTGACAGATCGCCTCAGTTTTCCGGTATCCGCATCCCTCAAAATGCCAATGGCTGGTCAGAAGGCCGCAACCGGAGCCGGATCGAAGAGCCCATGCAATCTCCGCGGTACCCGGCACCGGCGCTTGCTCCAGCAAGGCCGAGACGTTTGCATCCGTCATGCCCTGATACTGAAACGCCGTCAGCAGGTAGCGAAAGAGCGGATCATTGTCGCCATCGGCATGCGCTCTGAGAACCGGCCGCATGCGCCGTCGAAGAGCTGTCAGCCACTCGAAAGATTGTAGACCGACAATGCTTTCGACCAGTGTGATCGCGGAGTTGTTCAGCGTCTCTGCGTGTTCGGTCTGCATGGAAACCGAACGATAGCCGAGCGGCAATAATCCCGGTCAAGACAAACCGGTTCGCATAGAGAAAGTGGGCGTCACCCGGAACGTGACGCCCACTGCGAATTTTACAATTTCGCTCTTATCGCTAAAAATTTGCCGTAGTCGATATCCAAATATCGAGAACGCCCAATACCTTTCTGCTTCACATTCTTCGTTCTTCCGCTTTTGCCGCGGATCACCGCTCCTCCATCCAGAAGCTTTGCTATGAAGACTTCAACCTTCGATCCCACCACTCGACCCAATTCTTCCGATCTCACGTAGAGGTGAATGACGGCACCCTCGTTGCGGAAGAACGCCCCCGTGTCCTCTTGAAGAGCCTTTCCTCTACTTGCGGTGGGAACTTTATCTTTCTGGTCGACAAAATTTGCCAATCGTTCAAATTCAATCGTTAAGTCGATCTCTTCTGGGCGAAGGCCGGCCGCTGCGTCTTCGAAAAGTCGAGACAAAGCCTCTCCTGCTTTCGCTTTTGGGGATAGCAAATTAGCTGCCTCCGCAATTTTTGCTGTCGCAGCGAGATAGCCGAAGGAAACTGAGAAGCGTCTTCCCAGTCCATCCAAAATGTCGAGACGTTCGGTGAAACGCTTCGCTTCCGCATTGAAATCTGATTTCAGCGATTCAACTGTTTTTCCAGCTAAAGCTGCAATCCAGTCGGGGAAAACGGTTCCGTAGGCGCTATCGATCAGATTTTCTAAGTCTTGAGCCGCTGCCATCGCATCGTTCGGATTTTCTAGGCGATTGAATACCCCTCCCTTGTCTCGGGACGGAATTCTCAATTCAATACAGCGGACCCGGTCTCCTGTTTCGAGTTTTTGCTTCGCTTGCCGATAACGTTCCTCAAGTGAAATTTCGTCGGACAACATGACCAGACAAAACGGAATGGGAACTTCCCTTTGATGAAGTGTGCCTCTTCCATCTCTTCCGTGAACTGCGAAAATCAGTTGCTGAATCTTTTCAACATGTCCAAGGCCTTTCTCTTTGGCTGCCTTGATGTCGCCGAAGACGACAGCAGACCCGCTTCGCTCACGAAGAGCCGGCTCCAACGCGCCGGGGGTGAGATTGAACGTTTGAAGGTCTTTTTCCTCTGCGCGGCTACTGATCGCTTGAGCCAAACGTAGCGTCAACGTCTTACCGGTGGTAGATTCGCCGACGAGATTGACGGAGAACCCGCTTTTCACCCCCAATCTCATAGCTAGCGGCGGCAACAGAGCACACAGATATGCCAGAAGCAGGATATCCGATTGTTCAAACAGCGCGTGGATACCCGCCAGGAACGTTGAGATGTCGCCTGTAGAACCTTTGAGGGGGTAAGAATCGCTCGATGGAGCGAAGATAACCTCTGCAACGCTTTCGGGCCTATTTCCCCATCCGCCGGCATGGCAGATAAAGTAGTTGTCATGCCAACCCGGTGTTGCCGTCGAATGAATGGTGACGGCTGCTCGCTGCGACAGAAGCGTGTCCGCTGCAGACTTATAATTTAGCGAGGCGTCAGCACCCTTTCCTATTAGAAGGCTCTTGAAATCAGCCGACTTGACCAAGGTCTCGCGCGGGAGTGAAAGTTGTCCGACGGACCCATCATTCTTCGGATATTGAATGAAGAGGCTGACGGTTCCGTCATCGAGCGATTCAATCTGCCGGAGCAATTTGATCGACGTGCCTTTAGAAGGGTGTACGGGGTGCGCGCCTTCAGCCGATACGGTATCATTCGATAACAGGTCACCGTCGTCTGACTTTAGCTGCGGTTCAGCGATACCAGTGTTGCCACTTACCGTACCTCCTTCACCAACAGTTTTAACATTCAAAGGCAGGTAAGGGATCTTAAGCTGATCCGGCAACAGCTGTTCGACGATTGAGAATTTGGTACCTTCCCAGCGGACACCCTCGAGAATGAGTCGCTCATCAAGACGATGTTCGCCATAATTCCGGATCAGTTCACGCAGCTCCTTGGGCTTTGGAAATTGTTTCCGCCCAACATCTCCATGATCGGTCTTTGATTTTTTCCAGAATGGCTGCTTGTAGACATAGGTCAGTGCCTTGATCAGATCGCGCGGCTGACGATCAACAGGCTGAACCAAAACTGGATTTTTAACCCTGTTGTCGAGCGTAAATGCAGCGCCGGCCGCTTCTCGAATCTGCTCTAAAGACAGACCGCTGATGAGCACATGGATATGAAAGTTCTTTCCTTCTGGCTTATTGCCGACAGTAACATAGACCGCTTCAATGGATCCTATAACGAGGAGGCCCCTTCTGCGTAGTTTGCGGAGTTCGGCGACAAACTTCGTGATGTCTGGATGTTGAGCCAGAGGCCCGAATCGAGTGTGATCACCGGGTTCCTTCATCCAGTTCGCAACACGGATGGTCGCGAACTTCCAGTCGATAAAAATGAGTTGGCGACTGTCGAAGAACTCACCCAGCGCAAGACGGCGGCGACGAACACACGAAGGACACAGGCCACTCTCGCATCTGTTATTCGGTCGACAGTGGTCCATCTTCGCATGTGAAAGTTCAAGCTTTTTTAGCGCGTTGACAACCGCTCTCCGCATTTTTGCGGCCATTGCGGCTGACTCGAATTCTGGCAGAAGGTGCTTCCAATCGCCCTTCGGTAATGACAATTTGAACGTAGAACGGGTTTTCTGATGGATCGTCATCGTTCAGCCCTCCTTCAGCTCAGAAGAATTTGCGGGCGGGCTATTCTGGTCATTGTGAGGGACGATCTCATCTTGCAATTGGTCGATGAGAGCACTGACTTCACTCACCCGCCAAACGGTCGTGCGAGGACCAATTTTCAGCGGTGCCGGAAAACGGCCGTCTCGTACACCTTGCCACCAAGAGGATCGGCTAATCGGGATCGGCCCGTCAGGGCCAAGGATTGAACTCAGTCTTACGAAGCCATCGTTGAATACATGTTCGCTTATCATCGGTCTTCTCCATTCTTGAAGCGATGTGAAATTTTCACCGCAACAAATGGGTAGACCAGAAAAGCTATCTCTCGAAGACGAGCCAGTTCCTACATAACATTTCTATCTTAGATACCAGTCATTTAGCGCTGATATTTGCAGATCTGAAAGCTCTGTGACTTCCACCCTTGTCGCGCTGAGATCTTCAGGAAACTGCGGCAGGTGCTCTAAGAGCTTTGTTCCCTTATGAAGCACGTCCCGGAGACGACCGCTGACCCATTTGCAAACAGAAAAATAGTGTTTGACTCTCGCTGGGTCGGTCACAATGGCATTTACGCGCTTTACGAAATTTTCCTCGGCGGGGTTCAATATCCAATCGATGTCGGAATGGTAAAAACTTGCGTAAAGAAATGGGAGACTAGCTCCTCTTCGAACTAATAGTTTATCATAGGTCCGCTTCGAGATAACATTTGAAGCTCCAAACACTCCCTTGCTTATGAGATCATGCGTCGCAATTTTACTCGCCTTTCCACCGTATTTTGAATGGGCGGCGGACGAGATGAAAAACTCGCAAATTTCAGCAAGAAATAGAGCGCTTCGTTCATCGAGATTAAAATCAATTTCACTATATAAAGGATGTTGGATATCAACCGATGCATCGACTATCCGGAGGACTGTATATAGATTTATACCTTCTTCGATAACTTTCCGGCTCTCGTTGGGAACGTCAGCTAACGTTAAGCAGTCCCCCTCCTCTAGATGATACGCTATAAGGCATGCCGCGATATTTTGGTTGGCGAACACGGCAAGATGCGGGGACTGTATCCAAACCATGAACTCCAGCACGGCAATTAGAAATACGTCCTTTTCAAATCTCTCGGGATAGCAGAGCGCCTCAATCGCGTTTTCGATCCCAAACCCATCTCCCTCAAACCAATCCCACTCTAGACCCCTCTGCCATCGATAGATTGTCGAAGCACTTACTCCCAACCTTCGTGCCGCTTCCTTGACGGTGCATCCTTCGTCATGGAGGCTCAAGAATTTGGCATATGACGTCGCGTTCTTTTCAAGAACGTGCGAGTTTGGCCCTATCAATTTTTTCGGCAAGGGTCGGCTCTCCTGATTCCTAGATGGTGACGTAACCGGCCCAGTCTTCCATCATAAGCCGTCGCTTGTCCAAGAGATCGCCGCGACGGTAAGCGGCCTCGACCTTGTTCTCAATCGCGTGCGCGAGTGCCATTTCAGCAATCTCGTGAGGATACGAGGTCGCTTCCGATGCCTAGTCGCGAAATGATGACCGCAAGCCGTGAGGTCGTGCCTCGACCTGCATACGCTTCATGATCTTCAAAAACACCATATTCGAAAGCGGCTTTTCCGGATTGCGGCCAGTAGATAGGCGACCTATGAGAATGTAGCTGTGGATCGGCTGAACTACATCAAATTTAGGCTATCTAGCGCTGATGCCGACAGCTTCGCTTATTTGCGCGGCCCATGCACCGGTCATTCTGACGCGCTCGTCCCAATACAGCGCTCGATGGTAAGCTCGGCGCACCTCATCTGCACCGACATGACCGAGTTCGGCCTCGATGGCATCCGGATTCCACCGCCCGCTCTCGTTCAGCAAAGTTGATGCGGAAGCCCGGAAACCGTGACTGGTCATCTCGTGCTTATCGAAGCCCATTCTTCTGAGAGCCGCATTGAATGTATTTTCGCTCAGGGGTCGCTGCGTTGTATGAATTGCTGGGAAGACGTATTTGCTGAAGCCATTCAGCTTGTGTACTTCCGCGAAGATATCGGCAGCCTCCTTCGAAAGCGGCTTCCGATGCTCGCGCCGCATTTTTGCTCTCTGGGCCGGGATCGTCCAGACACCGGCTTCGAGATCAATTTCGGACCATTCCGCCTGACGAAGCTCGCCAGGACGCGGATAGAGTAGGGCTAGCAGTTGCAGACCATATCGGGTCGAAGCATGGCCGTCATACCCCCAAATGGCTCGCAGCAATCCCCCAAACTTACCCCACTCGGTAATCGCGGCTTGGGACGTCACGGTGGGGCTGATTAACGCGCCACGAAGTGCAGCGGATGGGTCGAAATCTGCGCGTGACGTGATCACGGCGTAGCGAAAGACTTGCCCGCAAACCGCACGAAGCCGGCGGGCCGTCTCATAATTGCCTTTCGCTTCCACTTTGCGCAGTTCGTTCAAGAGTTCGGGAGCGGTGATATCCCTGACGGGCCGCTTCCCTAGCGCAGGCCTGACCAGATCGATCAACCAGCGCTTCTTGTTGATCGTGACGGCCGCCAACCCTTCCTTTTCGTTTCGTTCCAGAACCTCGTCGGCTATTGCGCCGAACGTGTTCGCGAAATTTGCCTGGCGTTCAATTCGTTCATGTTTAGCCTGGGCGGCAGGATCGATGGACTGGGCGAGTAACTTCTTGGCGGATTCGCGTCTCAAACGAGCGTCAGCGAGACTGACTGCCGGCCAAGCGCCGATGTAAAGCGTCTTCTGCTTTCCGTAGAACCGATAGTTCAGCCGCCACAGCTTTGATCCGTTTGCCGTGACGAGCAGATGAAGCCCTCCGCCGTCCGAATGCTTTATCGGCTTCTCCGCAGCTTTGAGATTACGAATCTTCGTATCGGTCAGAGGCACGGCCACTCCTTTGTTGGTGTCACGGCGTCATAAACGACCATTCAAGCCACAAGCACCAACAAATGTACCAACAAAAACTCAGGATGTCAGCGGACTGCATCGGACGATACTGATACATTGAAGCGCACAGAAGCCTTGAATTCCAAGACTTCTGTGCGCTTCAATGTCCTGTAGAAAACTGGAAAATGGTGCCCAGGAGAGGACTCGAACCTCCACGCCTCGCGGCACACGGACCTGAACCGTGCGCGTCTACCAATTCCGCCACCTGGGCAATGCCGTTTTGGTCGTGCGCCGATCTAGACGGCGGGCGGTGCGCTGTCAACGCTCAAAACGCGTCTTTACGCGACCGCCTACCTTCTGTCTTTCAGCGTGTCATTCGCCTGACAGCGTTTCGCGGCGGGTCACCAGCGTATCGTCGCCCAGTTCATAGACGAGCGGAACGCCCGTGGCGATTTCAAAGCCGACGATCTCATCCTCGCTCAGCCGGTTAAGCACCATGCAGATCGACCGCAGCGAATTGCCGTGCGCGGCGACGATCACGTTCTTTCCGGCCATCACTTCAGGCAGGATATCGGTCACGAAATAGGGGAGCGTGCGCGCCAGCGTGTCCTTCAGGCTTTCGCCGCCCGGCGGCGGCGTATCGTAGCTGCGGCGCCAGATATGCACCTGCTCCTCGCCCCATTTGTCGCGCGCGTCATCCTTGTTGAGACCCGCCAGATCGCCATAGTCACGCTCGTTGAGCGCCAGATCCTTGCGCGTCTCCAGACCCGTCTGGCCAAGCTCTTCCAGAATGAGCGACAGCGTTCTTTGCGCTCGCGACAATTCGGAGGTGAATGCGAGATCGAAAGAAACGCCCTTCTCCTTCAGGGCCCTGCCCGCCGCCTTGGCTTCGGCGACACCCTTCTCGGTGAGGTCAGGATCCTTCCATCCGGTGAAAAGGTTTTTCAGGTTCCATTCGCTCTGGCCGTGGCGGACAAGGACAAGAGTGCCGGGCATCGTGATTTTCCTTCGGTTCGGATGAAAGAGATGTTCGCTTTGATCGGGCTGGCGATCAAGACCTGTCACGCAAGCGGAACGATGTCGAGACTTGCCGCCCAAGGAGCATTGGCCTTATCCCGACCATGGAGCGGCCCGGGATCATCAATCGTTCAGTCCCAGCACATCGGCCATGGAGTAGAGACCAGGCTGGCGGCCGTGCCCCCAAAGGGCTGCGGCAACCGCGCCGCGCGCGAAGATGGCCCGGTCCTCCGCATGATGCGAAAGGGTAATCCGCTCACCCGCTCCCGCGAGAATGACGGAATGGTCGCCAACGACAGAGCCACCGCGAAGGGTTGCGAACCCTATCGCGCCTTCCGGTCTTGGCCCCGTATGGCCGTCTCGGCTGCGTACCGCGTTTTCGGACAGGACGATCTTGCGGCCCTCCGCTGCGGCTTCGCCCAACAGCAGAGCGGTGCCGGAGGGCGCGTCGACCTTGTGTTTATGGTGCATCTCCAGCACCTCGATATCGAAACTCTCCGGCAGCGCGCTGGCCGCGCGGCGAACCATCGCGGCAAGCAGGTTCACGCCAAGGCTCATATTGCCACTCTTGACGATCACGGCCCGTTCGGCGGCCACCGCCAGCGCTTTCTCGTGTGTCTCATCGAAACCGGTGGTGCCGATGACATGCACGCGCCCCAGCTCGGCCAGCGTCCGGGCAAATGCGAGCGACGCTTCCGGCGTCGTGAAATCCAAAAGCCCATCGGCGCTCGAAAGGGCGCCCTCAACATCGTCGGTAATGGCGATCTCGTTGCGACCGATGCCAGCTCGCTCGCCGGAATCCTCGCCAATAGCCGGCGAACCCGAGCGCTCGATCGCGGCGTGAAGAACAATATCGTCGCGCTCGGCGATCGCCCGGATCAGAGCGCCTCCCATGCGGCCACCCGCGCCGGCCACGACAAGCTTCATCGGTTCCACACCAGTCTCCTATTCGGCAGCGTCGCTCGCCAGATCGAGGGACGGTCCCTCGCGCATTTCGCGATAGCGGCGATAGAGTCCTTTGGGCAAGGCCATAAGCTCGGCGTGAGTGCCCTGCTCCATCACTTCGCCATTCTCCAGAACAATGATGGAATGGGCATTCTGGACCGTCGAGAGCCGGTGTGCGACAACAATCGTCGTGCGTCCCTTCATCACCTGCTCCAGCGCGTCCTGAACCTTTTTCTCCGATTCATTGTCGAGCGCGCTGGTCGCCTCGTCCAGAAGCAGGATCGGCGCATCGCGAAGAATCGCCCTGGCAATCGACAGTCTTTGCCGCTGTCCGCCCGAGAGCGAGGTGCCATTTTCGCCAAGCGGCGTGTCGTAGCCCTTTTCGAGCGTCTTGATGAACTCGTCGGCATTGGCCAGCATCGCCGCCTCATGCACCTCTTCGTCGGTCGCGTCGGGCCGGCCATTGCGGATATTGTCGGCCACCGAACCTTCGAAGAGATAGGGATGCTGACTGACATAGGCGACCGACCCTCGCAGCGATGTCTTCGTCACCTCCGCAATGTCCTGACCATCGATCAGGATACGGCCGCGAGATGGGTCGAAGAAACGCAGCAGAAGCGTGATGAGCGTCGATTTTCCGGCGCCTGACCGGCCGATGATCGCTACCGTCCGTCCGGCAGGAATATCGAGAGTGAGGCCCTTCAGGACGTGCCGCTCTTCCACATAACCAAACCAGACATCCTCGAAACGGATCGCGCCCTTATCGACAACCAGATCGACATTGCCCGGCGCGTCCTGCTGGGCCGGCTCCACATCGAGAAGTTCATACACCATGCGCGCATTGACGATGGCCTTTTCCAACTGGATCTGGCTCTTGGCCAGCTTCTTGGCCGGTTCGTAGGCGAGCAGCATGGCGGCGATGAAGGAGGCCATCGATCCCGGCGGAACGCCAGACGCCAAAGACCGGCTGGCCGTGAACCAGACGGCAAGCGCGATGGCGCCACCGATAATCATATCCGTGATCGGCGAGGCACGCTCGCTGAGTCGCGTCACCTTGTTGGACTGCCGTTCGACCTTCCGATTGAGATGGCCGAACTGCTCCTTCAGGGTCGGCTCCATGGTGAACGCCTTGACCACGGCGATACCCTGAACCGTTTCCTGAATCGTGCCAAACAGGTTGGAGACCGTTCCGACATTGCGGCGGACCTCCTTGCGAAGCCGGCGCATCAGCCGGTTGAGCAGGTAGAACAAGAGCGGCCCGACCAGAAGAACGACGATCGTCAGGATTGGCTCCTGATAGATCATGACGCCGACCAGGCCGATGAGCGTGACAAGGTCGCGCGATACCGTCACCAGAGCGGTGTTGAGCACCGAACGGATACCGTTGATATTGCCGTTGATCCGTGCGGTCAGACGGGCCGATCGATCAGACATGTGGAAACGCATGTCCAGCGCCAGCAGATGCGCAAAAATACGCCGCTGGTAACGCGCCACGACATTGTTCCCCACCTTGGCCAGCAGGATCGCCTGAAAATAGCCGGCGATGGACCGGACCGCGAAAGCCAGGAAAATCGCGGCCGCGATGATCGGGATGAGCGCGGTATTTTCCCGCACGAAAATCTCATCGACCACGTCCTTGACGATAAAGGCAAGAAAGGCGGTCGCGCCCGAAGCCAGGGCGAGACATAGCCCCGCCAGAATGTAGGTGCGGTAGTGATAACGGATATTCTCGGAAAAAATCCGTTTGAGGACGGCCAGACTTGCTGCTTCGGCCAGACCGCTCCGGGCTTGGTTCGCCTGCATGTTATCCGCGCTGGGCTTTCTCTGACGGCCTTGTTTGTGACGGCGCTTCTAACGCCTGCTGTCCTGTTTGGCCATAGGCTGCCGAAAATGGGCAGCGGGCGCCATGCCTACCGCTCCGGGCGTCGCATGGGCAGTGGCGGCACAGGCATGAAAGCCGACGCGGAATAGATCGCCGAGCCCGGCGTCTTTGCCGGCGCGGCGAGAACGGCCCGGCACGCCCGCGGCAGAGCGGCCATCGTCATCACGTCCCTTGCCTTCGGCTTTGGCTTCACGCCGGGCTTCGGCGGCAGCCAGGGCTGCTTCGTAAACCACCATCCCATCGCCTCGCCGCAGCCATCGCCGCTGCCTGTTCCCTTCTGCGGCTTGCATTGCGGAGAGCCGGGCTGACACCGCAAGCGGACGTGAAAATGGTAATTGTGGCCCCAAAAGGGTCGCACCTTGTTCAGCCAGCCGCGATCGGATCCGGCCGTCTCGCACAGCTTCTTCTTGATCGAGGGATGCACGAGAATGCGCTGCACTTCCGGATAGGAGGCCGCGCGCTTGATCACCGCGGCCTGCCCGCCCGTCCAGACGTCATCATTGATTGGCCTCGGTTCGTCGGCCCCCACCACCAGCATATCGGTCGCGGAGAGGTTTTCGCGCTCCTGATAAGTCAACCGCCGGTTCGGCATCGGCGTCAGCCAGATATCGGCATCGAGACCCACCTGATGAGAGGCATGGCCGGTCAGCATGGGACCGCCGCGCGGCTGGGAGATGTCGCCCACCAACAGGCCCGGCCACCCATCCTTGGCCGCGTCGCGAGAGAGTTTCTGGAGAAGGCCGACCATCGCCGGATGGCCCCAGCGCCGGTTGCGGCTCGGCCGCATGACCTGCCAGTTCGGCCCGTCCATATCCAGCCCGACGCCGCCGGCAAAACAGCCCTTGGAGTAGAAGCCGAACGTTTCCGGTTTCATCGATGCCGGCAGGTCCTTTGAACCAAACAGCGTCTTGGCCAGTGGCTCGGCCGAGACCGGCGACGACAGCGTCGCCGCCAGAAACAGGGCGCATAAGATCGGTCGGATCATGTCGGCGGGTCCATGCTCATCTCGAATCGGTTTCAGAGCATAGCACTTACCGGCGGAGAATTCGCGTTTCGCCGCGTGCGGTCAAAGTCCTGTCGCGCCCTCGCGGATGAAGTTACCGCTTCGCAGATCGCGGACTGCTTCCATGATTTCCTCGCGGGTATTCATGACGATCGGTCCATGCCAGGCGACCGGTTCCTGGATCGGCTTGCCGGTCACAAGCAGGAAGCGGACACCCTCGTCACCCGCCTGTACGACGATTTCATCTCCCGTATCGAACACGACAAGCGTGCGATCGCCGCTCATGTCCCGCAGGTGGATCTCCTTGCCGTCGACTTCCTTCTCGACCAGCACGCCAAAAGGTTTGCTCGCATCGCGGAACGTGGCCGAGCCGGCGAAAATATAGGCGAAAGCGGAGCGATAGGTGTCGATCGGCAGCACTTTGCGCACACCGGGCGGCACCGAAATGTCGAGATATTGGGGATCGGCGGCGATGCCGTCGACCGGGCCTTTCTTGCCCCAGAAGGAGCCGCAGACGACACGAACGGTCGTTCCGTCATCGTCTATCTCAACGGGGATATCGGCGCTTGTTATGTCCTGATAGCGCGGCGTCGTCATCTTCTGATCACGCGGCAAGTTTGCCCAGAGCTGGAAACCGTGCATCTTGCCCGACGTGTCACCCTTCGGCATTTCCTGGTGCATGATGCCCGATCCGGCCGTCATCCACTGCACGTCGCCAGCGCCGAGACTGCCATTGTTCCCGAGGCTGTCGGCGTGGTCGACCGTGCCGGCCAGAACATAGGTGATGGTCTCGATGCCGCGGTGCGGATGCCATGGAAACCCTGCCGAATAAAGCCTGGGATCATCATTTCTAAAATCGTCCATCATCAGGAACGGATCGGTCAAGGACGGGTCTCCGAAGCCGAAGACCCGCTCGAGCTGAACGCCGGCGCCTTCCATATGGGTCTGGGTGCCGGACAGTGATTTGACGGGCCGAATGGACATGATGAGTGCTCCTTGCGCATGTTTGAAGCGCGATGTGAGCCACATCTGTGCTCTGAGGGGTGCGGTCACAAGAACGTTCCGGTTGACGGTTCGTTCTCAATCGTCAACCAGTGGCGAACAAGAGGGCCGTCAAAGACAGAAGAAAGAGCCCGGTGGACAGCGCGATGAATGCCGCGTTCCAGACGACGCCCGCCCGCCATGCCGAAACGCCACCGAAACGTCCGATCAACATGGTCGTGGCGGTAAATGGCGATGTCAGGCCGCTCAGCACCCACCCTGTCAGGATGGACAGAATCAGTAGAGCGGGGGGAATACCAAGCTCGCTTGCCGAGGGCAGAAGGGGCGCGAAAAGCACCACACCGAGAATGGGGTTCATGCCAAGCTGACCGGCAATCGGGATGAAGATGACGATCCCGAAAAGAAGCGCCAGAACCGGCAGAGCCGACAGATCGATCCCGAGGGCTGCGATCCAGGGCGGCGCCATCGCGCCACCCGTGGCGCCGATGAAACCGGCCATCACGAGCAGGACGATTTCGGCGCGATAATTCGGCAATTCCAGAGCCGTGAAACGGTGAATCGTCTCCGGGACGGAGACGGCGTCGTCACTGTCCTGCCGGCTCTCAAGCAACAGCCAGGCCAATGCAACAAGCGGCACGAAGACCATCACGATCGCGGCAACACGAAGGTGGGTCGCCAACTCCAGCAGACCGACGCCACCAAGGGTTATGAGGAGCAGAAGAAGCAGGGGCAAAAGGTCGCGTGCGCTCCCCTCGACCTGTCTCCGGACCGGTCGCCCTCCCGGCACTTTCGGCTTCAGGGCAGTATCGAGCGCCCATCCTCCAGCCGTGAAGATAGCCGCGTGCAAAAGGCCGAATGGCAGCAGTTGTGCCCAGCTGCCGCCTGCAATCAGGTCGATGGTGATGACAGGTCCGAATGCAAGGGGAGACCAGAAGATCGAGGCCAGAAAGCCGCGCTGGATAGCAAGCAACATGCGCCGGTTTCTGATCTTCGCGATGGTGGGATCGCTTTCTTCGCCCATCAGCCGCTCGACCATGGAGCCAAGGAGCTGGATCGAGCCGTAATTCAGAACGAGCGCAAACAAATGCCCTCCGCTCGACAGCGCGAGATAGCGGCGACCCGGCGGCTGCGTCGCGATATAGCGTCCCGCCCGGTTGATCGCTTCGGAGCGCATGGCCGGTACGCGCAACGTCGCCAGCGCGACGAAGAAACCACAGATGAAATTGGCCTGTACCATGCCACGCCAGAGAATCGCACTCCAATCGTCACGCGTAGTGATTGCGATAATGCTGAGCCCGATCGCGACGATGACGAAGACGATCCGCGTCGGAGCCAGCTTCGGAAGCGACAGGATCAGATAAAGAGTAAGGGCCATACCGGCGACAGGCGCCGCCGGGACCCAGCCCGTCCACTCGAAGAGCGCGGCGAACAGCGTTGTGATGAGGAGAAGGAGACCGGCCAGCATGACCATGCCCATACGCCGCAGATCGGAAAGCGTCCATATGGGCGATCGATATCACCGCACACCAGCGGCGAGTGCCGTCTCGGAACGCAGGCGGTACGCCGTGCGTTCGGGGTAGGAGTTTTCATCAGAACTTTCAGGAGAAAATTTTATGGCTGTCGAAGATCCTTACGCCGCCGACAACGAAGCTCAGGAAGACATGATCATCAGTCCGCAGGCTGTTGCCGCCGACGAGAGCCTTTCGATCGAGAAAAAACTCGATAAGCTCGTCGCGATGAAACAGGCCGTCGGACAACGTGGCGCCGATGGCACGCTGGATCCGGCACTGGTTTCAAGGCAGATGCAGGATATCGATGCCGCCATGGCACGTGTGCAAAGCCAGTCCGACCCGGTCGATGGAACCAAGGAAGGCAGCCGCCGTCCAGACGATATGTAAGCCGACGAAGTATCGCGGCCTGCAAGGGGCGTTTACGCTCAGTTCAAACTCCAAGCCGGGCGGCGATGGCAAGAACCAGCCGCTCGGCGACCTCGTCCTTGGTCATCTCCGGCCACTTCTCCACGCCGTCCGCGCTGGCAATCGCGACACGATTGCGGGTGCCGCCCATGACGCCCCCCTTGCCGCCGATGCCGCTATCGTGGCTCACATCATTGGCCACGATGAGGTCGGCGCCTTTCCGGACGCGCTTTTCCTCGGCATAAACTTCCACGTCGCGCGTTTCCGCCGCGAAACCGACAACGAGAGCCGGGCGCTGATTTTCGTGTCGGGCAATCGACGCCAATATGTCCGGATTTTCCGTCAGTTTGAGCTTGGTGAGTCCGCCTTCGCTCTTCTTTGTCTTCTGTTCCGCAATGCGGGCCGCACGATAGTCGGCGACGGCCGCCACGAAGATCGCAATGTCGGCCGGAAGGGCCTTTTCCACTTCCGCCCTCATTTCCTCCGCTGTCTGAACGGAAACGACCTCGCACCCCGGCGGATCGGAAAGATCGACGGGCCCGGAGACAAGCGTCACGCGTGCGCCGGCACGAGCGCAAGCGGCGGCAATGGCATGGCCCTGCCGGCCCGACGACCGATTGGCGATGTAGCGAACCGGATCAATCGGCTCGTGCGTTGGACCGGACGTCACGATGACGTGCCGTCCCGCAAGGGGCCTTTCCGAGACGAGCGGCGAAAACATATGCGCCGCCTCTTCGGCGATGGTGGTCGGTTCGGCCATTCGGCCGCGACCGGCTTCGCCTTTTTCTGCCATCTCACCGATTTCTGGACCGATGAATTGGGCACCATCCTTTTGAAGCTGGGCGACATTCCGACGAGTCGCGGAGTGCTCCCACATTGCCGGATTCATGGCGGGAGCGAGCAGCAGCGGGGCGCGACTCGCCAGAAGGACGGCGCCAGCCAGATCGTCCGCAATGCCCGTCACCATCTTGGCCAGACGATCGGCTGTCGCTGGGGCGACAATGACGAGATCGGCGGTGCGTGCCAGACGGATATGACCGACATCGAACTCGCTTTGCCGATCCCACAGATCGGTATGACACTGACCATCCGCCAAAGCCGATGCTGACATCGCCGTGACGAAGTGTTGCGCGGCTTCCGTCATGATCACGGTGACGTCCCCGCCCCGCTCCTTGAGCCGGCGGATCAGATCAAGCGACTTGTAGGCCGCCACGCCGCCCCCGATAATCAGCAGCATGGATTTGCCGGCGAGCCCGCTCGATTGCAGCAAGGTCTTTCGAGTGGCGGCATCGTGCCCTATCGTTTGCGGCTGAAACGCTGAAACCTGCTCAGAAGACCCAGCGACCGCCAGATCGCGCAGCACCGTTCGTAGTTCTTCTTCGACGGAGCGGCCGTTTTCGGCGGCGCGGACACGGATCGCCTGTTTGACGTCGTCCTCGATATTGCGGATCGTTATGCTTGCCATGATCGCTCCTGCACTCAGAACAGCGATATTCTGCGACTGCAATCATTGCAATCAAGGGTTTGGAGGAAGGTTAAAATGAACCAGTATGCAGCTATAGCGACCGTCATGCTCGTAGCAATGGCGACACCGGCCGCAGCCACCGGCGAAATCGTTTGCCGTGGAGTTGAGAGCGACGCCATCCGGGTCACGCTCGGCTTCGGTACCCTGCCTGTCCTGAGCGTCATTTCCGCCCGCATTGAGACGCAGGAAGCGACTTATCAGTTGAGCGAGGGCGGCAATGCCGACCTCATCCGCTTTGGCGACGGCGCTTTTCTGAATGACGGCCTGATTGCCCGTTTCACGGATGACATCGTCAACGAGATTTTGGCCGAACTGCGCATCGTCAACATGGATGACGGCCGGCACTTCGCGTCCGTCGGCCTGCTACGCCTGCCTGGAAAAGCGGCTCATGCCCTAGTGTGCGAAGGGCCCTGATTAAGCTCGCGGTCAGGTGACCTGCCAGGCGATCCAGACCGCGCAGGCGGCGATGATCCAAAGGGAAATTCGCCCGGCCCGTGCGAACCGCGATCCCGCGCGGCTCAGGCGCTCGACCGATTCATCGGCGACGGTCAGACCGCCATCGATCAACTCCTCGAGTTCGTCGATCATGCGTTCGGCGCGGCGCAGATTTTCAGGCGCCTGCCGCAGCAGGGCCAGGAGCGCCGTCCCGCTATCCTTCATGTCCGCGAGAATCGCCTGCGGTCCAAGCTCCATGGTGAGGCATTCACGCACCACCGGCTCGGCCGCCTTCCACATGTTGAAATGCGGATCGAGCGTCCGCGCGACGCCCTCGACCGTCACCATCGTCTTTTGCAGCATGATCAGTTCGGTGCGCGTCTCCATGTCGAACAGTTCCGTCACTTCGAACAGAAGCGTCAGAAGCTTGGCCATGGAAATGGTCTCGGCGCTCTGGCCGTGGATCGGCTCGCCGATCGCCCGGATCGCCTGTGCGAAGCTCGCCGGATCATGCCTTTTGGGCACATAGCCCGCCTCGAAATGGACGTCGGCGACCCGGCGATAATCGCGGATGATGAATCCGTAGAGAATGTCGGCGAGGAACCGCCTCTCCCTGTTGCCGAGCCGTCCCGATATTCCCAGATCGACAGCGACGAGGGTGCCGTCCGCCTCGACGAAAAGATTGCCGGGATGCATGTCCGCATGGAAGAATCCGTCGCGCATGGCGTGACGCAGGAAGGACTGGATCAGACAGACGGCCAGTGCCGACAGATCGAGGCCGGAAGCGCGCAGTCTCTCCGTATCCGACAACTTGATGCCGTCGATCCATTCCATAGTGACGATATCGCGGCCGGTTCGCTCCCAGTCCACCGCCGGCGTGCGGAAGCCCGGATCGTCCTGCGTGTTCTCCGCCAGTTCGGAGAGCGCGGCAGCTTCGAGCCTCAGATCCATCTCCATGCGGGTGGTCTGAGCCAAGGTGTTGGCAATCTCGACAGGATGCAGGCGGCGAGTTGCGGGAACGAAGCGCTCCAGCATGCGCGCAGCCAGAAAGAAGCTCTCCAGATCATTGTAAAAGCGGCGGCGGACGCCCGGCCGGATGACTTTGACGGCTACCTTGTGATTGCGGCCATCGGGGCCGTAGAGAATGGCCGGATGAACCTGAGCGATGGAGGCCGCGGCAACCGGATCGCGCAGCTCTACGAAAAGCTCATCGCACGGACGGCCGATGGATTCTTCGATCGTCCGCCGCGACTGATCAACCGGAAAGGTCTCCATCCTGTCATGCAGCAAAGAGAGGTCACGGGCGAGTTCGGTTCCGACAATATCGGGCCGGGTTGCGAGAAACTGGCCGAGCTTCACATAAGACGGACCGAGCCGTTCTATCGCGCGCGAAATGCGTGTCGCCCTGTCCCTGCTATGGGAGCGGGGCCGGGCCAGACTTTTGCCGATGCGCCAGAAAAAACGGGGCATCCCGTCGAGCTGATCGCCCGGCAGCGCAGCCACCACACCTTCACGGGCGAAGATCCAGCCCGCCCGCATCAGCCTCAACTGCGCGCCAATCGCCGTCACGAGGCCCGTCCTTCCGTCATCGCAATGTTCCTCAGAGCTTCCAGCCGGAATGACAGGCCGCGATGCCGCCCGAATAATCACGCCATGTGGCCCGCTCGAAACCGGCCTTTTCGATCATGGCCGCAAACTCGCTCTGCCGGGGAAATTTCCGAATGCTTTCCACCAGATACTGATAGGGCTCAGCGTCTCCGGTAATCATGCGGCCCATTTGCGGAATGACCCGAAACGACCATTGCTCGTAAATCTTCTCAAGGACCGGCATATCGACTTCCGAAAATTCAAGGCATAGAAAGCGGCCGCCGGGCTTCAACACACGCCAGGCTTCGGCAAGGGCGCGATCGATATGCGGCACGTTCCGGATACCAAACGCGATCGTGTAGGCATCGAATGTCTCGTCTTCGAACGGCAATTGCTCCGCATTGGTCTCGACAAAGTTCAACCTGTCGAGGAGCCCTGCCTTGGCGGCGCGTTCCGCCCCGACCTCAAGCATCGAACCATTGATGTCGAGGACGGTTACATGGGCATTGCGCCGCGAGGCTTCGACAATGCGAAAGGCGATATCGCCCGTTCCGCCGGCCACGTCCAGCGACGACCAACCCGGCCGCCGGCTGGGATTGAGCCAGGATACCATGGCGTCTTTCCACGCTCTGTGCATGCCCATGCTCATCATGTCGTTCATCAGATCGTAGCGGCGGGCAACGGTATGAAACACCGTATCGACCATCGCCTGCTTCTGGTCTTCGCCCACCTTTCGAAACCCATAAGAGGTTTCCATGCCGCCCGCGGCGGTCGTGCGATCTGTCGACATGTCGATTCCGATGGTTGTTCCGCTTCGATCAACTGGCTGGCGCATTAACAGATCAGCCGCAGCAAGGCGAGACCGGCGATACGCTCACCGCGATATAAGCAACTCTAAGCAAGGCTTTAACCGCGCTTGAAGACGGTTGCGCTAAAAGAGCGGTCCGTCAAACCCGTAAAGGCCGGTTTTTTCATGCTTTTCCGAATGGCTTTTTGCGTCGCCGCCATTGCCCTGGCAATCGCCTATGCCGCTCCGGAACTCGTGCAGCGCCAGATCGACCGAATGGGTGCGACTGAAGGTGAAGACGAGACGGCTCGGCCGATTTCCGTTTCGTCGGCGCAGAGCACAACGTCAAAGCCGATCCTGAACGGATGGGATCGGCGGCATGTCATGAACGCCGATACGAGCGGACATTATCGCGACACCTTCCGGCTGAACGGCAAGCCTCTTCAGGCCATGATCGATACCGGCGCAACGCATGTGGCGATTAATCAGAGCATGGCCCGGCAACTCGGACTGCAGCTCATTCCGGCGGATTTTTCGCAGGAAGTGCAAACGGCGAACGGCGTTGCCCTGGTTGCGCTGAGTACGCTCCACAGCGTCGAGATCGGACCGATCCGAAGAGAGAATGTGCCCGTGGTCGTCATGCCTGACAGAGCGCTGACAACGCCGCTTATCGGCATGAGCTTTCTCGGCCAGCTGAAATTCCAGATGTCGGCAGGTACCCTCGAACTTCAGGGTTGATCGCTGCCGACGGGGTCTCAGCCGAGATCGGCAACGGTCTGTCGGATGATGGCAGAAAGTCGCGCGCTACCTTGCTTCGCCACGCGCTGCGTCTGCTCATGCGACAAGGGTTCGGCCTGCATGCCCGCGCCGAGATTGGTGATCATCGACAGCGCACCGACGCGTAAACCGTGAAAGCGGGCGAGAATGACTTCCGGCACGGTCGACATGCCGACAGCGTCGGCGCCGAGGTGACGCGCCATGCGAATCTCTGCCGGCGTCTCGAAGGACGGACCGCTGAACCAGCAATAAACGCCCTTGTGGATCGTCTCACCCAGCTTTGCCGCCGAAGCCCCAATGGTCTGGCGTATCTCCGGATCATAGGCTTGGGACATATCAATGAAGCCTTCGCCGCCACCGCGGCCGATCAGAGGGTTGGGTCCGAGTGCGATATGATCCTCGATCAGCATGACGCTTGCCGGGCCCATCGATTCATGGACGGAGCCGGCGGCGTTCGTCAGCAGAAGCGTCTTGATCCCGAGGCCGGAGAGGGATTCCAGTGCGCCCGCCATCGCTGCCGGATTGCCCCTCTCGTAATAGTGGGAGCGGCCAGCCAGCATCAGGACGGAGCGTCCGGACAATTCGCCCGCGACCACTTCGCCAGCATGGCCTGGCACGGTCGAGACCGGGAAATCGGGAAGGTCGGCGTAAGGAATCCGGACCGCATCCTCGACCTCGGAGGCCAGAGGGCCAAGACCGGAGCCAAGAACGACCGCGAGGGAGGGCGTCCGCCCTTCCAGCCTTTCGATCAGAATATCCACCGTCCGCTTCACCATAAAATGATCCCCTCTTCGGTTTGAATCAGTTTGCGGCATTTCGCTCTCGCTGCAAGGGGTTTATGAGACGGCCCATCACAGCGTACCGGCCGGCTGCCGAGGTCCGGTCGAACTTCCAACTTCGCATGAGGGGACCCAGGCCATGACGAAACAAAAGGATATGGCCGCCGGACAGGACCGCGCCGCACGAAGCGGCCGCGACGCTTATCGGATCTCCCGTCATCTCACCACCCGCTGGTCGGATAATGACGTCTATGGCCACATGAACAATGTTGTCCATTACTCGCTGTTCGACACTGCGGTGAACGGCTGGCTGATCGAAAACGGCGTACTGGACCCGCTCGCCGGCGAGCAGGTGGGGCTGGTGGTCGAGACCGGCTGCCGGTACTTCGCGGAATTGGCCTTTCCCGATACGGTTACCGCCGGCATTCGCGTGACGCGGATCGGTACCACTTCCGTTCGCTACGAGGTGGGCCTTTTCCGGGGGGAAGCGGATGAAGCTGCGGCCGAGGGCCACTTCATTCATGTATATGTCGACCGGGAGACGCGACGCCCCGCCCCGCTCGGAGACGATCTGCGCGCGCTGCTCGAGACCGCTTTCATGGAGAAAGACTGATGAGCGAGGCCGATTCCGTCGTCGAACTGCAAAGCCGGGTTGCCGAGCTGGAGCGGGAACTGGAGACGCTCAGCACACTTGCGACCGAACAGGCCCACTCGATCGCGAGCCTGGAAAACAAGCTGATGGTTCTGATCCAGCGGTTTCTCGTCGTCGAATCACAAAGCGGCGGCGACGTGCCTATCGACAAGCCGCCGCACTGGTAAGCTGCCCTCGGCAGCGCCCGATCATTCAGCGGCACTTACGCCGGTCGGCGTCGGGCATGAGACGCCCGTGCCGGCCAGGCCGCAATATCCGTTCGGGACTTTCTGCAGATATTGCTGGTGATCCGCTTCGGCATAAAAGAATTCCGGCGCTTCGCGAATCTCGGTGGTGATCTTTCCCTTGCGGCCCGCCGTCTGCAACGCCTGCTGGTAGCGGTCGCGGCTCTCGGTCGCCTTCTCGAACTGCTCCTGCGTCGTCGTGTATATGGCCGAGCGGTACGTCGTGCCGATATCATTGCCCTGACGCATCCCCTGGGTCGGATCATGCTCCTCCCAAAACAGCTTCAGCAGATCCTCATAGGATATTTCGGAAGGATCGAAGACGACCTTGACGATCTCGGCGTGGCCGGTCTGGCCCGTGGTCGTTTCGTGATAGGTTGGATTGGGAGTGTAACCTCCGGCATAGCCCACAGCCGTTGAAACAACGCCCGGCACCTGCCAGAACAGCCTCTCAGCCCCCCAGAAACACCCCATCCCGAAATAGGCTATCTGTGCCTCGTCAGGATAAGGCCCCTTCAGCGCCGTCCCGAAAACCGCATGTTTTTCCGCAGTCGGAATGGGTTCGGACCGGCCGCGAAGGGCCTTGTCCGGCTCAGGCATGTCGGTCTTCTTCTTCAGCATGTCGGACAGAAAAAACATTGGCGTGGCTCCCGGAGGCTCAGCCGGCGTCTCGTCTTAGACGGGCGCTGCGAAACCGCGCTCGCGCCGGCGTTTGTGTCCGATCATATAGGAAAGCAGCGCCAGAATTGCGAAGAGAAGACAACCCGGAATGGAGAGCACCACTGATGCGAGCCACCAGACGGAAGAATCGATTTCCTCCAGGCTGCTCTGCAACCCCGTCGTTGCATGAGGCAACGCCGCCTGAAGCGATTCGATGAAGGGCGTCAGCAGAATCTCGGAAGCAGCGACCGACCTGCTGATGTCGATGACGGCCAGAACGACGGCGATCGCCAGGAGAAACAGGGCAAGGGCACGAAATAGAAAACGGATCATGATAAAGTCGGCATCGGCTCGTCTGACGTTACGGCTCCATCCATAGGCCGGTGAGCCAGCCGCGTCCACGGCAAAGCGTCCTCATGTATGAAGCTGCCGCAATCACCTCTTTCGGCGTTATTTCGACCGCGCTTCCCCGTCACGGCAAGGCCGAATCATCGATCTGAAATTGCCCCTTGCTCTCGCAGCCTTTCTGGCTATAGTCCGCGCCGCCTGAGAAGGCATGCGACCCGCCCGGCGAATCTTGGATTCAGGGCCGGTCGATTCTCCGGTGAGGTGGCCGAGTGGTTGAAGGCGCACGCCTGGAACGCGTGTATACGGGAAACCGTATCGAGGGTTCGAATCCCTCTCTCACCGCCAGTTCTCTCGGACCGATAGAGCCTAGTTTCTGGTTGCCGTGGCGCGCTCAGAGGTCGATAAGGCGCACGCCCCGTGGCTCTTCTTGTTCTGCCGGGACGCGCCTGCCATCCTCTGGAGGATTGTTCGAATGGTGATGAAGCCGAAAACATCGCGCCTGCCCAGCGCCGGCATCGTCCTGATGGCGCTGACCCTCTCTTGCATTCTCGGAATTCAGAGCGCTCGGGCAGAGACGTTCGTTGTGGAGCAGATCACCGATGTAAAGGCGAGCGGCGCCCAGAAGATGTTCCGCTTTGCGCCGGAACTCCTGCGGCTCGAAGTCGGTGACGAAATCGAATTCCGTAATTCGATTAGGGGCCATACCGTTCATACGATACCCGCATTATGGCCCGAGAACGCGCCACCCATAGCGATTTCCTACAAGCCCAACGCGACCGTGCGGTTTCCGGAACCGGGCGTCTACGGTTTCAAATGCCAACGCCATGGCGTCTATGGAATGGCGATGTTGGTGATCGTCGGAGACCCGAAGAAAATCGACGATCTCGGCGAGCGTATCGACGCCGCCAAACTGTCCGACGACGCAAAGCAGAAGCTGAAATCCATCATTTCGAACGCCGGTCTGACGCCTTGACCGGGCGGCGGCGTCGGACCCCTTCTCACGGGTGCGCTTGACTTCCGGCCCGCGAAAGCGCATCTGAGCGGCGTACCGCGCTGCCGCGTGAGCAAGCCGCGCTTTTTTTGATGTCTATCTTCGATATCGGGCGCATCGGTACATTTCCCAGATCCCCATCACGCAGGGTTCTTACGGTCGGGCCGCAACGCATGGTATTCGCCTGCGTCTGCCGAGGCTCCGCCGCACCCTCGCGTGCCGCAATTGAAACGCGGCACATCACAACGGATCGTCGTGCGCCATGCTTGGCGTCCGATCCGCAAAGGACATGATTTGACTGATTTCAATTCGCTCGGCCTGGCATCAGCGCTGACCAAGACCCTGCAGCAAAACGGCTTCACCGCGCCCACTCCTATCCAGGACCAGGCGATTCCGCTGGCGCTGGAAGGTCATGACATTATGGGCCTCGCCCAGACCGGCACCGGCAAGACGCTCGCCTTCGGCCTGCCACTGATGGACAAGCTTCTGCGCATTCACGGCAAGCCGGAGAGCAAGACGGTTCGCGCTCTCGTGCTCGCCCCGACCCGCGAGCTAGTCAATCAGATTGCCGACAGCCTGCGCACCTTCACCAAACAGACGCCGATCAAGGTCAACACGGTTGTTGGCGGCCAGTCCATCGGCCGGCAGATCGCGATGCTCAATCGCGGCACCGACATTCTGGTGGCAACGCCTGGCCGCCTGATCGACCTCATGGAACGCAACGCCGTCAAGCTGGAGACCGTACGGTTTCTCGTCCTCGACGAAGCCGATCAGATGCTCGATCTCGGCTTCATCCACGCGCTGCGCAAGATCGCGCCGAAGCTCGGCCAGCCGCGCCAGACCATGCTCTTCTCGGCCACGATGCCCAAGCAGATGGAAGAGATCAGCCGCGCCTATCTGACAGACCCGAAGCGCGTTCAGGTGGCGCAATCCGGCAAGGCTGCCGACAAGGTGACGCAGAGCGTTCATTTCCTGGACAAGGGCCAAAAGACGTCCGCGCTTCGCGAAATCCTCTCCAAGGATCTGTCGGCCCCGACCATCGTCTTTGCCCGCACCAAGCATGGCGCGGAAAAGCTGATGAAGCAGTTGGTGAAGGATGGCTACAACGCCGCCTCTATTCACGGCAATAAAAGCCAGAGCCAGCGCGACCGGGCCATCAAGGCGTTTCGGGACGGTGAAACCACGGTTCTCGTCGCAACCGACGTTGCCGCGCGCGGAATCGATATCCCCGGCGTCGCCTATGTGATCAATTACGAATTGCCCGATACGCCTGAAAATTACGTTCACCGCATCGGACGAACCGCCCGTGCCGGCCTCGAAGGCGAAGCCATTGCGTTCTGCTCGTCCGATGAGATGGGCCAGTTGCGGCAAATCGAGAAGGTGATGAAGATCTCGATCCCCGTCGCGGAAGGCTCGGGACCGGCACCGAAAGCGACAGCACCGGCAAAGCCGAATGGTCGCGGTGGCAAGAACCGCGGTGGCGCCAAGTCGCGCAATCATGGCGAGCGGAATGCTCGCACGGCTGAGCGGCCGCCCAACCGAAAGCCGCGCCGGACACGTCGCAAGCGCACCGCCGCTGCTGCCTGACCTGAGAAAAGACCGGACCGGTCGCGATGTTATCATCGCGGCCGGTTTTTCATGCGCGGTCAGAAGCTGTAGGGCAATTGACCGCGATGGTTCGGCTCGACCGTCAGCCTCTGCTTCAGAGGTGGCACGGCCCGCTGATGGCAGTTCGGCCGCTCGCAGATGCGGCAGGAAATGCCGATCGGCTCGAATGCCGTATCGCGCGCCAGATCCAGATTATCGGCATAGACAAGATGGCGGGCATGCTCGATCTCGCAGCCGAGTGCCAAAGCATAGGTCTGCACCGGCGCATGGAAGCCCGCCGAAGCCTTCGTCACGACAGTCGCCAGACAGAGATAACGTCGCCCGTCCGGCGTTTCAGCCTGTTGTCGCAAGATTCCGTTCGGTGCCTCGAAGGCCCGGTGAACGTTCCATAGCGGGCAGGCGCTTCCGAAGCGCGCAAATTGCAGCTTCGTCGCGCTGTGCCGTTTGGTGATATTGCCGGCGCGGTCCACCCTTGCAAAGAAGAACGGAATGCCCTGCTGCCCCGGCCGCTGCATAGTGGAGAGGCGGTGTGCCACCTGCTCGATACTGGCACCGAAGCGCTCTGCCAAAAGCTCCAGATCGTGCCGCAATTCACGCGCGGCCGACAGAAAACGTCGATAGGGCAGAATGGCCGCGCCCGCGAAATAATTGGCGAGGCCGATCCGGCAGACGGCACGAGCATCCACCGAACGGAAATCGGCGCGGTCCGCGACCGACCCGATCAGTTCGCCATATTCGACCAGGCCGATCTGGTGGGCGATCTGAAACGCATTGGTCGCTGTGCCCGACCGCGAATGAAGCCGCAAGATGCGGGTTTCTTCATCATAATGGCGGAGCGTGCCGGCGCGGTCGGCACCCGTTTCGATCATCACGCGAATACCGCATCGCCGCTCGGCATAATCCACCAGCGGCGCCAGCCTGTCGCTGCCCGTTGCATCCAGCCGGTCGGCCAGAGTTTCGGCTGCCTGGTCCAGCTCATCAATGTAATTGTCGATATAATGGAAATAGTCCCGAACCTCTTCGTAGGGGGTCGGCTCGACCAGCACGCCGCTGCGCTCGATCGTGTCGTCCAGTTCGGCAAGGCGCTCGCCCGACTGCCGCAATGAGCGATGGAGGGAGAGGACCGAGAGCGCCAGGGCTGGCGCGTTCTGCACGACCAACTGAATGTCCTGCGGCGCGGGCGGCTGGCCACCAAAGGCCGGGTCGGCAAAGACTTCGGCAAGATCCGCAAGCAGACGGTCCTCATCACCGCCGGCGAAATCGCGCATCTCGATGGAGAATTTCTCGGCAAGCGCCAGCAGGACCGGCGCGGTCACGTGCCGCTGATTGTTTTCGAGCTGGTTGAGATAGCTGGTGGAGATGCCAAGCCGCGCGGCAAAGGCCGCCTGCGTCAGCCCTTCCTCCTGCCTGATGGCCCTGATCTTTCGGCCGACAAATATTTTACGATCACGCATTTGCAATTTCGCTTTTCACAGTTTGCAAAATTTCTATTTTTACAGCACCACAGTTTCAAGCCTTTATCGCAGTCGCTGTTGGGCTTAGGCGGAGGAGAAGGGAGACGCTCATGCTAGAAATCATCGAACAGCTTGAATCCAAGCGACAGGAAGCCCGGCTCGGCGGCGGCCAGCGCCGCATCGACGCCCAGCACGGCAAGGGCAAGCTGACTGCGCGCGAGCGCCTCGACGTGCTGCTGGATGCAGGCTCATTCGAGGAATACGATACGTTCAAAACGCATCGTTGCACCGATTTCGGCATGGAAGAGCAGCAATATCCGGGCGACGGCGTCGTTACCGGCTGGGGCACGATCAATGGCCGGCCCGTCTACGTCTTCTCGCAGGACTTTACCGTCTTTGGCGGCTCGCTCTCCGAAACCCATGCCGAGAAGATATGCAAAGTGATGGATCTGGCCGTGCAGAACGGCGTGCCGATCATCGGCCTCAATGATTCAGGCGGCGCGCGCATTCAGGAGGGCGTCGCCTCGCTCGGCGGCTATGCGGAAGTCTTCTGGCGGAACGTCCAGGCCTCCGGCGTCATCCCGCAAATCTCCGTCATCATGGGTCCTTGCGCGGGTGGCGCGGTCTACTCGCCGGCGATGACCGACTTCATCTATATGGTCGAAGATTCGTCTTACATGTTCGTCACCGGCCCCGATGTGGTGAAGACCGTCACCAACGAGATCGTCACGGCGGAAGAGCTGGGCGGCGCATCGACCCACACCAAGAAAAGTTCGGTCGCCGACGGCGCGTTCGAAAACGACGTCGAAGCGCTGATGGAAATTCGCAGCTTGTTCGATTTCCTGCCGCAGAGCCAGCGCGAGAAGCCGCCGGTTTATGCCACCGAGGACGATCCGCAGCGTCTCGAAATGAGCCTCGATACGCTTGTGCCGGACAATGCCAACAAGCCCTACGATATGGGCGAAGTGATCCGGAAGGTTGCCGATGAGGCCGAATTCTTCGAGGTACAGAAGAACCATGCCGGCAACATCCTGATCGGCTTCATCCGGCTCAATGGCTCAACGGTCGGCGTGGTTGCCAACCAGCCGATGGTGCTGGCGGGCGTGCTGGATATCGACAGCGCCAAAAAGGCAGGCCGCTTCGTCCGCTTCTGCGACGCGTTCAACATTCCGATCCTGACCTTCGTGGACGTGCCCGGCTTCCTGCCCGGCACTGCGCAGGAATATGGCGGCATCATCAAGCATGGCGCCAAGCTCCTCTTCGCCTATGCCGAGGCGACCGTTCCGAAGGTGACCGTCATCACCCGCAAGGCTTATGGCGGCGCTTATGACGTGATGGCGAGCAAGCACATCCGCGCCGACGTCAACTATGCCTGGCCGACCGCGCAGATCGCGGTGATGGGCGCCAAGGGCGCGACGGAGATCCTCTACCGCTCGGAACTGGACGACCCGGAGAAGATCGCCGCGCGGACCAAGGAATATGAGGACCGCTTCGCCAACCCATTCATCGCGGCGCAGCGCGGCTTCATCGATGAGGTTATCATGCCGCACTCGACCCGCCGCCGCGTCATCCGCGCCTTCGAGATCCTGAAGACCAAGCAGGTCGAAGGCCCGACGAAGAAGCACGACAATATTCCGCTGTGATGGGTGGATTAACGACCCCCTCTCTGGCCAATTGCAAGGACTTGGTCCTTGCCCAAGCCCAGCAATTGGCTTTCTCTCCCTCAGGGGGAGAGATGACGCGCTCCATATCCGTCCATGCTCGCCCTCAATCCTTTCCGAAAGATCGAAGCTGTGTTCTTCTCCCCCTTGGAGGGGGAGAAAGCGATTTCAGTGTCTTGGCGCAGCCAAGTACTAGAAATCGCAAGAGAGGGGGTTCGTTGGCCAAAGAGATTAGAACCCGCAATCTTGCCTTCGCCCGCCAGATGCGGAGGGATCCTACGCCTGCCGAAAACGCACTGTGGCAGATGTTGAAAGGGCGTAAGCTCGGCGGGCTGAAGTTTCGTCGCCAGCAGCCCTTGGGTCGATTCATCGTTGACTTTGTCTGCCTCGAGAAGAGGCTAATCGTCGAAGCCGATGGTGGCCAACATGCCGAATCCGCCTCGGACACCGAACGTGACGCCTATTTCAAGCAACAGGGCTACCGCGTTCTGCGCTTCTGGAACGATGACATTCTTCGAAACAGCGACGGCGTTGCGCAGCACATTCTGAGTGCGGCGAAATATGTCGGAGAGCCTGATGCCTAAACTTCCAGACATGACCAAGCATCGCGGGTTTCCGTCCGGCCTGCCCGGCACGGGGCTGCAGTTCACGATACGGCGGGCCAATCCCAAGGGTGTCGTGAAGCTTTTCTCCAAGCGCCGGACGGCGGACCGCCCGGACATCGAGAAGCTGGCCGACACCGCCTTTCTCCACGCCATCTGGCATCATTTCGGCGCCGAGCCGTTCGAGCGCGGCAATCTGGATGCAGGTCGCCTGAGCTGGGTGTTCGGCCAGGAAATCGTGCCGGCCGAACACCCGTTTGATCCGGCCTCCTATCAGGCGCTGCTCAAGCTCGACGAGCCACTGGCGCGATCCACCCACCCCGAAGCCTTCGAGGATGTTCTGACAGTATGAGCAACAAGCCCTTCACCAAAATCCTCATCGCCAATCGCGGCGAGATCGCCTGCCGGGTCATCAAGACAGCAAAGAAGATGGGGATCGCTACGGTCGCGGTCTATTCCGATGCCGACAAGGACGCCGTCCATGTGCGGATGGCCGACGAGGCAGTGCATATCGGCCCGCCGCAGGCGAACCAGTCCTACCTCGTCGCCGACAAGATCATCGAAGCGTGCCGGAAGACGGGAGCACAGGCTGTCCATCCCGGCTACGGCTTCCTGTCCGAGAATGCCAAGTTCTGCGAGACGCTGGAAGCGGCCGGCATCACCTTCATCGGCCCCAAGCCCAAGGCCATCGAGGCGATGGGTGACAAGATTACCTCAAAGAAACTGGCACAGGAGGCCGGCGTCTCGACCGTCCCCGGCCATATGGGCCTGATCGCCGATGCCGAGGAAGCGGCCAAGATTTCGGCCGAGATCGGCTATCCGGTGATGATCAAGGCGTCCGCCGGCGGCGGCGGCAAGGGCATGCGCATCGCCTGGAACGACGAGGAAGCACGCGAAGGCTTCGAGCGCTCGAAGTCCGAGGCGGCCTCCTCATTCGGCGATGACCGCATCTTCATCGAGAAATTTGTCGAGCAGCCGCGCCATATCGAAATTCAGGTCCTGGCCGACAGCCACGGCAACACGCTCTATCTGAACGAGCGCGAATGCTCGATCCAGCGGCGCAACCAGAAGGTGATCGAAGAAGCGCCCTCACCCTTCCTCGACGAAGAGACCCGCAAGGCGATGGGCGAACAGTCGGTCGCGCTGGCCAAGGCCGTCGATTACGAGAGCGCCGGCACGGTCGAATTCATCGTCGACAAGGACCGGAACTTCTACTTCCTGGAGATGAATACACGCCTGCAGGTCGAGCATCCGGTGACTGAGCTGATCACCGGCGTCGATCTCGTCGAGCAGATGATCCGCGTCGCCGCAGGCGAGAAACTGGCCCTGACCCAGGACGATATCGGTATCGATGGCTGGGCGATCGAGAGCCGGCTCTATGCCGAAGATCCCTATCGCAACTTCCTGCCTTCGATCGGGAGGCTGACCGCCTACGCCCCACCGGCGGAAGGCCCGGTCGGAGAGCGAAGCGAAGGCGATCCCGTTGCGGAGGGCCCCGGCGGCTCCGCCATTGGCGGCGGCACACCCATCATCCGCAATGACACGGGCGTCACCGACGGCTCGGAAATCTCGATGTTCTACGATCCGATGGTTGCCAAGCTCTGCACATGGGCGCCGACGCGCGATGAGGCGACGGAAGCCATGGCCGATGCGCTTGACGCCTTCGTGGTGGACGGCATCGGCCACAACATCCCGTTCCTTTCGGCCATCATGGCGCATCCGAAATGGAAAAGCGGCGACATCTCCACCAAATTCATCGAGGAGGAGTATCCCGAGGGCTTCGAGGGCGCCGCCCCCGGCGAAAACGACCTGCGTGACCTTGCGGTGGCGGCAGCGCTTCTGAAGCGCCTTTCCGCCCGCGAGCCTCTCGGTGCAACGACGGGCAGCAATCTGCATGTCGGCGGCACGCCAACCAACCTTTCCGTCTTCATTGGCGATGAGCGCATGGCCGTCGAAGCCATCCCGGCCGCCGGTGGCTTCAACGTCACGGTGAATGGAGAGGCGCTCGGCATGGTCGAGATCGACTGGCGGCGCGGCCAGACCCTCGCCCGTCTGACGATCGAGGGCGACACCCTTACGATGCGCGTCAACCCCGTTACCGCCGGTTACCGTCTGCGTCATGCCGGCATGGATCTGGTGGCCAAGGTCTATTCGCCGCATGTGGCGGAACTTGCCGCGCTGATGCCGGTCAAGGAAGCGCCTGACACCTCCAACCTCCTGCTTTGCCCCATGCCGGGCCTCGTCGTCTCGCTCATGGTGAACAAAGGCGAGAAGGTCGAGGAAGGTCAGGCGCTCGCCATCATCGAAGCCATGAAGATGGAGAACGTGCTGCGCGCCGAACGTCAGGCCACCGTCAAGCGGCTTGCCGTGGAAGAAGGCGACAGCCTGGCTGTCGACGAGACGATCATGGAGTTCGAGACAAGCGCCTGAACCCAGGCGCTACTCGACGCCGCCGTCTTTGGTCCGCAGCTTTCGAAGGGTTTGTGGTTCGTCAACGCCTTCGCGGCGCTTGATCAGGCCGATATCGCCAGCGGACTCGATGGTCAGCGCTTCGATTTCCGAAAGGTTGGTGATGTCGTTCTGGCGCAGGAGCATGTCGATCTCTTCTTCGACCATCTGCTCTCTTCGCATGTTGTCGCGCTGCAACTCTCCATCCTTCACCAGAACGGTTGGGGGGGCTTTCAATATGTCGCGAACCAGCCGGGATTTCAGAGCGGCGTAGGAGAGCAGCCAATCGAGCGCCACGAGAGCGGCCATGGCAAGGCAGCCTTCAACAACTTTGACACCCTCGAGAACGATCATCGAAGCGAGTACCGACCCGACCGTAAAGGTCAGGATCATGTCGTACATGTTGAACTTGGCAACAGTTCGCTTGCCGGCCAGCCGAAGCAGGAAGATCAGCCACGCAAAACCGATGATCGCCGAAACCAGGATGCCGAGCAGGCCGGGATCGCTGTCATACCACATGGAATTGGTTCCTTTTATTCGATGCACATCGCACGCATCGACAAAAAGAACAGTCGGATACGTTCAAACAATTATTAGGCGCGGAAGCCGTTTGCCTTGTACAGCGCGCCTTTGGCCCAGGCGTGTATCGCGCGATACACCATGAGAGAGACGACGGCGAAAACCGCATTGAAGGCGAAGAGTACGCCCCAGGAGGCATCGCCCCCGAAAAACAGCCGCGACAGGACCGACGGCACCAGAACCCCGACCAGCAGTGAGAGAATGGCGGCGATTGAGGTGGGAAGGGTTTTGTAGAGAAAAGGATAGATCGCCGTGACGAGAATGGCGACGACATAGCGGCCCCACATCAGCATCAGATCCTGCAGCGCCGCGCCATCGGTAAAGACCGAGACGAGAAGATTGGTCGCGATAGCCCCAAGCACACCGCCGGCGATCACGGCAACAATGTCTGTGGCAATCATACGTTTGGCGGCCATGCTCGTCATTTCCTGTCTGTTAGGCGGTCATCAACAGCCAATATCGTGCGCAATGCCGGCAGGTAAAGAGCCTGTCATGCGCAGGAGACGACACTAGCTAGGGAGTCACGCCCGCCACACCAGCCGACACGAAGGAAGCCCCATGCGCCTCGACCTGATCGCCCCGGATACCCTGAGCGCCGAGCAGAAGCCGATCTATGACGATATGAAGGAAGGTATCGAACAGAAATTCAACGCATTCAAAGCGATCGCCGAAAACGGCGCCCTGATGGGTCCTTGGAACCCATGGTTACACGAACCCAAAATCGGCAAGGCGATCTGGGAATTGACCAAGGTCATGAGTATGGAAGCGACCCTGCCCCCAAGGGCACGGGAAATCGCCATTCTTCGCACCGGCGCACATTTCAACTCAGCCTATGAAATCTACGCGCATGATGCGATCGCCGAGGTGCACGGAATCGATGAGAAGCGCATCTCCACACTGGTCGCGGGTGTCCGGCCGGAACATATGGACCGTGAAGAGCAGGTCGCCTACGACGTCGCCAATTCCTTGCTCGAAGGGGCCGTTCTGCCGCGCCCGACCTATGACGAAGCGGTCGACACCTTCGGCAAGAAGGGCGCACACGAACTTATCTTTCTGGTGGGCCTCTACTGCCTGGTTTCCGTCACGCTGAACGGCTTCAACGTGCCGGTCCCAGACGAGGATCAATGATCCTCGTCTGACCGCTGGACCGAGAAGTGTTCATGCTGAGGCAGGTCGTCCGCCGTGGCGAACCAGTCGAGCCGCTCCGAGGTGAAGGCGTGGTGCGTCGGCGCATAGCGCTCCGGATCGTCGAGCGCCCCGTGATAGAGATATAAGCGGCCCGCCAATCCCTCATCACGATAGCCGATCGGTGAGCCGCATAAGGAGCAGAAGAACCGCTTCACGGGCGGTTCGCCATATTCGCCCTCCGGCTTACCCTGCCAGACGACATCCGCATCATGGACGCCGATGAACGAAGCGACGGGCGCGCCGGTTGCCTGCCGGCAATCCGTGCAATGGCAATAGCTGGCGAAATGCGGTTCCGCGGTCAGTTCGAAACGGACGGCGCCGCAGCGACACCGCCCGGTTTCGACAGGGCTCAAGTGCGGCTCAGCCCGCCGAATAGCGTCGGCATATCGAGCGGGCGGAAACCATAATGGGCGAGCCATCGCACATCGGCATCGAAAAAGGCCCGGAGGTCGGGCATGCCGTATTTGAGCATTGCGATGCGGTCGATCCCCATACCCCAGGCAAAGCCCTGATACTCGTCCGGATCGAGCCCGGCCATGCGCATCACGTTCGGATGCACCATGCCGCAGCCAAGAATTTCCATCCAGTCGTCGCCCTCGCCGAAACGCACTTCGCCCGGCGTGGAGCGATCGCACTGAATATCGAGTTCCAGGCTCGGTTCGGTGAACGGGAAGAAGGACGGGCGAAAGCGCATATTCAGCGAGGGGACCTCGAAGAACGCCTTGCAGAATTCCGAGAGCACCCACTTCAGATTGGCGATATTGGCCGTCTTGTCGATCACCAGCCCTTCGAGCTGATGGAACATAGGCGAATGGGTCGCATCGCTGTCCTGCCGATAGGTCTTGCCGGGAATGACGATGCGGATCGGCGGCTTCTGCGCTTCCATCGTACGGATCTGAACGGGCGAAGTATGGGTCCGCAGGACTTTCCGCTCCCCCTTCTCGTCCGGTCGGAAGAAGAAGGTGTCATGCATCTCCCGCGCGGGATGACCCTCTGGAAAGTTCAGTGCGGTGAAGTTGTAATAGTCGGTCTCGATATCCGGCCCTTCAGCGATCTCGAAGCCCAGATCGCCGAAGATCGCCGTGATCTCGTCGATAACCTGGCTGATCGGGTGAATGCGCCCCGTCTCCGCGGGCGCAGGATGGACCGGCAGCGTGATATCCACCGTTTCAGAGGCAAGGCGCGCCTCGATCGCCGCCTCACGCAGAATAAGGCGCCGGGCGCCGATCGCCTCGTTGACCTCGTTTTTCAGGGCGTTCAGGGCGGGACCGGCGGTCTTGCGCTCGTCGGGCGACATCTTGCCGAGCCCCTTCAGCAATTCCGACACGCGCCCCTTCTTGCCGAGAGCGAAGACGCGAACCTCTTCCAGCGCGGGCTCGTCGGCCGCCGCTTCCACCGAAGTGATGATTTCATCGCGAAGGGATGCGTAATCGTCCATAGTCTCGTCCATTCCTCGTGCGCCGGTCGAAGGCCGGCACGAAAAAACCCGCAAATGGCGGGGCCATTCGCGGGCTTGTCCTGTCAGAAAGCGCGGCGCGGTTCAAGCGCGCCGGACTCTCTATCCGTCTTATGCGCCGACGGCACGCTCATATTCGTTGGTATTGCCGTCCTTCAGGTAGGACAGAGCGTCCTTGGCCTGAGCGACAACAGCAGCGAATGCCTCCGGCTCATGGATCGCCATGTCGGAGAGGACCTTGCGGTCCATCTCGATACCGGCCTTGTTCAGGCCGTCGATCAGGCGGCTATAGGTCAGGCCATGTTCGCGGGCAGCGGCGTTGAGGCGCTGAACCCAGAGGGCGCGGAAATTGCGCTTCCTCGTGCGGCGGTCGCGAGTCGCATACTGCATCGACTTCTCGACGGCCTGCTTGGCGATGCGAATCGTATTCTTGCGGCGGCCATAAAAGCCCTTGGCTGCCTTGATGGTCTTCTTGTGCTTGGCGTGAGCTGTCACGCCTCTTTTCACGCGGGCCATTCTGGTTCTCCTGCGTCAGTGTTTCGGGGAAGGACCGCGCTTAGCGGTTGTAAGGCATGAAGATCTTTACGAGCTTGGTATCCGGCTCGCTCAGCACCATGGTGCCGCGCGCATCGCGGATAAAGTCGTTGGACCGTTTGATCATGCCGTGGCGCTTGCCGGCAGCCTGCGCCTTGACCTTGCCCCGAGCGGTCATCTTGAACCGTTTCTTGCAGGACGACTTCGTCTTCATCTTGGGCATTTTGCTCTCCTTAACTGGCGGGTGCGGCATGGCTCATCCCATGCCGGTCCTCAAAGCCGACCCGAAAGCGACGAACATTCGGGCTTAGCATTTAGAGACACCACGGCATGCCCTGCCGGCTGTCTCAGAACAGCGGGCTATTAGCGCGTGTCGATCATGGACGCAAGGGCCGATCCGAAAGGCGGATGCGCTCAGACCGAAACCAGCCAAGAGCGGACCAGATATTTTTCCCGCAACGCAAAAAAATTGGAACCGCCGACGGCTGACGGCGTTTTCGGCAATCAATAGTAATGCGATACGAGTAATGGCAACAGCAACCCCTCCGCCTTCCACTTGCAAGAAGGCCGTCCTTATTGTCGAGGATGAACCGCTCCTTTTGATGGAAGCTGCCGACATGGTGGCCGATGCGGGCTATCTGCCGATCGAAACGACCAACGCCAAGGAAGCACTCGCTGTGCTTCGGCAGCGTGGCGATATCTGCATCCTCTTCACCGACATCAATCTGGCGGGAAGTATCGACGGGCTTGCCCTGGCGCGCGAAGTCGCCGACCGGTGGCCGCCCATCGACGTGATCGTCGCGTCCGGCCGTCATACGATTGACGATTCGTCCCTGCCCCATCGCGCCCGCTTCATGCCAAAGCCCTATCTGCCCTCCGACTTCAACCGCTTATTGGCGGATTTCAACCACCCGGTCATGTGATGCGTGATGGCGCCGGGCCGAGCAGCCCCTCCGACGCTGGAAACGCCCCAGGCCGCGTCGGGGCAGATGGCTCACCGACCCTGAAAGCAAATAGCTCTGAAACGTCCGGTTCAACCGAACCGGATGCTATCATGCAAGAGCGGCTCGCCGTGATATTCGATGCAGCTCATGCCATCGGATGGTGGGACTGGGATATTCCCACCGACCGCTTCCACGCCGGGAGGAAATGCGCGGACCTTTTAGGTATCGATTCCGAGCAGGCGGCGGAAGGCGTCAGCTTTTCCCGCTTTATCGACGGCATCGACAAGCGCGACCGGGCTCACGTGGACGCAGCCATCCGCCATGCGGTCGACGTCGGCGGGCCCTTTTCCGAAGAATTTCGGATTGCCGATGTTCCGAATGGCTTTCGACCGCGCTGGGTCGCGGTCAATGGACACTGTTATCGCGGCGAAGACGGCAAGCCGAGGCGGTTCCCTGGTGTCCTGCTCGACATAACGGACCGCCGGCTTACAGAACTGCGCAAACAGGCCCTGCTTCAGCTTGGTGATCGTCTCCGCGAACTGACCGACATAGAGAGCATCGCCTACGCGGCCGCCACAAGCATGGCAGAGGTCCTGACGCCAAGCCGCGCCGGTTTCGGCATTGTGGATGAGGGCAGCGAAACCGTTTTCATTCCTCCCGAGTGGAGACGGTCAGGTACAAGCTCCATTTCCGGTCAGCACAACTTTCGCGAATATGGCTCGTTCATCGACGACCTGAAGGCAGGGCAGGTGGTCGCCATTGACGATGTCGAACATGACCCACGCACAGCCATGCACGCCGATGCTCTTCTCGGCCTCGGCATCAGAGCGCTGATCAACATCCCCATTCTGGAACATGGCAAATTCGTTCTTGTCGTACTGATTCATAGTGACGGTCCAGTGGACTGGAGCGAGCGCGATCTTCGCTTCAGCTATGCCGTTGCGGACCGCGTGCAGGCCGCGCTTGGTCGCCTGAGAGCAGAGCAACAGCGTGAACTGCTCAATCGCGAGCTCTCTCACCGACTCAAAAACTCCCTTTCGATGGCGCAGTCCATCGTTTCGCAGTCGCTGCGGTCGGCGAGAGATCTGGAGAGCGCCAAGGCCGGTATAGGCCGCCGCCTTTCAGCGCTCGGGCATGCCCATGAGGTCCTTCTCAAAGGGTCGGTGGAGCAGGCAGGCATCATCGATGTGGTCACGAATGCTCTGCGACCTCATCAGGACGAGCCGATGCGCATTAGCTGGAAGGGCCCGGATATTGCTCTGGCTGCCGGGGCCGCTCTTTCCCTGTCCCTCATAATTCATGAACTGGCGACCAACGCCGCCAAGCACGGCTCGCTCAGCGTGGAAGAGGGCCGCGTCGATCTGGAATGGCGTGTCACCGGAGAGAATGAAGACCGGCTGACCATGAGATGGACGGAAAGGAACGGGCCGACCGTCATCGAGCCCTCACGGTCCGGCTTCGGATCGCGGCTCATTCGTTACGGGGTAACGGGCGCGACGGACCAGACGGTCGAGATCGATTACCGGCCGGAAGGGCTGGTCTGGCATCTGGATGCTCTGCTGAGCGGTATTTCGGTTCCACATCCGGCCGAAACGCCTCCATTGCCGGCGTCTTCGTAAAAGCAACGGTGCGTCACCGCGCATCATCCCTCCGCGGTCTCGACATTGGGCCTTCGCGCACGATGTCCGACCCACTCCATTCTTTTCGTAAATCAAAGGACAGCTTCATGGCTCCTCAGACGATATTCTCTCCGCACAAAATGGGCGATCTGATCGTTCCCAATCGGGTTTTCATGGCTCCGCTCACCCGCAACCGCGCGCATGACGACGGGACGCCCTGGGAGGTCACCGCCACATATTACGCGCAGCGTGCCTCGGCTGGACTGATCATCTCTGAAGCGACGCAGATCACCCCTCTTGGCAAGGGCTACATCAAGACCCCCGGCATCTACACAGACGCGCATGTCGAAGGCTGGCGCCTCGTCACCGATGCCGTCCATGCCGCCGGCGGCCGTATCTATTGCCAGCTATGGCATGTCGGCCGTATCCGCCATGTCCACATCGAGCCGAAGGGAGAACAGCCTGTCGCGCCCAGCGCAATCCGGGCCGATGCCAAAACCTTCACCCATGATGGTTTCGAGGATGTCTCCGAGCCCCGCGCGCTTTCGCTCGAGGAAATCGATCAACTCGTGGAGGATTTCGCCCACGCTGCACGCTGCGCCATGGAAGCCGGCTTCGATGGGGTCGAGATCCACTCCGCCAATGGCTATCTGCTGAACCAGTTTCTTCATTCGGGCTCGAACAAGCGGGAAGATGAATATGGCGGCTCGGTCGAGAACCGCAGCCGACTGACCTTACGGGTCGCCGATCGCCTTATCCAGGAGATCGGATCGGACAAGGTCGGCCTCAGGCTATCGCCGCTCGGCGAAGCCAATGACGTGCCGGAAGACGATCCGGTCGGGCTCTACTCCTACCTCATCGCCGAGCTCGACAAGCGGGAACTGGCCTACCTTCATTTCGTCGAGAGCTTCCGCGGCGAAGACCGCACCGCTGAGAAAGCCGAAATATTGAAGAAGGTCCGCCGTGAATGGCACGGCTTCTTCGTCGCCAATGGCGCCTATGACGCAGAACACGCCGAGAAATACGTTTCCGAGGGCTGGTGCCATGCCGTTGCCGTCGGGCGCGATTTCCTGGCCAATCCGGACCTGCCGCTGCGCTGGCTGAACGGCACTCCCCTCAACGAGCCCAATCAGGATACGTTCTATGGCGGCGCGGAAGAAGGCTATACGGATTACCCGTTTGCCACGCTCGGTCGCGACAACGGGAAGACGAGCTGAGGCTCCTAAGCGCGATCCGTCTTTTTTCAGCTATGAATACAAAAGCGGCCCCCGCCGGGGGCCGCTTCATTTCGTCGGACTAGCGGTCGCGCTCAGCGCGGTGCCAGGACCATCATCATCTGACGACCCTCGAGCTTCGGCTCGGCCTCGACCTTGGCGATATCCACCGTGTCTTCCTTGACGCGGTTGAGAAGCTCCATACCGAGTTCCTGGTGCGCCATTTCGCGACCGCGGAAACGCAGAGTGACCTTCACCTTGTCGCCATTTTCAAAGAAGCGCTTAGCGGCCTTCATCTTCACGTCGTAATCGTGGGTGTCGATGTTGGGCCGCATCTTCACCTCCTTGATCTCGATCGTCTTCTGCTTCTTCCGCGCCTCGGCCTTCTTCTTCTGCTGCTGATATTTCAGCCGGCCAAGATCCTGGATCTTGCAGACGGGCGGCTTGGCGTTGGTCTGCACCTCGATCAGATCGAGGCCGGCCTCTTCCGCCATGCGGACTGCGTCTTCAGTGGGAACTTCTCCGCGGTTTTCCCCGTCTGCATCGATGAGCATGACGGTGGGCACACGGATTTCTCGGTTTGCGCGCGGCCCTTCCTTCGTGGGGGGAGGCGCTCGAAAAGGTCTGCGAATGGTCGTGTTCTCCTGAACCGTTAAACTTACAAATTTTCTGCCGTGTCAGCAGCGTTGCAACGCTGCCCATGACGACCTCACCTATATAGGGATTGTTGATTGCCATGACGACGGTGCCTCTTCATAACACGCCCCTGATTATTTTTCACGCCCAAAAGCGAAGCGGACTGGAGCGATCATGCCGGAAGAACAAGGCAGGCTAACGATTGACGGTACGCCCATCGCCTGGCGGCGGGTCGATGGGGCCTCGCCAACCTTCGTCTGGCTGGGTGGATTTCGCTCCGATATGGCCGGAACGAAGGCCGAGGCCATCTCGAACCATTGCGCCGAGACCGGCCATGCCTTTCTTCGGTTCGACTATTCCGGTCACGGCGAATCCGGCGGCGATTTCGAGGCCGGCACCATCTCTCTGTGGCTGTCGGAAACGCTCGCGGTGCTCGATCGACTGACTGATGGCCCGCTGGTCCTTGTCGGCTCGTCCATGGGCGGCTGGATTGCCCTTCGCGCCGTGCAGGAAATGGTCAAAGCTGGTGAGACGGACCGCATCGCCGGAATGATCCTCCTCGCTCCGGCTCCCGATTTTACGTCTCGCATGTTGAATGGCGAGCTGACGGCCAAGGAAAAGAAAGTCCTGGAAGAGACCGGCCGACATGAAGTGCCGACACCATATGGACCCGACCCGAATGTCTTCACGAAGAAGCTGTTCGACGATGGCGAGAAAAACAGTGTTCTGAACGGTCTCATCGACACGCACTGTCCCGTCCATATCGTTCAGGGCATGGAAGACCCCGACGTCCCGTGGCAGACGGCGCAATCGCTGATGGAGCGCTTGCCGGCAGACGACGTGACCCTGACCTATGTGAAGGATGGCGACCATCGCCTGTCGCGCGAACAGGATATCGCCCTGCTCTTGCGGGTTTGCGATACAATGGCCGAGCAAGTATCCGCGCAGCAAGGCGCGTGATCGATCGATTTAGACCCACAAAATCTTGAATCGGACCGAAGCAATTCCCATCTCATAAACATAGAGCGGTCGCTATGTTTCGATCCCCCACTTCGTGTGACCGCAGGTGAGAAAGGATGCTTTCGATGAAATCCAATGCCCTGATCCGTCCCGCCTGGACGCCCGCGACCATCGCGTTGATGATCATCGGCTTCATGCTCTGGTGGCCGCTTGGATTGGCCATGCTGGCCTTCATCCTGTGGGGTGACCGGCTGGAAGCCTTCAGGACAGACGTCAACGGTGCCACCGATCGCGTCGTGGCGGGATGGCGCCGCGCAGCGCGTAGCGCATCTGCGCCGTCGACCGGCAATGTTGCTTTTGACGCATGGCGTGATGACGAATTGAAGCGTCTTGCGGAAGAGCGCCGCAAGGTCGAGGAAATGCGTGAAGAGTTCGATACGCATATGCGCGAACTGCGCATGGCGCGCGACAAGCAGGAATTCGAATCCTTCATGGCCGCCCGCCGCGAGCGCAAGACGGTCGAACACGAAAAAGCCGATCAGACCGGTGATCTGGCCGGTGGCGCGTACGCCGGGTAAGGCTGTTCGACACGAACGATTGTTTCAGGCCGGGTTTAAATGAACCCGGCCTTTCTTTTGGTTTCTGTGATATGGCAGGCTTGGGTGCCCGTCATCGAAAGCGGACGTTTCACGATTTTCTTCATTCGCACGATTCTCGATGGTGTTGGTTTGCGGTTTCGCGGGCCACACGAAAAGCGGTCAGTTCCTGTTAACCTTATGGAACCGAATCGCTTTATTGTGCGCGTCATGGTTGCCGCCTCGCCCCTCCTTTTTCAGCGCCGCTCGCCTTCGACAAAGAAGGAAGAACGCCTGCACGCCGTCGGTGAACGGGCCTTGCCGCTCGCCATTCACCGCAATCCTCGCGCCAGACGCCTGATCCTGCGCATCGTGCCGGGTGGACGTTCACTGCGTGTAACCGCACCGCCCGGTGTTTCAAAAAAACAGATCGATGCTTTTCTGGATCGCAATGCCGGCTGGCTGGCCGAACGACTGGACCGCCATCAGGGAACCGAACTCGTAGCGGGCGGCGACCTCACCTTTCGCGGTCGCTCCTGCCGAATTCTCCATTCCGGACAACTGCGCGGCCTGCCAGCCCTCATCGAGGAAAAAGACGGGCCGACCATTCTCGTTCATGGCCCCCAGGAAGCCTTGCCGAAACGGCTCGCCGCATTCCTGCGCCAAGAGGCGGAAGCCATGATGGTGCCGCTCGCTCACGCCCACGCCGCAACGCTCGGCCGCCCGATCGAAGCGGTCCGGTTTCGCGATACGCGCAGTCGGTGGGGCAGTTGCACCGCGAACGGTACCCTCTCCTTCTCATGGCGCATCATGATGGCGCCCGATTTCGTGATCGACTATCTCGTCGCCCATGAGGTCGCCCATCTGGCCGAAATGAACCATGGCCGGCATTTCTGGGCGATATGCCACGACCTCTGCCCCCGTGTGGACGAAGCCAAGGCATGGCTAAAAGAGCATGGCGGTCGATTGCAGGCCTTCGATTTTTCGAGCTGAAAGCAGCGTCCGTTCACCATATGCCGCAGTTCTGCCGGTCAATCCGGCCGTTTGCTTGCACTGCATTGCCCGACGCCCTAAATTGTGCACTGCGCATTCGCCCCGACCGAGGCGGGTGCGCTTCTTGTTGGTTTGAACCGGAGACAATTCGATGGACGTCAAGATCTGCGGGCTCGGCAGCGAGCAGACGGTGGATGTCGCCATCGCCTCGGGTGCCAGCCATGTCGGTTTCGTATTCTACCCGCTATCGCCGCGCCATGTCGGTCCATCCCATGCTGGCGAACTGGCGAAACGCGCCAAGGACCAGCGCGTCAGTGTCGTCGCGGTAACCGTAGATGCCGGCGACGGCATGCTTGATGCGATCGTCGAGACGGTTGGGCCGGACATGCTCCAGCTTCACGGAAAGGAAGAAGCGTATCGCGTCGAGGAAATCAAGGATCGCTATGGTTTGCCCGTGATGAAGGCGATCGCCGTGGAAACGGCGGACGATCTCTCCGGCATCGATGAATATGCGGACATTGCGGACAAACTGCTCTTCGACGCCAAGGCGCCAAAGGGAGCCGTGCTGCCTGGCGGCAATGGCGTCTCTTTCGACTGGTCGATCCTGAAGGACCTCAAAGGCGACTGGTTTCTTTCAGGCGGACTGTCGCCTGACAATGTGCAGGAAGCCCTTCGTGTCTGCTCGCCCGGCGGACTGGATGTTTCTTCCTCACTGGAAAGCGCGCCGGGCACCAAGGATCCCGAGCGCATCCGCGCCTTCTTTGCGGCTATTCGGGAGGCCGAGGCGGCTTAATTCGCCGGTTCTCGGTCATCCAGCGCTAAAAAGGGCCGCGTGACGAAAGCCGTCAGGCGAACCGAAAGCGCTCACCTCAAATCATGGTCAGCGTCAGCGTAGCGATCAGCACGATCCCGAACCCGGTGGTCGTCACGATAGCCGGCCGCCAGGAGCCAAGCAGTCGTGCCAGCAGCATTGGCCCAAGCACCCAGTAGAGCTGCGCGGTGAAGAGGCCGGGAAAGTAACCGCCAGACCAGAGCGCCCAATAGGTGTGTGCGATCGCGTTGCCGATGGCGCCATAGATCACGAAGAACAGCACCGGGATGAGCAGGAAGCGGCGCCGACCCTCAAATACGAGCAGGAATGCAATCACGAAGACAAAGTACGAGATCATGTTGATCTCGACGAAGAGTTCGGCGGAATAGGGCGTGCTGCCGAAGAGCTCCGGGAAACGGCTTCGAAACCCGGTGATGTATTCTTCCGCGAAATGGATGAACTGCCACGCCAACGTTCCAAAATAGAGCGGGTAAAGTCGCGCGCCCTCGGCCATTGCAACGTTCTGTTTTCGTAGGAATGCCAGAAGTCCCAAGGCGAAGGCGAGACCCGGCACGAAGGTCGCCAGTAGCGGCATCCCTCCGAACACGACGAAGGCCGCACCCATCACGAGCGCGATCAGCGCGCCGATCAGGAAGTCATGACCGCTCACATGTGAGTTCATCTGCGTCACCGCCTTATCTACCTAAAAGCCAACACCTGTTGACTTAACGGGTAGAGTAGCCGCCTTGTTTTTGTCAACACCTGTTGGCAAAATGGGCTATGCACGATGAACACCGCAACGCTACCAAATCCTCGCGAACCAGAAGCGCAATCCTCATAGCAGCCCGTCGTCTCTTTTTTGAAAGAGGCTATGAAGGCGCGACGGTGCGGAAAATCGCTCAGGCCGTCCCCATCGACCCCTCTATGGTTATCCGTTATTTCGGCTCGAAAGAGCGGCTATTCGCGGCCGCCACGGTGGTCGACCTGCAGTTTCCCGATCCCGGGAGCCTTAATCGCGAGGAGATCGGCAAGACCCTGACCGAGCATTTTCTTGACCTCTGGGAGGACGAGAAACGCGATCAGGGTCTCGCCATTCTGCTTCGCTCAGCGGCGCAGAACGAGGAGATGCGGGCCGATATACACGATGTTTTCGCCCGCCAGGTTGTGCCCATGGTCACTCGCATTAACCCGATCGACGCCGAACGCCGGGCCGGCCTGATCGTCAGCCAGTTGTTCGGACTGGCGCTCTGTCGCTACATCCTGCAACTTCCCCCTATTGCGGCCATGTCCCGGAACGAGGTGATTGAATCCCTTGGTCCGACGATACAGCGCTATGCAGTCGACGCCATGCCGGACACTTCGAAGTGATGACGTCTTGGCGTCGCAGCGCCGTTGCTCCCCCCGGTTCGTTTCGCTAGAACGCGCCTTGAGGACGCCGCGAAGTTGCGGCATGCCCATCCGATCTTCGGTCCCAGTGAAAGTACGCTCCGGTGAATTCTCCCCAGACCCCCAACTCCTTCCGTGCCATGCCCGACCCCGAAGGGATGTTCGGCATTTTCGGCGGCCGTTTTGTCGCCGAGACATTGATGCCGCTCATTCTCGATCTGCAGGAGGAGTGGTCCAAGGCGAAAGAGGACCCGGAGTTTCAGGCCGAACTGAGCTATCTGAACACCCATTATACGGGCCGGCCTTCACCGCTCTATTTCGCGGAGAGGCTGACGGAGCATCTCGGCGGCGCCAAGATCTACTTCAAACGCGACGAGCTGAACCATACCGGCAGTCACAAGATCAATAATTGCCTCGGGCAGATCCTACTTGCCAAACGTATGGGCAAGACGCGCATCATCGCCGAGACCGGCGCCGGCCAGCACGGTGTGGCCTCCGCGACGGTCGCCGCACGGTTCGGCTATCCGTGCGAGGTCTATATGGGCGCGACCGATGTGGAGCGGCAGGCACCGAATGTCTTCCGCATGAAACTGCTGGGCGCCAAGGTGAACCCGGTCTCCGCTGGCCACGGCACGCTGAAAGACGCGATGAACGAAGCGCTGCGCGACTGGGTGACCAATGTCGAAAACACTTATTACCTGATTGGCACCGCCGCCGGCCCGCACCCCTACCCCGAGATGGTCCGCGACTTTCAGAGCGTGATCGGCACCGAGACCAAGGAGCAGCTACAGGCTGCCGAAGGCCGCCTGCCCGACATGATCGTCGCGGCTGTTGGCGGCGGATCCAATGCGATCGGCCTCTTTCACCCTTTCCTGGACGATAAAAGCGTTCAGATCGTCGGCGTGGAAGCCGGTGGCAAAGGGCTCGACGGCGACGAGCATTGCGCCTCCCTGACGGCGGGATCACCAGGCGTATTGCACGGCAACCGCACCTATCTTCTGCAAGATGGCGACGGGCAGATCACTGAGGGCCATTCCATCTCCGCCGGCCTGGATTATCCGGGCATCGGCCCGGAGCACAGCTGGCTGAAAGAGAGTGGCCGGGTCGAATATGTTCCGATCATGGATGACGAAGCCCTGGAGGCCTTTCAGCTTCTGACCCGCCTGGAAGGCATCATTCCCGCATTGGAGCCGAGCCACGCCCTTGCCGAAGTCATCAAGCGCGCGCCGCAGATGGACAAGGATCAGATCATCGTCATGAACCTCTGCGGCCGGGGCGACAAGGACGTCTTCACCGTTGGCAAGATGCTGGGGTTCGACCTGACGTAAATTCATCCGGCTTTTGCACGCCAGCGAAGCGCGAAACCAGAGCGAGCGCTTCGCCCCTCCAGAGATCGGGAAGGGCCCCATGATCGAAATCCATGTCACGACCCATTCGCGCGATACCGCGCTGAAACTGGCCCAGGACGCGTTGAATGAGCGCCTTGCGGCCTGCGCCAATATTATCGACCAGGTTACGGCGCTTTACTGGTGGGAGGGGCAGATTGCCCACGAGAAGGAAGCGCTTGTCATCTTCAAGACCAGCAAGGCGCGCGTCGACGCGCTGACCGCCTTCCTCAACGATAATCACGACTATGATCTGCCCGCCATTACGCGGCACGAGCATGTGATCCCCACCGAAGACTACGCCCGCTGGGTGGAAGAAGAGACGAAAGCGCAAGAATGAGCGAGACACGTATCGATCGCCGCTTTGCAAAGCTGCGCGATGAAGGCCGCCCCGCCCTCGTGACCTATTTCATGGCTGGCGACCCCAACATGGAAACCTCGAACGCCGTCATGCAGGCGCTCGCCGATAGCGGCGCGGATGTCATCGAGCTCGGCCTGCCCTTTTCCGACCCGATGGCGGATGGACCGACAATCGATATGGCCGGCAAGCGGGCTCTCGCCGGCGGGCAGACCTTGCCGAAGACGTTGGATATCGCGCGTACCTTTCGGAAGAACGACGACGACACACCAGTCGTTCTGATGGGCTACTACAATCCGATCTATGTCTACGGGGTCGATCGCTTTCTGGCCGACGCGAAGGCGGCCGGGATCGATGGGCTGATTGTTGTCGACTTGCCACCGGAAATGGATGAAGAGCTGTGCATTCCCGCCCGGGCGGCCGGGATCAACTTCATCCGGCTCGCAACGCCGACGACCGATGACAAGCGCCTGCCGAAGGTGCTCACCAACACGTCCGGCTTCGTCTATTATGTCTCGATGACCGGAATTACCGGCGCCAACCTTTCTGCCGATGTTTCAGGGGTCGGCGATGCGGTCAAGCGGATCAAGGGCCATACCGATCTTCCGGTCTGTGTCGGCTTTGGCGTCAAGTCCGAAGAGCAGGCTAGGGCCATCGGCGCGGCGGCGGACGGCGTCGTCGTAGGCTCGGCAATCGTCTCGGCCATGGCCGAGGCAGGCTCGCCGCAGGAAGCTGCAACGTCGGTTTCCACGCTTGTCTCGGCTCTTGCACGCGGTTGCGCACAGGCCCGCAGCCGGGCAGACGCCTGACCATCCAATAGAACTGATGTTTGTCATTGGCATTGGCGGCTCCTACGTGTGACATTGTAAGAGATCGCTGGACCAATTGCCGGGAGCCGGAACAGCCGGAGGCAGAACAATGAACTGGATTACCAATTACGTGCGCCCACGCATCAACTCGATGTTCGGCAAGCGCGACATTCCGGAAAACCTCTGGATCAAATGCCCGGAAACGGGCGAAATGGTCTTTCACAAGGAGTTGGAAGACAATCTCTGGGTCATTCCCTCATCCGGCTATCACATGAAGATTCCGGTCGATGCACGACTGAAGAGTTTTTTCGACGAGAACTGGTATGAGCGCCTGAAGCTGCCGTCCGTGCCGCAGGATCCGCTCAAGTTCCGCGATGTGAAGCGTTATACGGACCGGCTCAAGGAATATCGCAACAAGACCGGCCTTGACGATTCCGTGGTCGTGGCACTCGGCTCGGTGGAGCAGGTGCCGGTCGTCGTCGCCTGTCACGATTTCACCTTCATGGGCGGCTCGCTCGGCATGGCGGCGGGTGAAGCCATCATCACCGGCATCATGAAGGCGATCGAATTCGAACGGCCCTTCATCATGTTCGCGGCCTCCGGCGGCGCACGCATGCAGGAAGGTATCCTCTCGCTGATGCAATTGCCGCGCACCACCGCTGCGCTCGACATGCTCCGCGAGAAGGGTCTTCCCTATATCGTGGTTCTCACCAACCCGACCACGGGCGGCGTCTCGGCCTCCTATGCCATGCTGGGCGATATCCATATTGCGGAGCCCGGAGCCGTGATCGGCTTTGCCGGCAAGCGTGTCATCGAGCAGACGATCCGCGAGAAGCTACCGGAAAACTTCCAGACTGCCGAATATCTTCAGGATCACGGCATGGTGGACATGGTCGTCGCGCGTCACGATCTGCGTCCGACAATCGCACGCATTCTCCGCATCCTCCTGAAACTGCCGCCAAGCAGCGAAACGGCCCAGCCCGATGACGCGGACATGCCTGAAGATGGCGGACCGAAGCGCCTACCGGCCACGGCGGATCAGCCGGCAGCGGCCTGACCGTCATGGACGTCGAAACAGGACCAAACCTGACCGGGAACAAAGCCGAAAACGCCATCGAACGCCTCATGGGTCTGCATCCGAAGGGGTTCGACCTGTCGCTCGATCGTATCCTGAGGCTGATGGAACGGCTCGGCAATCCGCATCTGCGACTGCCACCGGTGATCCATATTGCCGGCACGAATGGCAAGGGAAGCGCGGCGGCGTTCTGCCGCGCATTGCTGGAAGAAGCCGGCCTTTCCTGCCACGTTCATATTTCGCCCCATCTCGTACGCTGGCACGAGCGCTTTCGTCTCGGCGCACGCGGCGGCGGCAAGCTCGTCGACGACGACACGCTGGCAGACGCGCTCGAACGCGTGGCAGAAGCCAATGGCGGCGAGCATATCACCGTCTTCGAGCTCCTGACGGCAACGATGTTCGTCCTTTTTCCCGAACATCCGGCGGATGTCGCCATTATCGAGGTGGGACTCGGTGGCCGCTTCGACGCCACCAATATCATACCGCGTCCGGCGACCAGCCTGATCATGCCGGTGGCTCTCGATCATACAGCCTGGCTCGGCGACCGTGTCGAACTTGTCGCCGCCGAGAAGGCCGGCATCATCAAGCCCGGCTGTCCGGTGGTGATCGGTTTCCAAATGCAGGACGCCGCACGCGACGTTCTGGTGGAGACGGCGGAGCGGCTGGAGTGTCCTGTCAGCGTCTACGGGCAGGATTTCGTTGCCTTTCCCGATCAGGGGCGCTTCGTCTATCAGGATGGCGACGTTCTCTTCGACCTCTCCATGCCACGCCTTCTCGGCCGCCATCAATTGGCCAACGCCGCCGCGGCCATCGCCGCGGTTCGGAGCGCGGGTTTCGATATCGGCCACGGCGCCGTCGACCGGGCCATGCAGAGCGTGCAGTGGCCAGCGAGAATGCAGCGCCTTTCGCGAGGCGACCTCGTCGAACTGGCGCCCGACAACAGCGAAATCTGGCTCGATGGCGGACACAACCCTGCAGCAGGGCAGGCGGTGGCCGAGGAACTGGCGGCCCGCAACGAGATCGACGACCGGCCGGTCTTTCTCATTGCCGGGATGATCGACACCAAGGATCAGACCAATTACTTTCGTCAGTTCACCGGGCTGGTGAAACGGGTGTTCACTGTGCCGGTCCCCGATAGCGACGCTTCCGTGCCCAACGACGCGCTCGCGGCCAGGGCCATCGAGGCCGGATTGCCGGCCGAGCCGATCCATTCGGTTGCCAATGCGCTGAAGCTCCTCTCAGCCAATCAGGAACCGCATGACACAGCGCCGCGCATTCTGATCTGCGGCTCGCTCTATCTGGCCGGTGCCGTCCTCAAAGAGAACGGCACCCTGCCGGATTGAGTCTCAAGCCTCAGGATCGGGAATTTTCAGCGCCTTCTGGCTGGCCGGTCGGTCAAGGCAGCGGTTGAGCCAGCGCGTCACGTTTTCCGATTCCGTCAGACCCAGTTCGTCGCCGGCCTTGTAGAATTCCTTCACGCCTCGCACCCAGGGCCAGGCCGCCATATCGGCAATCGAGTACGTGTCTCCGACGAGGTAAGCCTTTCCCTCAAGCGCGTCGTCCAAAACGCCGATCAGACGGCGGCTTTCGTTACGGTAGCGCGTGCGTGGATCCTTTTCTCCAAGATCGGTCTTCTCGGCGTCGCGGTACTGGCCAAACTGGCCCAGCATCGGCCCAAGACCGCCCATCTGGAACATGAGCCATTGCAGGATATGATAGCGCTCGCTCTCGCTGGTGCCGAGAAACGCGCCCGATTTGTCGGCCAGATAGATCAGGATCGCACCACTTTCGAAAAGCGGCAGCGGCTTTCCGTCCGGTCCATTCGGGTCGATGATCGCCGGTATCTTGTTGTTCGGGTTCAGGGAGAGAAACTCTTCCGTCTTCTGCTCGCCATTCAGACGAACGAGATGCGGCTCATACGCCATTCCCGTCTCTTCCAGCATCGCGGAGACCTTCACGCCGTTCGGCGTTGGATAGGAGTAGAGCTGGATAATATCGGAATCGCTTGCCGGCCATTTCCGGGTGATGGGGAATGCGGATAGATCGGCCATGTCAGGCTCCCGTTCGGTTTGTTCGGCCTTCCAGATAGAGTTACTCCATGCCTCTGCAACGATGAGCCGGTGTGACAGTTTTACCGCGCCCGATGCGGACACTCGGCTTTTGCGAGAGGTTCCAGAGAGAATCGCGTGCGCAATTATAGGAATTCGGTCAAAGACTGTTTCCGGCGAAACATCGCGGAGAGACATGATGGCCCCCCTCAGAACATTTGCAGCCGCCATGATCGCGCTCATGGGACTGGCAGGGTGCCAGAGCCAGAGCGCCTACAAACCAGCGGGCGACTATTATTTCTCCTCTGTCGACGTTTCGAAACCAGCGCAGGGCGGTTCGCCCGCCGTCGCCCGGATGACGGAGGACGGGCTTCGGCAAGCCGTTGCAGGCCAGCCCGAAAAGGGCGCATCGAAACGGCTGGCCGTCGAGATCACCGAAGTTCATTTCAAGAATCCGGTCGTGTCGCTGATCGCCGGTGACGGGAACCGGATGCAAAGCACCGCGACCATTTCCGACGAGGCCACCGGCGAGACGGAGTGGCAGCAGCGCTTCACCACGGCCGATACGTCGAGCTATGTGCTGAATGGCGTAGCCGGACTGGCTGTCTCCGCGCTCCAGAACAAGAGCCGTGTGGAGGCCGAACTCGCCAGGAAGGCGGCTGAAACGATCGGCAGCAAGGCTCTGGGAGGCGTCCCCGTCAAACTGCCGAAGATGACGGCTCCGGAGCCGATCACGGACGAGCCCGCGGCCGTCACTCAGCCTATGGCGCCTCGGACCGAACCGGCTTCAGACAGGCGCGATCCGCTGCCGGTCTCCTGATCTGATAGAGAGACGCTAGCGGGACCTCGTTACCCGCCGGAGGGTGAGATTGAGACGGCCGCCACCCTTCAAACGGGTGGAGGTGCCAGGCAGAAGACGGTCGACGCCATGGCGGGCCATACGCCCCTCCCCGCCCAGAACAACCACATCACCGCTCTCCAGACGGAAGGACGTCGTGCGGCCGCCAGCCGGAGGACCGACGCGAAAGAGGGCCGTGTCACCAAGAGAGACGGAAAGCACCGGCGCGTTCATCTCCTCCTCGTCCTTATCCTGATGCAGGCCCATTTTGGCCGTGTCCTCGTAGAAGTTTACCAGACACGCTTCCGGCGGATGGGGCCAGTCGGCATATTGGGTCCAGAGTTCAAGCAGGCTGGCCGGGATAGGCGGCCATGGCTCACCCGTTTCGGGATGAGTCGGCTGGTAGCGATAGCCGCGCTCCTTATCCGTGACCCAGCCGAGCGATCCGCAATTGGTCATGCGAACGCTCATCGCCTTGCCCGTTCGCGGCATACGCGGCACGAACAGGGGGGCTTTCGACACGACGGCCCGCACCTCTTCGACCAATGCCTCTTGGGCGGGGCGGTCGAGAACGCCCGGGATGAAGCGAATTCCATCGGGAAGGGTGATTGCCATAGGTTCTGCTAGCCAATCCGATTCAAGACGAGATGCCGCTCTTCCCCACCTTCGCGCCGTGCCATCTCGAACAGGGGCGCAAGAGTTGCCTTGCAGGCGCGAAAGGGGGCGACATCCCTTCGGATGCGAGCATAGATGACGGCGCCCTCCAGCGTCATCAATACCGTCAATGCAAGCTGATAGGGCGACTCGATTCCGCGTGACTCCAGATAAGCCGCATAACGGTCCACGATCTCCCTGTTCGAATGCAGCAAGGTTTCCATGACCTCGGATTCGGGCTCGCCAAGACCCATCGCGAGCGTGGAGAGGATAACCCCTTCGTAGAACTCGGTCTCCACAAGCCATTGGCAACAGCGCTCGCAGAGGAGAGAAAGATGTTCTTCCGGAGACAGATCACCCACCACGTCCTCCTCGAAGAGCGCCACGATCCGCCCGGTCAGCGAGCGCACGGCCGCTGAGGCGAGATCGGGCTTCCCACCCGGAAAGTGATGATAGAGAGATCCTTTCGGCGCTTTTGCCAGCGCAAGAATGTCAGCCACGCCAGCAGCGTGATAGCCGCGCGCTTTGAAGAGCGCGAGAGCAGCGTTCAATATGCGCTCACGTGTCGTCGGCATCGACATCCCTACAGAAACCCACTCGGAAGAAAGAAGATAAGCTCATTGCGGCAGGCCGCCGGACAAAAGCTGCACTCCTTCTATGTATTGCATTAGACCTATATTTCTATAGCGCGGTCAAAGCGCATTTGGCACCCATCTATTTGTCGGGCGTCTGACGAAGCCTTTTGATCTCGCCCCGCTGGGATTTGGTTTTGAGTCGTCGCTCTATCGAGCCTTTCGTCGGCCGCGTCTTTCGGCGTTTCTTCGGCGGTGGGGCGGAGGCCTGCCACAATAGATCTGCCAGGCGCTGGCGCGCCGCGATGCGGTTGGCCTCCTGCCGGCGGCCTTCCTGCGCTTCGATGATGATCTCGCCATCTTTGCTCGCCCGCGTTCCGGCCATCTCGATCAGACGCCGCTTCGTCCGCTCATCCAGCTTGACGGCGTGAGGGACGTCGAAACGCAGCTGAACGGCCGTGGCATTCTTGTTGACGTTCTGCCCGCCGGGACCGGACGAGGCGACGAATTTCTCGCCGAGTTCGTGCGGGAAAACGACATTTCCCCTCTGGCCCCTCAGAGGCTCATCGATGGTGCGGATGTTTGGTGGACGGCTCATTTTCCCTATCTGCCGCGCTGTCGATCAATGAAAAGGCCCGGCACCAGTGGCGCCGAGCCTTCTCCTCCCAGTAGAACGCGGCCTGACCTCCGGCCGAACGTGCTTGATTCTTATTCCGCAGCCATCCGGACCGTCGGAGCGGCATTGTTTACGGCCGCATCGACATGCGACTCGAACTTGCGGAAGTTTTCGCGGAACATATCGACGAGCTTTGCGGCCTGCGCATCGTATGCATCCTGATCCGGCCAGGTGGCGCGAGGATCGAGAAGGCTGTCGTCCACACCGGCGACCGAGACCGGCACTTCAAAGCCGAAGAAGGGATCGATGCGGAACTCGGATTCGTTCAACGAGCCATCGAGGGCGGCGGCGAGAAGCGCGCGGGTCGCCTTGATCGGCATACGGTTGCCGACGCCGTAGGCACCGCCGGTCCAGCCCGTATTGACGAGCCAGCAGGTCACGCCGTGATCGGCGATCTTGCTTCTCAGCAGATTGCCGTATTCGGTCGGATGGCGCGGCATGAAGGGTGCACCGAAGCAGGTGGAAAAGGTCGCTTCCGGTTCAGTCACGCCTTTTTCCGTGCCCGCGACCTTGGCCGTGTAGCCGGACAGGAAGGTATACATGGCCTGCTCGGGCGTCAGCCGCGCGATGGGCGGCATGACGCCGAACGCATCGGCTGTCAGCATGATGATGTTTTTGGGGTTGCCGGCCTGGCCCGTCTCGCTGGCATTCGGAATGAAGTGCAGCGGGTAGGCGCAACGCGTGTTTTCCGTCAGCGTGCCGTCGTCGAAATCCGGATCGCGACTGTCATCCAGGATCACGTTTTCCAGCACCGTGCCGAAACGCTGCGTGGTCGCATAGATTTCCGGCTCGGCCTCGGCCGACAGGCGTATGGTCTTGGCGTAGCAGCCGCCTTCGAAATTGAAGACGCCCTCATCGCTCCAGCCGTGCTCGTCATCACCGATCAGGGTACGGGACGGATCGGCGGAGAGCGTAGTCTTGCCCGTTCCCGACAGGCCGAAGAAGACCGCCGTGTCACCCTCGGAGCCGACATTGGCCGAGCAGTGCATGGGCATGACGTCGGCTTCCGGCAGCAGGTAGTTCAGTGCGGTGAAGACGCTCTTCTTCATCTCGCCGGCATAGGACGTGCCGCCGATCAGGACGATCTTCCGATCGAGATCGCAGGCGATGACCGTTTCGCTACGGCAGCCATGACGCTCGGGATCGGCGCGGAAGCTCGGCAGATCGATAATGAGCATATCCGTCTCGAAGGACGCCAGATCGGCTTTTTCCGGGCGGATCAGCAGGTTACGGATGAAGAGGTTGTGCCACGCATATTCGGTCACAACCCGCACCGGCAGTTGGTGTCGGGGATCCGCACCGCCGACGAGGTCCTGCACGAACAGATCTTTGCCGGCGAGATGCGCCTTGAAGTCTTCGAAAAGCGTCTCGAAGGATTCCGGCGTCATGGCCTTATTGCCATCCCACCAGATCTTGTCTTCATTGGCGTCGGTGCGGACAATGAATTTGTCCTTGGCGGAACGGCCCGTATGCTGCCCAGTCTCCGCGACCAATGCGCCGCCGCTTGTCAGCTTTGCTTCACCGCGTCGGATGGCCTCTTCATAAAGCTCGGCTTCCGAAAGATTGTAGGCGACGGAACCGGCACCCCCCAAGCCCAAGTTTTCGATCGGCTTGTTGAATGTTCCTGTCGTCGTCATTGCACAGATCCGTTTTCTGGCCGCTGGCGGCATGTTTCCTGACCTCCGCGAGCTCGACACGGGGCGATAGCGCTCGCTACTGACAAACTCTATCGGCCATTTCAAATATTTAATCGATTAGCGGCACAGGAAAATACTTCAATCGATTAACGGATGGTGTCAGGTCTTCCAGCCCGCGCGCCACAACGGCTCCGGGCGTTGGCATGAGTGACCAATGGCGGAGGAGAGCATTGAATACGGGCAATTTAAAGCCCGGCAGCGTGTTCCGCCCCTGTTCATTGCCACATTTTGTACCACATTCGTCCGGCATGGCGCTGGTCCGAAGGGCCAGGATACGAAATACACTTGGAAAGGTTCGAAATGACGACCATCGCACTCGTCGATGACGACCGGAATATCCTGACCTCCGTTTCCATCGCCCTGGAATCGGAAGGCTACAAGGTGGAAACCTATACGGACGGCGCATCGGCGCTCGACGGATTGCAGGACCGCCCGCCCAATCTGGCGATATTCGACATCAAGATGCCCCGTATGGATGGCATGGAATTGTTGCGAAGGCTTCGGCAGAAATCCGACCTGCCGGTCATCTTCCTGACGTCCAAGGATGATGAGATCGACGAATTGTTCGGCCTGAAGATGGGCGCCGACGACTTTATCAAAAAGCCCTTCAGCCAGCGCCTTCTGGTGGAACGCGTCAAAGCGGTTCTGCGGCGCGCTGTTGCCCGGGAAGCGGCGGCTGCCGGCAAGCCGGGAACCGATGGCGGGGCGTCCTCCATGGAACGCGGCCAGCTCGTCATGGATCAGGAGCGGCACACCTGCACCTGGAAGAACGAACCGGTGACGCTGACCGTGACCGAGTTCCTGATTCTCCATGCCCTCGCCCAGCGCCCCGGCGTCGTGAAGAGCCGCGACGCGCTTATGGATGCGGCCTATGATGAACAGGTCTATGTCGACGACCGAACGATCGACAGCCACATCAAGCGGCTGCGAAAGAAATTCAAGGCCACCGATGACGAGTTCGACATGATCGAGACGCTGTATGGTGTCGGCTATCGCTTCAGAGAGGTCTAAGCGGGGCCTGACCTCCGCCTCCGCCGTTGACACGGGAAACGCGTCCCAGCCGCCTTCCCGGACGCAGGATGCCGTCGCCTCGCCGCCGCGCAGGCCGCGGGATTGGCGCTCCGTCCCCTTTGGCGGACTGCGCTTTTTGCGGCGTTCGACACGCTATCTCGTCCTTTCCTCCATTACGAGGCGCATCCTGTTCCTGAATCTGGTCGGGCTTGGCGTTCTCGTAAGCGGCATTCTCTATCTCAATCAGTACCGCGAGGGGCTGATTGAAGCGAAGGTCGAGAGTCTCTCGACGCAGGCGCGGATTATCGCGGGCGCGATCGCGGCTTCCGCCACGGTCGAAACGGATTCCTTGCAGATCGATCCGGAAAAGCTTCTGGAACTTCAGGCGGGACAGTCGATCGGTCCGTCCTCCGATGGTCTCGACAGCCTTGTCTTTCCGATCAACCCCGAACGGGTGGCGCCCGTCCTGCGCCGCCTCATCTCGCCAACGCGAACGCGCGCGCGGGTCTACGACCGCGACGGAAACATCCTGCTGGATTCCCAGCAATTCTACTCGCGCGGCCAGATCCTTCGTTACGATCTTCCGAAACTGGAGCCTGCCGCTCCGACGGTTTTCGACCGGATGGAATCCCGTTTTCTCAGCCTTTTCGGGCGCGACTATATCTCACTCGATCACGACGAGCCGGGGGTTGCCGGCACCAATTATTCCGAAGTGACCGCCTCCCTGACCGGCGAGCCGCGCAGCGTCGTGCGCCGCAATGCGGAGGGCGAAATGATCATTTCGGTGGCCGTACCCATTCAGCGCTTCCGTGCCGTCCTGGGTGCCTTGCAGCTTTCGACGATCGGAGGCGATATCGACGATATCATCCGGTCGGAACGCAACGCCATTTTCGCCGTGTTCGGCGTGGCGGCCTCTGTCACGATTTTCCTGTCCTTCCTCCTGGCATCGACCATCGCCAAACCGCTCCGCCGTCTTTCGGCGGCCGCAGTTCGCGTTCGGCGCGGTGTGAAGGAGCGCCAGGAGATCCCGGACTTTTCCGATCGCGGCGACGAAATCGGCAATTTGTCCGGCTCGCTGCGATCGATGACGGAATCGCTCTATAACCGGATCGAGGCAATCGAGCGCTTTGCGGCGGATGTCGCTCATGAACTGAAAAACCCCCTGACCAGCCTGCGAAGCGCCGTGGAAACACTGCCTCTGGCCAAGAACGAAGCCTCCCGCGAACGTCTTCTGGAGGTGATCCAGCACGATGTGCGGCGGCTCGACAGGCTCATCACCGATATTTCAGATGCGTCACGGCTGGACGCCGAACTTGCCCGCGCCGATGCCGAACCGATGGATCTTCGAAAGATGCTGACCGATCTGATCGAGGTCGACCGTCAGACCGCCAAGGTTCACAGCAATGCGGAACTGACGCTCCAGACGGACGCCAACAATCGCGGTGCCCGGGCCTTCATGGTGATGGGTCATGATCTGCGCCTCAGTCAGGTCTTTTCCAACCTGATCGGCAATGCACGTTCCTTCGTCCCGAACGAGGGCGGCAAGATCGCCATCAAACTCTTCAGGCGGGGCGACCGCATCATCGCCTGGGTGGAGGACAATGGCCCGGGGATCGGCGTCGAGGACATCGAGCGAATTTTCGAGCGCTTCTATACCGATAGGCCCGAAGGCGAGGCTTTCGGCCAGAATTCGGGGCTGGGCCTGTCAATTTCCCGCCAGATCATCGAAGCCCATGGGGGCCAGTTGTCGGCTGAGAACATCGACGATGAAAACGCTCCGAACGGCATCGCCGGTGCACGCTTCATCATCGAACTTCCTGCACGCTCCTGAGTGCCTCTCGTTCAGTCGATTGACCACTTCTTCAGCATTGCGCCTTTAACATCGTCATTTCGCGCTTGCGTTCATCGCCGGGCGCGGCATGATATAAGGTGATAGGGCACACGTCAGGATTGAGTGGATGCTGCATCGCCGAACGGGCAGGGAACAGCAAGAATGATCGGTCTCGTACTCGTGACACACGGTCGTCTCGCCGAGGAGTTTCGGCAGGCCGTCGAGCATGTGGTCGGACCTCAGGATCAATGCGCCACCGTCTGCATCGGCCCGGAAGACGATATGGAGCAGCGACGCCGTGAGATCATCGATGCCGTCAGCCAGACCGATAGCGGCAGCGGCGTCGTCATCGTCACGGACATGTTTGGCGGCACGCCGTCCAACCTCGCCATTTCGGTCATGGATGAAGGCCGTATCGAGGTGATTGCCGGGATGAACCTGCCCATGCTCATCAAGCTATCGTCCGTGCGCGGCAATGCAGCCATGAAGACGGCGCTGGATGATGCGCAAAACGCCGGAAAGAAATATATCAACGTGGCCAGTCAGATTCTCGCGAAATGAAGTCCTCCGTGGCAAGCCTGGACCAAAGCATCGTCCGCGATCTCCCCATCTGCAACAAGCGCGGACTTCATGCCCGCGCTTCCGCCAAGTTCGTACAGACCGTCGCCGCCTATGATGCCGAGATTTCGGTGGAACGCGACGGGCTGGTCGTCGACGGCGGTTCGATCCTTGATCTGATGATGCTGGCCGCCGCCGACGGCGCGGTCATCACGGTTTCGGCCACCGGCCCACAGGCGGCCGAAGCGATGGAAGCGCTCGAGGCACTCGTGGCCGGGCGGTTCGGCGAAGAGGCCTAAGCGCAAGGGTATAAAGTTTTCCTTATATGGCGTTGCGGCCCGAAGCCTCCTCTGGTAAGGCCTCGGCCATATGATGGCGTGCTTTCGCCGCCTGTTCTGACCGCTTCTGGGAGCTGATGATGGCCGAAGATTATGTGATTGCCGATATCGGACTGGCCGATTACGGCCGCAAGGAAATTGATATTGCCGAGACCGAAATGCCGGGACTCATGGCCTGCCGCGAAGAATTCGGCACGGACAAGCCGCTTTCCGGAGCGCGCATTACCGGCTCGCTGCACATGACGATCCAGACGGCTGTTCTGATCGAGACGCTTATCGCGCTGGGCGCGGATGTGCGCTGGGCCTCCTGCAACATCTTCTCGACCCAGGACCATGCCGCGGCCGCGATTGCCGCCACCGGCACACCGGTCTTCGCGGTAAAGGGCGAGACACTCGAGGAATACTGGTCCTACACCGACTCGATCTTCAACTGGCCGGACGGCGAGCCGTCCAACATGATCCTCGACGATGGTGGCGATGCCACCATGTACATCCTGCTCGGGGCTCGCGCCGAAGCCGGCGAAGACGTCCTCTCCAATCCGGGCTCGGAAGAAGAGGAAGTGCTCTTCGCCCAGATCAAGAAGCGCATGGAGCAGACACCGGGCTTCTTTGCCCGTCAGCGCGATGCCATCCAAGGCGTCACGGAAGAGACCACGACCGGCGTCAACCGTCTCTACCAGTTGCAGAAGAAGGGCCTGCTGCCCTTCCCTGCGATCAACGTCAATGACAGCGTCACCAAGAGCAAGTTCGACAACAAGTATGGCTGCAAGGAATCGCTTGTCGACGGTATCCGCCGCGCCACCGACGTCATGATGGCCGGCAAGGTCGCTGTCGTTTGCGGCTATGGCGATGTGGGTAAGGGGTCCGCCGCTTCTCTTCGCGGCGCCGGCGCCCGCGTCAAGGTGACCGAGATCGATCCGATCTGCGCGCTTCAGGCGGCAATGGACGGTTTCGAGGTCGTGCAACTCGACGATGTCGTATCCTCAGCGGACATATTCATCACGACGACAGGCAATAAGGACGTGATCCGCATCGAGCATATGCGGGCCATGAAGGACATGGCGATCGTCGGCAATATCGGCCATTTCGACAATGAGATTCAGGTTGCGTCTCTCCGCAACATGAAATGGACCAATATCAAGCCGCAGGTCGACATGATCGAACTGCCTAGCGGCAACCGCATGATCCTGCTGTCGGAGGGCCGCCTGCTCAATCTCGGCAATGCCACCGGCCACCCATCCTTCGTGATGAGCGCCTCCTTCACCAATCAGGTGCTGGCACAGATCGAGCTCTGGACGAAGGGCGAGCAGTACAAGAACGAAGTCTATGTCCTGCCGAAGCGTCTCGACGAGCACGTCGCGCGCCTTCACCTCGGCAAGCTCGGCGCGCAGCTCAGCGAATTGTCCGAAGAGCAGGCCGATTATATCGGCGTCACGCAGTCCGGGCCCTACAAGCCCGAGCATTACCGCTACTGATCTTCGTAAACCCGCTCAAATCAAAAGGCCCGCCTGATGGCGGGCCTTTTTTCGTCCGAGAAAGAATGTGGCGACGGATCTCAGAATTCGTCCCACTCTTCCGTCATCTCGCCATCGGTCCCAGTGGCCGCCAGTTTGAGCGTCACCGGAGCGGTGGGCGCCGCTTGCTTGCGCTCGGCAAATGCGTGCGGTGTCGCCTTCTTCAACTGATCCCGGAGAGATGAGGAACTGGCGGACGGCTGGGGCTCGGCGTGAACCGGAGCAGATGCGCGCATCTGCGTCGCCTGAGCGGTCTTGAAGCGCTTGATCTGATCGGCCAGCTCATTGGCCTGCTGCATCAACTGATCGGTCGCCGCAGTCGATTCCTCAGCCATGGCGGCATTGTGCTGCGTCACATTATCGAGTTCGTTGACGGCCTCGTTCACCTGTTTCAGTCCGGCGGCCTGCTCCTGAGCCGAATGTGAAATGGACGAAACGACGGCGCTGATCTCGTTGACGCCGCTGACGATCCGCGCCAGCGCTTCGCCGGTCTGATTGACCAGCTTCACGCCCTCGTCCACCTGACCGGAAGAGGTCGAGATCAAGTCCTTGATCTGCTTGGCCGCATCGGTACAGCGCTGCGCCAGAACACGCACTTCCGAGGCCACGACCGCGAAGCCTCGTCCGGCTTCGCCGGCGCGCGCCGCCTCGACGCCGGCATTCAGCGCCAGAAGGTTGGTCTGGAAGGCCAGTTCATCGATAACGCCAATGATCTCCGAAATCTCCTTGGACGATTTCTCGATATCACCCATCGCCGCGACGGCGCGCGCAACGACCTGGCCGCTCTTTTCGGCTTCATCGCCGGCTTTTGCCATCGTGCCGGTGGCCTGGACGGCGCCCTCGGCCGTATGATTGACCGTCTCGGTGATCTGCGTCACCGCAGCCGCTGTCTGCTGCAGCGTTGTGGCCTGACTCTCGGTTCGCGTCGACAGATCCTTCGATGCCCCGGCGATTTCATTGGTGCCGGTCTTGAGCTGATTGACCCCGTTGAGCACACTGTCGATGGTTTCTTCCAAGCGCTCGACTGCGAGGTCGAAATCGGCCCCCAGACGCCGCAGATTATCCGGCAACTGACCGCCAACGCGGACAGTCAGATCACCTTCCGCCAGACGATGCAGCGCCTCGCCGAGAACGACGGTGGCGCCGCTGAGCTCAGATGCCGACTGCTCCCGCTCCTCGTCGCGCCGTGTCCGTTCGGTATCATTGGCGCGCCGCACTTCCTCGGCTTCATCTTCCACTTCGCGTTTGCGAATATCGTTCTGCTGGAAGACCTCGATGGAGCGGGCGAGTTCGCCGATCTCGTTCTTGGCGTCTTTGTAGGGAACAGTCACGGAATTGTCGCCGCCTGCGATTTTCGTAGCGACAGAAGTCAGCTGCGGAATAGGCCGAAGCAGGGCGCGGGCGAGAAATGTCATCAGGACGACGACGACAAGCAGCGTCAGAGCCGATACGAGCAGAAGCGGCCAGGCCACCTGGCCGATCAGTCCATCGATCCGCGCCTTGTCGATGCCGGCGTAAAGAATGCCGTTAACCGTACCGTCCGGTCCAAAGATCGGCGCATAGATCGTATAATAAGGCTTGCCAAGAATGACGGCTTCGCCCCGATAGGTCTCGCCCCTCATGATGACGGGGTAGACCGCGCCGTCCTGGCCGAGCTGTGTACCGACCGCCCGCGTTCCGTCGGGTTTGACGATATTGGTGGTCTTACGCCAGAAATCGCGCGTTTCCTCATCCCATTTAAAGATGGTCGCGGTCTCGGCTGTCACGCCACCGACCTCATCGATCATGGTGTGATCCGCGAAGGTCTCGGGAATGGCATCCATCTCGACCCGCTCGACATTGCCTTCGCTGTCGGTGGTGATGCGCACACCGTCCATCTCACGGCTGACGATTGCGGCAGCGACCCGCAAGCTGCCTTCCTGGCTTTCCTGGGCCTGCTCGACAATCCGTGATTGGAGACTGGTAAAGACCGCTATGGAAACGGCTGCGAGCGCCAGGGTCATCACACATGCGGTCGCAAATGAAACGATATTTGTCAGTTTGAACTTCAAATGGGGCTTCATCGTAAATCTCGTCAAAGACAGCGGGATTGTGCCTTTATGACGCAGGGGTATGTATTTTTATTTAAAGGCGGTCTTTATGATTTGTTTACCATGACAAGCCGCCTCTCTTCGCTGGCTGCCTCTTACCTGTGGCTCTTAACCTTTTGTGCGTGGTTTGTTGCACTTCCAGCGAATCCGCCCCTCCGCTATGGTGTGATTCGGCCCTAATGAGGGGAACTGCGGCCATCGCAATGGGGCAAGTGCGGTGCTGCAAACCCATATAGGCCGGGGAATGCATTTGGCGGAGCGGCCTGCCGGATCGGGTTTTGCGTGTTGCGTATGCGTACCGATGAGTCGGATGAGAATCCGATCAGCCGAATATGAGGGGTTGAAGGGTGCCATACGAGGATGGCGGAAAGTGCGAAGCCGCGAAGCGTTCGCGCCGCACACCGCGACTTTACGGATCAGCTGGGCGCAGGATCGTCATGGCGACCTTGATGCTGCTTTGCATTACGGGTCCGTCCGAGGCGGCGGTGCTGGCCAATCTCTCCACCGCAAACGTCATCATGACCTCGGTACTGGCTGGCGTATTGGGCGCGGCCTTTCTTCTGACCTTCTGGATGATCCGGGAACGGACCCGGTCCGATGCTCTCAACGAAGAGCTTCGCAACCGTGTGTCCGACCTGTCCGCAGCGCTTCAGCGCAATGAGAGCCTTCTCAACCTGAAAGATCAGCGGCTCATCGTATGGCCCCGCCAAGGTGAGGGCCGTGCCGAACTGGTCGGAGACCTGCCCGCCGCCTGTGGCGCGCCGCACGACCGCTCCGCTTTCATGGCTTTCGGCCGCTGGCTGACCGGCCGCACCGCTGCCGAACTGGAATCGGCGATCATCGCGCTCCGCGATCAGGGCGAGCCTTTCGACACCATCGTCGCCAGCCGGAACGGAACACTGATCGAGGTCATCGGGCGGCTGACGCCGCACCACAGCATCGTCCGGTTCCTGTCGGTCTCCGCGATGCGTGCCGAGCATGTCGCCCTCAAGGCCGAGCATGAGGAGATCCGCAAGGACCTCCACCTTCTACAAGAACTGGCGGAAGCGGCTCCGCTGCCGATGTGGATCCGTGAAACGGACGGCACGCTCAGCTATATCAACCCGGCCTATGCCGGTCTGACGGGCTTCGACAGGGACCAGAGCGCCGGCGACCCACCGGTCGAACTGCTCGACACGGCCGCCCGCGAAATGCTGAACCGCCGCCATGGTGAGGAAGCGCGCATTCGCCAAGAGACGAGCATGGTAATCGCCGGTGACAAGCGGCGGCTCGACATCACCTCGGTCCAGACGGCCGAGGGCCGCGCCGGAATGGTGATCGACAGAACGGAAACCGCGGGATTGCGGGACGAGCTGGAGCGGATGGCGCAAAGCCATGCCCTGACGCTCGACCGTCTGAATACGGCGATCGCCATCTTCGACCGCGACGAAAAGCTCCGGTTCTATAATCAGGCCTTTCAGAGCCTTTTCGGTCTCGATACGCCCTTTCTGGAAAGCGTGCCGTCCAACACGCTTCTGCTCGACCGTTTACGGCAGGAGAGGATTCTGTCGGAACAGCCCGAATGGCGGCGCTGGAAGGACAATGTCCTGTCGGCCTATCGCGCCATCGAAAGCCAGGAGCACTGGTGGCACCTGCCTGACGGCCGGACCATTCGCGTGATCGCAAATCCGCAGCCCAATGGCGGCGTGACGTGGATTTTCGAAAACCTGACCGAGCAGATGGCGCTGCAAAGCCGTTACACGCAGGCCTTACGCGTTCAGGGCGAAACGCTCGAAAATCTGGCGGAAGGCGTGGTCGTGTTCGGCCCCGACGGAAAGATCCGCCTGGCCAATCCCGCCTTCGCTAGTCTCTGGAGCCTGCCGGACGATCTCATCAATGAAGGTGTACACATCAGTGCGGTTCGCGCTGCCGCTGCCGCGCAACATGGCGAAACGCCCTGGGCCGATCTTCTGGCCCTCGTCACCGGCTTTGACGAAAGCCGCGCCACCTTGCAAGGGACGACCGAACTATCCGACGGGACGATCCTGGCGTGGACGGCGGCGCCCTTGCCTGCCGGCCAGTTCATGGTCACCTTCGTCGACCAGACGGATTCCCTGCGCGTCGCACGCGCACTGAAAGACAAGAACGAGGCGCTTCAGCGCGCCGACCAGCTTAAGAACGACTTCGTCCAGCACGTCTCCTACGAGTTGCGCAGTCCGCTGACGAACATTATCGGGTTTACCGATCTGATTGCGACGGGGATGGCCGGCCCGCTCACTCCGACACAGGATGAATATATCGAGCACATTTCCACGTCCTCGGCCACATTGCTGACGATTGTGAACGACATTCTGGATCTGGCGACCGTGGATGCCGGCATGATGCAGCTTGAAATTGAAGAGGTGGACGTGGCGAACCTACTCGAACAGAGCGAAATCGCCATCAGGCCGCGCCTGGAAGAAGATGCCCTCACCCTCGTCCTGTCGAACGAGAACGCGCCAGACCAGATCAATGCCGATCCCGAACGGATGCGCCAGGTGCTGCACAACCTCCTCAGCAATGCAGCCGACCATGCGCCGGAAGGCAGCACGATCTCGCTGACCTGCCGCCAAGCATCGGGCGCGGTCGAGTTTTCCGTGCACGATGACGGCCCGGGGGTCGATCCGGCTGTCCTCGCCAATATCTTCAAACGCTTCCAGACCGGAAGCCGCGCCGGCCAGAAGCACGGTGCCGGCCTTGGCCTCGCCATCGTCAAAAGCCTTGTGGAGCTGCATGAGGGCGAAGTCACGGTCGAAACAGGTCCTGACGAGGGCACCACCGTGACGTGCCGTATTCCCTTTTCGGCCAACGGCATGACCCACGCCGCGGAATGAGCATGGCCGCCGCACCATCCCAGTCACCCGAGGCGGAAACCGCGACCGTTCTCACGCTTGCTTTGCCAAGCGAAACCGCGACCATCCGTCTTGCCGAGGACCTGGCCATGTGCCTCAAACCCGGCGACCTGATCGCACTTTCCGGTGATCTCGGCGCGGGTAAATCGTTTCTCGCGCGAGCGCTCATCCGCGCCCTCGCGGATGACGACGAACTGGAAGTGCCTAGCCCGACTTTCACTCTCGTCCAGCATTATGAGGGCCGGTTGCCGGTTGCCCATTTCGACCTTTACCGTCTTGGTGATGAGAGCGAACTGGATGAGCTTGGCATGACGGAGTGGCTGGAAGGCGGCGCGGTTCTGGTCGAATGGCCAGAGCGTGGCGGAGCTGTCCTGCCGGCTCCCGCCCTGACAGTCGAGATGTCGTTACAAGGCGAAGGGCGGCAGGCTCGCCTCGTTCCATCATCGGAGTTCGGCAGCAGGCTGGAGCGCAGCCTTTCAATCCGCGCCTTTCTGGACGCGCAGAACCACGAAAATGCGAAGCGTCGCTTTTTCTGCGGCGATGCGTCCACCCGCTCCTACGAGACCATCGGCTTGCATGACGGCACTGCCGTTCTGATGAACGCGCCCGCGCAGCCGGACGGGCCGGTCCTCCAGGCCTATGGTGCGCCTTACAGCCAGGTCGCCCATCTGGCGGAAGATGTCCGGGCTTTCGTCGCGATCGCAAAGAGGCTGCGCGAAAGTGGCCTCGCGGCCCCGGCTATCATGGCGGACGATCTCGATTCAGGCCTTCTCCTCGTCGAGCATCTTGGCGAAGACGGTGTCCGTAGCGACGGGCCCGCGGCCGGTGAGCCTGACGAAGAACGCTACAAAGCCTGCGCGGAAGCGCTTGCCCATCTGCATGGCCAGTCCTCCGCCGCCCAAATCGCGCTTGAAGACGGCCAAACCTATGAGATCCCCGCTTACGATCGCGAAGCGCTGGGCGCAGAGATCGACCTGCTGCCTGCCTGGTACATGCCCTATCGTCTACCGGATGCAGACGCTGTGGCGTTTGCCAAGCGATATCGCGCTGCGTGGGACGAGGTTCTGGAGCATCTCTCCGAGGCCGAGCAGGGTCTTGTCCTTCGGGATTTTCATTCGCCCAACATCATCTGGCGCGGGGAAAAGGAAGGCCTTGCCCGCGTTGGCATCATCGACTTCCAGGACGCGGTGATCGGACCGCTCGCCTATGATGTCGCTTCGCTGGCGCAGGATGCACGCGTGACGATCTCTCCCGCCCTCGAACATTCGGTCGTCAAGACATATTGCGCGGCGCGGGGCGACGGGTTCGATCGCCACCGGTTCGAAACCACCTACGCCATCATGGCCGCTCAGCGAAACAGCAAGATCGCAGGCATTTTCGTTCGTCTCGACCAGCGCGACCACAAGCCGCATTATCTCGCGCATTTGCCGCGTATCGAGGAATATCTGCGCAGAAACCTCGCCCATCCCGCTTTGGCGCCGCTTCGGCCGCTATACGATCAGATCGGCCTTTCGGCGGAGACATCATGAGTATCGAAGCGCCCCGCGAGGCCATCGTTCTGGCTGCCGGTCTTGGCAAACGGATGCGTCCGCTGACCGAAACGCGGCCGAAGCCATTGATCGAGATCAGCGGTCGCTGCCTTCTGGATCGTGGCCTCGACATGCTTGCCGAAACCGGCGTGAACCGTTGCGCGGTCAACGTGCATTATCTGCCCGATCAGATCATCGAACACCTCGCCTCTCGCAAGGATCTGAAGATCGCCATTTCGGACGAACGGCAGCAGTTGCTCGATTCCGCCGGCGGTGTGGTCAAGGCACTCTCCCTGATCGGAGGCGATGCGCCCTTCTATCTTCTGAACTCCGATACGTTCTGGATCGATGAAGGAGAGCCGGCCCTTTCGCTTCTCGCCGATCTCTTCGACCCTGCCGCGATGGATATCGCCCTCCTTCTTGCCGATATGGACGATGCCACCGGTCATAGTGGCGGTCTCGACTTCGCCAGGGATGCCGAGGGCCGGCTGCTGCGCGCCAAGGATGAGAAGGCGTCCGGTCTGCCCGCCTATATCTACGCGGGTGCCGCGATCCTTTCGCCGGCCATTTTCAAGGCCGCCAAGGCCGAGCCGCATTCGCTCAATCTCTATTTCGACCGCGCCATTGAAAAGGGGCGCCTGTTTGGCGTGGTGCTGCAGGGCCGCTGGATTACCGTCGGGACACCGCAGGCCATTGCGCCAGCGGAAGAAGCCATTGCAAGATCGAGAACCGCCGAGCAACGCCGTATCGCCGGTTGAGGCCAGCGCTTGACGGGCGATATAAGCGGATCGATCCAGCTTCGGCTGATCCAACCGGCCAGACGGCCGACAGACTAGCGGGAGCCGGATGTCCGACAGGGTTTTTTCCATCGATGCCGGCCTGCCCTTTTTGCCGACGCTGGCGGACGCCCTATTCGACGGCACACTGACAGGCATGCCGATCGATCCGTGCGATCCCTTGGCCCTTCCCGCGACGACACTCTTTCTGCCCACACGACGCGCCGCGCGTTCCTTACGCGCTCATCTGCTGGAACGGGCTGGCGGCCAGCCCGTCATGATGCCGATCATCCGCACCCTCGGCGATCCGGATGAGGATGCGGGGCTGATCGTCGAGGGCGGAGCATATTCGCCTGACCTGCGACCGCCGGCGGAAACACTGCACCGCACGCTGACGCTGGCTCCGCTCGTCCAGAGCTGGCGGAGGCGTATAGCCGCCGAAGCCAAGGCGCGCGGAGGCCCGGACACCCCGGTCCCGGCCACTCTTGCCGATGCGATCCACCTTGCCTCTGATCTCGGACGCCTGATCGACGAGGTGGAAACAGAAGGCGTTGGATGGGAGAGCTTCCAAGATATCGTACCGGAAGAACTGGCCGACTGGTGGCAGCTTACCCTGCAATTCCTGACCATCGTGACCGAAGCCTGGCCTGCCTATCTGGACGAAAGGGGATTGAGCAATCCTGCCGATCATACCAATCAGCTTCTCGACGCGCTGGCGAGACGCCTTGTCGCTTCACCGCCACCCGGACCGGTCATAGCGGCCGGTTCGACCGGCACGAACCCAGTGACGCGCAGGCTCCTTGCCGCCATCGCGTCCCTTCCGGCCGGAGCGGTCGTCCTGCCTGGCCTCGACCGTCACCTTGACGCCGAAACATGGTCGCTGCTCGCAACCGCCCCCATAACGCCGTCTCTCCATGGCCATCCGCAGCAGGCCCTCGGCACGTTGGTCAAGGCACTCGGCGTCACAGCGGATCAGGTTCGACCGCTCGGGACGGCCGATCCCGCCCGCGCTTCCCGCGGACGCATCGTTTCTCTTGCCATGACACCGGCGCCGCTCACCGATCGCTGGAAACAGGAGGAACGCCGGATCGAGGACTGGTTGAATGCCGGCGCGCTCGACGATGTGGCCCTGATCGAGGCCGCCAGCGAACAGGACGAAGCAATCGCCGTTGCAGCAGCCCTGCGGGCAGCGATCGAGAAGCCGGAGCGGATCGCTGCTCTCATCACGCCCGACCGGGGACTCGCGCGCCTCGTCTCGTCGGAACTGCTGCGGTTTGGCCTTATTGCCAATGATTCCGGCGGTACGCCACTTGAGACAACGCCGCCTGCCACGCTTTTGCTGCTGACGGCGGAATGCGCCATGCGCCCCGGCGATGTGTTGCCCTTGCTGGCTCTGCTGAAGCATCCGCTGGTTCATCTGGGCGAACATCGCGCAGCCATGCGCGAAATGGCGGAATTCTTCGAACTCCTTCACCTGCGAGGCACCACCGCTCGGCCGGACATTGCCCGGCTCAACGAACTGCTAGACGAAATCGCCGAGCGCCGGCAGGAGCGACCGCGTGAAAAGCCGGACCGGCGTTACGAGAAGCGCCGTGCTTCGGCCGGCCTGCCATTCGACGATGACGTCCTCGGTTTCAAGCTACAGGAAGCCTTCGAACCTCTCACCGCATTGCGTGCCGAAAATGACGTATCGCTCCACGCGCTTCTCGTCGCGACAATCCGAGTCTTCGAGGCGCTTGGACGCCAGAAGGACGGTGCTCTCGAGCGTCTCTATGAGGGCGAGAACGGCGCGTTGCTCGCCGAGCGGCTGCGCCGTCTGATTGCAGAGGAAAGCGACCTTCCTGTCGCACCCGGCGAATGGCCGGACGTTTTGCTGGCGCTCCTTGCCGGGGAAACGGTCAAGCCGGCCGCGGGAGCGGATCAGAGAGTGTTCATCTGGGGCCAGCTGGAGAGCCGTTTGCAATCGGTCGATACCGTCATTCTTGGCGGGTTGAACGAAAAAAGCTGGCCTTCCGCAGCCCGCGCCGACCGTTTCCTTTCGCGCAGCATGCAGTCGGATCTCTCGCTTCTGCCACCGGAACGAAGGATCGGCCTAGCGGCCCATGATTTTCAGCAGGCGCTGGGGCACGCGAACGTCATTTTGTCGCGCGCGGCCAAAGCCGATGGCGCACCGACCGTCCCGTCCCGGTGGCTCCAGCGCCTGACCGTTCTGGCGGGTCAGGATGCCACCGAGGCGATGCGTCTGCGCGGCAAGGATTATCTTCATTGGGGATCGATGCTCGACGAAAGCCCCTCGGTTCCGCTTGCCGGACGGCCCTGCCCCATACCGCCGCTCGACGCCCGGCCTACAGCCTTTTCCGTGACCCAGATCGAACGGCTTCGCCGTGACCCCTACGCCATTCATGCGGAGCAGATTCTTGGCCTCGCGCCATTGCCCGAATTGATGCGCGACCATGATGCGCGTGATCGCGGCACGCTTTTTCATGCCATTCTGGAAGACTTCATCCGCGCCCGAATCGATCCGTCATCAGAGACGGCCGGAGCGCAATTTGAAGCGATCGGCCGAAAGAATTTCGCATCCGAGAAGCTGCCGGCGGACATTCACGCGGTCTGGTGGCCCCGCTTCCTCTCCATGGTTCCGCACGTTCTGACACTGGAGCAGGAAAGGCAGGCGCGCATCACGGCATCGCATGTTGAAGCGAAAGCCGGGGAGACCGCGATTGCCGAAACAGAGTGCACCTTGCGCGGCATGGCAGACCGGATCAACCGGATGGCCGACGGCGGTGCGGATATCATCGACTACAAGACAGGCGAGCCGCCCTCCGCCAGCGATGTCCGCGCACTCACCGCCTCACAGTTGCCGCTCGAAGCCGCCCTCCTTAAGCGTGGCGCTTTCGACGAAGTCGGTGCGCAGGAGCCAGCGGATCTTCTCTATATCAAACTCGGCGCGCGGGGCGACGTGACAACGAAAAGCGTTCTCGACCAACGGCGCAAGCAGATCGTCAGCGCCTCGGAACTGGCCGATCTGGCCTGGGAGCGACTGATCGAACAGATGATCTATTATCGCGATCCGGCCAATGGCTATACGGCGCGGCTTCTGCCTTTCCGCGCCGACGAAGCGCTGGGCGATTACGACCATCTGGCCCGCACGCTCGAATGGAGCGCCGGCACCGATAGCGAGGCCGGTTGATCGTGCGGAACGACTGGGACATTACCGCCTCGACCATCGAAAGCCAGAGGCAGGCGGCGGACCCTGCCCTCTCCGCATGGGTGTCGGCCAATGCCGGGTCCGGAAAGACCCATGTTCTCGCCAACCGCGTGGTACGACTTCTCCTCGACGGCGTTCAGCCAAACCGCATTCTCTGTCTGACCTACACGAAGGCAGCCGCGGCTAATATGAGCGCGCGTGTCTTCGGCCTGCTGGGCGCCTGGACGCATCTCGACGACGAGCAGCTCGCCGCGACGATTCGGGATATGGAAGGGTTTCCGCCCGATACCGAGCGGCTTTCGAGAGCGCGGCGGCTCTTCGCCGAAGCTTTGGAAACGCCCGGCGGCCTCAAAATCCAAACCATCCATGCCTTTTGCGAAGCCATCCTGCATCAGTTTCCGCTCGAAGCCGGTATTGCCGGCCATTTCGAGATGATGGACACGGCGATGGAGGCAGCGCTCCTCGCCGATGCACGCCGCCGGCTGCTGACAAAAGCCACATCGGGCTCGGATGCCGGGCTCTTTGATGCCTTCGACCATATCATGGCGCGCGCCGGAGAGACCGGTCTCGACCGGCTTCTGACGGACATCATCCGCAAGCGGGACGAACTGACGCCCGTTCTGGCGGATCGCGAATCGATCATGGCGCGCCTGCGTGACCAGCTCGGTCTCCATGAAGGATTGACCGTTGAATCGCTTCTGGCGGACGCGCTTCCCCCCGAGGGCTGGGATAAAAATGCCATTTCAGATTTGCGCGCGCATTGCGATCAGCTTGGGGCGAAACGACCGCTGGATTTCTGCGACAAGCTGCTGGTCGCTCTGGACCAGGACGACCCGCTTGCCCGCTTTCACGCCTTCGCCCATGCATTGCGCAAGGATAATGGCGAAGCCTACGGCGAAAAATGGCTGTTCGGCGCGAAGCTTCTGCAAGCGCGGGGCGACGCATTCGTTTCCAACTATCATTCGGCCGTGAACGATGTCTCGACCGTCGAAAGACAGCTCAATACGCTCGATCTATTGGAGGCGACCCATGCGGCCCTGACGCTCGCCGAAGCGCTTCTCGACCGGTATGAGCGATCGAAGATCGCGCGCGGCCTTCTTGATTTCTCCGACCTCGTGACAAGGACCGCCGACCTTCTGACCCGCAACCGCGCCGCATCATGGGTGCAGTACAAACTCGACAAGGGAATCGACCATCTTCTTGTCGACGAGGCGCAGGATACAAGCCCGCGGCAATGGCGCGTCATCGAGGCTCTGGCTTCAGAGTTCTTCGCGGGCGAAGGATCGAAGGCAGATCAACGTCGAACGATCTTCGCGGTGGGTGACGAAAAGCAGTCCATCTATTCATTCCAGGGTGCCGAACCGGGCCAGTTCTCCGAGGCGGGCGCACGGTTTGGCGCGCGCATCCGACAGGCTGAGAAGGGTTTTGCCAGAGTAAAACTACGGCAGAGCTTTCGCTCCACGCCAGACATTCTATCGGCAGTCGACCAGACCTTCGGCACGGCAGACGCCCGCAGGGGGCTGATGCAGAATGACGAGCCTGTTGAACATGAAACAGTGCGCGCAAGTCATGCGGGGGACGTGGAACTGTGGCCGTATCTTACGGCAGATGAAGCTGAGACGCCCGCCCGCTGGGTCGAAGGGCTGGATCCGTCGGCCGCGCCGGCCGCGAAACTTGCGGACGAGGTCGCCGGCCAGATCGCCGACTGGCTCTCCCATCACTCGAGGCTGCCGGGCAAGGCGAGCCGGATAAGAGCGGGTGATGTGCTGGTTCTTGTGCGCAAACGTGACCGCTTCATCCATGCTTTGGCGCGCGCCCTGAAGAAGAAGGGCGTGTCGGTGGCTGGAACGGACAGGTTGCACCTGTCCGATCACATTGCCGTACAGGACCTGACCGCCATCGGCCGTTTCGTCCAGCAACCCAATGACGATCTGGCGCTGGCGGGCTTGCTCAAGAGCCCCTTTTTCGCACTGACGGATGACGACCTGATGGCGCTGCTATTGCCGCGCGATTCCCGCTCGCTCTGGCAACGTCTGCGTCAAGCCGGAGCCGATGATGGCCGTTTCGAAGCGGCGGCAAGTCAGCTGGGCATCTGGCGCGATGAGGCCGGCTATCGACGGCCCGCCGACTTCTTTGGCGCGGTACTCGGCCGCGACGGCGGCAGACGCAAGCTCATTGCCCGACTTGGCCCAGAAGCGGGCGAGGTGATCGACGAATTTCAGCGCTTCGTCATGGCGCAGGAGAAACTCGGACTGACCGATCTGGAACGTGTGGTCGACGCCCTCAGCCATTCGGCGCCGGAGATCAAGCGCGAGATGGAGCAGGGCCGCGACGAGGTCCGGATCATGACGGTTCACGCGGCAAAAGGCCTCGAAGCGCCGATTGTCTTTCTCGTCGATAGCGGCGGCGCACCCTCGCATCACTCCCACCTGCCCGAGCTGATGCGTCTACCGCTAAAAACCGGCAAGCATGGCCCTTCAACGGACGCCTATCTCTGGAAAGCACCGGAGCTCGGCCGTGTACCGCAAATGGAAGAATTGAAGACGCTCACACTGACAGCTCAGGAGGAGGAGTATCGGCGGCTTCTCTATGTCGGCATGACACGCGCCGAAGACCGGCTCATCGTTTGCGGCTATTGCGGCAAGGCCGCGCCCGATCATCCGACTTGGCTCAATCTCGTGCAGAGCGGACTTGAGGCAAGCGGCAAGGTCGTTCCGATGACAGAACATCCGGTCGTGCAAGGGCGCCAAGTGCTGCGCTATGCGCCAAGCGCCCACCCGGCGCTGCCGCTTGCCGCGAATGAGGAAACAACCTCGCCCACGGCAGAACGGCCGCTCCCGTTCGACCCGTTGCGGCAGTTTCCTGCCCCCGATCCCGCACCTCGCCCTCTTTCTCCCTCCGGCGCTGGCGATCTGCTGGAAACGGCGATCGACGATTCCGAGACGGAAGCCGTCGCCGGTGTTTCGCCGGTTCTCGGCATGGACCATGCTCCTGTTGCCTGGCCCATCCGCAAGGGCCTTGCCGTTCACCGCTTGCTGGAACTTCTAGCCGAGTATCCTGCTGAGCAACGTCACGACGCCTGCGACCGCTGGCTGTCCGGCCATGATTTTACGCAGAGCGAACAGCGCTCCATCCGCGAAAACGTCCTCGCCGTTCTCGACCACCCGGAATTCAGCGCCGCTTTCGCATCAGGCTCGCGAGCGGAGGTTTCCATCGCCGGAACACTTATCGTGCAGGGGCGGAAACGCGCCGTTTCCGGCATTATCGACCGCATCGCCGTTTCCGAAGACGAGGTTCTCGCGGTCGATTTCAAGACGAACGCCACAATACCCGATAGCGAGGACGCGGTGCCCGAGGCCTATGCCGGCCAGATGGCGCTCTATCGCGCTCTTCTTGTTCAGCTCTTTCCCGAAAAAGCTGTTCGCTGCGCTCTGATCTTTACCGGCGGGCCTCGTCTCGTGGCGCTTTCAGAGACCCTTCTCGATGCGACGGCGGAGCGCCTGGGTGTGAAGTCGGATCAGAAGGCTTCGGATCGACAGGGTAGCTAGCCGCTCCGGCCTTGACCTGACAGCCGCCGAGGGCCACATCAGGTCCGAAACGACAAGGAGACGCCAACAATGGCTACGAAGACTGTCACCAATTCCAGCTTCGACAGCGATGTCCTGAAGGCCAGCGAGCCGGTCGTCGTCGATTTCTGGGCTGAATGGTGCGGACCGTGCAAGATGATCTCGCCCGCCCTAGAGGAAATCTCCGCCGAGATGGACGGCAAGATCACCATTGCGAAGGTCAATATTGACGAGAATCCGGAACTGGCCGCCCAGTACGGCGTCCGCTCCATCCCGACCCTGCTTCTTTTCAAGGATGGCGAGGTCGCGGACATGAAGGTCGGAGCGGCTCCGAAGACGGCTCTGTCGAGCTGGATCTCCGGCAACGCTTGAACGACGCTCTCAGAAAAGCAGAAAGGCCCGGTGCAACGCGCCGGGCCTTTTTCACTTGTCTGGAAATCTAGTCGTAGCTATCGGCCAGCGCGATCATATGACGCCGACTGAGGCGAAGGCGGCCGCGCAGTCTGTCATTCTTGAACTCCGGCGCACGTGCGATCATCTTGAACGCCGGAATGCGACGGCGGACGAACTGCCGTTGCCGGTCCGGATCCATCGGCGCGCCGAGCGTGATCAGCGCATCCCACGCAATGGTGACCATCATCCGATGACCGCCTTCCTCCATGCGGAAAATGAAGCCTTCCGAAGTTTCGGTCAGCAACAGCTCATCGGCTTGTCCCGCAACCGTCATGGTTTTGCCCGCACTCCGCGCCTTCGTATCAATGAAGGCTGGGCTTAGGGCATTACGCGTAAGCGGAGAGACAATTTGGGTCGGTTAAATTAACTCAAATACGGAGCGAAAACGGAGATATCCTAGCCAGAACGCAGCCCGACACTTGCGTCGATCGAGGATCGGCCTTCCACGGATGAAGCACCGGCATGACCCGCCGATCGCCTCAATAAAAAAGGCGACACGCCACGCGCATCGCCTTCAAGCTCTTTGTTGCCCGTTTCTCCTCAGGCGACGGCGACGTGCCGCGCCAATGCGCACTGGCTCCACAGATCGGAGAGCGAAGAGATGAGTTTTGCGATATCGGCATCGGTATGAAGCGGCGTCGGCGTGATCCGCAGACGTTCAGCGCCCCGCGCAACGGTCGGATAATTGATGGGCTGGACGTAAATTCCGGACTGATCCATCAGAATGTCACTGATCCACTTACACTTCTTCGGATCGCGCACCATGACCGGAACAATGTGCGAAGGATTGTCCAACCAAGGAATACCCGCCTTGGTGAGGCCAGCCCGAACCTTGGCCACGTTTTCCTTGTGGCGACGCCGTTCGATCGCGCTCTTCTTGAGATGGCGGATCGAGGCGAGCGCACCCGCGGCAAGTGCCGGCGGCAGGGCCGTCGTGAAGATGAAGCCGGATGCGAAAGAGCGGATCCAGTCGATCAGAGCGACAGAGCCGGTGATATAGCCACCCATGACACCGAAAGCCTTGCCCAGCGTCCCTTCGATAATGGTCAGCCGGTCCATGACCCCTTCGCGCTCGGCAATGCCGCCGCCACGCGGGCCATACATGCCGACGGCGTGAACTTCGTCGAGATAGGTCATCGCACCGAATTCATCGGCGACGTCGCAAATCGCCTCGATCGGTGCGATGTCGCCATCCATCGAGTAGACGCTTTCGAAAGCGACGATCTTGGGCGCGTCGGCCGGGGCCGCCGCCAGCTTGGCACGAAGATCGTCCAGATCATTATGCTTCCAGATCACCTTGCGGGCCCGCGAATGGCGAATGCCTTCGATCATCGATGCATGGTTCATCTCGTCGGAGAAAACCATCACATCGGGAATGCGCGACAGAAGCGTGCCGAGCGTCGCCCAGTTTGACACGTAGCCCGAGGTGAAAAGAAGCGCCGCTTCCTTGCCGTGCAGATCGGCGAGTTCCTGCTCGAGCAGGACGTGATAATGGTTCGTCCCGGAGATATTGCGCGTGCCGCCAGCGCCAGCACCGCATTTGTCGATCGCTTCGTGCATGGCGGAGGTCACAACCGCACTCTGCCCCATGCCAAGGTAGTCGTTGGAGCACCAGACGGTGACATCGCGGGTCTGGCCTGAGCCTTCGAAATGGTGATGTGCCTTCGGGAAGGAACCGGCCCGGCGCTCGAGGTCGGCAAAAACGCGATAATTGCCGTCATCCTTCAGCTGCTCGAGATCGGCGCGAAAAAGGCTTTCGAAATCCATACCTGTCTCCTCCGACCCTACCCGGTCGGCATATCGCATTGAAATGCGGAACGATCCAAAACCATCTCGCCTTATGGCAGCCCTTTGGAAGGATTCCAACCCATCAGAGCCGATTTGGCGGCGAGACCCTCACGTCGATCCTCGACGGAACCATGGAAGCAGAGAATCGCCTTCTGCTGTTTGACAGAGGTCAAATTTGACTGGTGAAAACCGCGCGGCGATACCATCTGCAAGGTGACGGGACGCGATCCGGAGGAGAAAAGCCGTTATGAGCCCGAGCGCGAGGATCGATCGATCGCTCTCCATCATTCTGGAGCCGTTGCTGGGCTGGGCGATTCTCGGAACGCAGATCGGCCTCTACACCAGCACCGTTTTCGCCGCGATACTGGCTTATGGCAGTTTTGTCGTGCAGCGGGTCTATCCGTTCATCGAGACCCTTTTGCACTTTTCGCTGGCTCTTCTGGTCGCGAGTGTCGTGCCGCTCCTCTTCGACCGGGTTGCCAAGCGGCTCAGACGGCGCGCCGCCCGAAGCAACGGCAAGGTTGTCCCTGCGCTTGTCGCCATCGGCCTTTCCGTCTGCGCGGTGGGCGCGCTTTTCTGCCTGCCGCTACTTGAGCCGCTCTATGACGCGATAAGCGCGATGGTCCGTGACGGGCTGGAAGGACGGCTGCAAAGCGACGATCCGGCCAGAATGCCGCTGTCCGCTTGGATCACATTCCTTTGCTTTTCGTTCTTTCTGCTGGTTGGGCTGTTGCTCTCTCTGCGGCACAGCTTCGGACTCATGGCCGACATGCGACGGCCGGTCGGTGACGACATTGGTGTCGAACGCGACACCGAAATGCAGGCAGAACCTTCAGATCAGCCTGCAGCTCAGAGGATCGAGGCGACAGACGAGATTTTGCCTGCGCGACCCTGGGATAGAAGAGCGGACGGCCTCCATTCGACGCGGCGGGTTAGCGAGCCGCCCTTTAAAGAGCCGGACTGAAAACCAAAAAAGCGCGCATCGAAACGATGCGCGCTTTGTAATAGCGTCAGAGACGGCTGCTAAGATCAGGCCCTGTCGTTGTCTTTCTTGAACTCTTCTTCCACGTCGCCGGCTGTTTCTTGGATCTGCCCACCGGCCTTTTCCAACTTGCCTTCGGCTTCCATCTTCTCATTGTCGGTCAGCTTGCCAGCAAACTCCTTGGCCGTACCCTTTGCCTGGTGACCAAGACCTTCGGCTTGATTTTCGTTAGCCATTTGAAACTCCCTTCCCCGCTTTGCGGGTCTTTCTCATTTTCACGACATCAACGCGGAGGAACAGGAACTAGTTCCTCAAACGGCGTCCCCCGAGGTCGCTTTTGCAGGCGGATCGTCCGGCTCGGTTTCGGCCGCCGCCCGTTCCTCGTCATGAACCGGAGCGGCAAGAAAATTGCCGAAACTCTTCATGGAGTTGATATTGTCGCTCATCACCTTGAGAATGACGAGGATCGGCACGGCCATCAGCGCGCCTGCGAACCCCCACATCCACGCCCAGACAACGACGGAGACGAAGACGGCCACGACATTCATCTCCAGCCGCCGGCCAAGCAGCAGCGGCGTGATGATATTTCCTTCGACCGCGGTCAGCGCGTAATAGATGAGCGGCGCGCCCAACGCGGTTGCGAGCGTCGGAAATTCGGCGATTGCAGTCAGGCCAATACCGAGGGCTCCTATGACTGCGCCGATATAGGGAAGAAAGTTCAACAGTGCCGCAATCGCACCCCACAGAAAGGGTGTGCTCATGCCATAGAACCATAGCGCCACGCCGATTGCGCAGCCGAGGCAGACATTGATGACGGTGATGGTCAGAAGGTAACGCGAAACCTCTTTCTCCACATCGTAGAGAATGCGCACCGCGATCTTCTTGTCGGTCAGTGTGGGCGCCATTTTGACGATGCCCTCGTAAAAGAGCTTGCCGATCGACAGGATGAAAAGCGCAAGGAACAGGGCAATAGCTATCTGCCCGAGACTTCCTGCCACTGTCGACGCCAGGCCGGTGAAGACCGGCGGACCGTCCACCACCACCTTCTCGGCGCCTCCGCCATCACCGCTCTGGCCGGTCACTTCGGCAGCCTCCTCACTGGCCCGCTGAAGCGATTGCAGATGCGACTGGACGCTGGAGAGCTTCTGGCTCAACGCAGCCTTGATTTCCGGAGCCGAGTTGACGAGCTCCGTGAAGGGCCCGCTCAACGTATAGAGGACGAGGGCCACGACCAGCCCGAAACTGCTCATCACCAGCAGCGCGCTGATCCATTCGGGAATACCCATGCGGCGACCCAACCGGACCAGCGGGCTGAGCGTGAAAGCGACAAGGATGCCCAGCATCAGGGGCATGACGATGTCCTGGGCGAAATAGATCACCTGGGCGACAAGGATCAGGAAAATGCCGAAGAGCAATTTTCGGATTTTGGGCAGGTGCAATTCGGCAGGGTTCTGATCGCTCATAGGCAGGGGGCATTTCCTGTAGGAGAGGGCGGACCTGAAACGCCGCGGCTCCCGGTCTCGTTCCCAAAGGGATGGGTATCGCGGCTAATATAACAAAGCGGAGGTAAACCGTCAGACAGTCCAGCTAAATGAGCGCCCTTCGCGGCACTCGGCGCCGCGCCCGATTGCGGCAATGGCCTCTATCATGGCGCCCCCTCTCTCAAGTATCTGATCGGCAAGCCCGATCAACGCCGGGTTGGGCGTCGCTTCGGCAGATCGGAGGCGCAATTGCCGGGCGAGATCGCCCTCTCGGCCGGGCCCGGCCCGATCGCAGGCTATGATATAGGCTGCGGCAGTGGACCGGCTGACGGCGGCGAAACAACTGATCGCCAGGGGTTCGGATGATGCCAGGGCATCACGCCCCGCCTTGAGAATGGCGCGGACATCGCTCGCCAGCGGCATCTGCAATCCGGCACGCGGCTCGGCAATGTCGTGGAAGATCAGGCGTGTGAACACGCTTTTCCGCCGAACCAATTCCGCTGGCGGCTCCTCAGCCTGGCTGCTCAACATCAGGAAGCGCCGGATTGAGGGGGTGCTTGCGATATCCAGCAAAGTATGGCGCGGGCAAACGATAAGCGAGGGGCCAGCCGCCTCCCCGTCGCTGTCGGCAAAATCGTTGTCTGGCGGCATATGCGGGTGTTCCTCTTCTTTGCGGTCCCTTCTGGCATGGCGGTTGACCTGCCGTCGAGCGGCGGGCATGCAACCGCCATGAGCGAATCCGACCCCGCCAATTCGATCGAGACAGGCAAGCGTGATGTCGTTGTCCTCGTCTGCCGCACGTGCAAGGGACCGTCCTGGACGGAGGGCGAGGTGCGTCCTGGCGCGCTGCTCGCCGATAGCGCGATAGCAATGTCCGAGCGGGAGCCCGCCGAGCACCGCATTGCCATGGAAACCGTCGAATGCCTCGGCAATTGCAGCCGCGGCTGCTCCGCCGCGATCCTGTCTCCCGGCGACTGGCAGTATGTGTTCGGTGATCTGACGGTCGAAAGTGCAGCCGACCTCATGACCGGGGCTCGGCTGATGGGCAGCGTCGCGGAAGGCCCTCTTCCCTGGCGCGGCCGCCCCTCCAGTCTCAAGAAAGGCATGGTGGCGCGGATACCGCCGGTGCAGGCTTTTGCGGGTTCGGATCGTGGCCCGAACGGACAATAGACCATAGTTGAAGATCGCATTGCGGGAGAGGCGCCGGCATCACCTTGCCAGCATCGTCAAAACACGTCACAATTAGTGGGCTTTTGGCAGAGACGCTCGCATTGCATCTCTCGTTCCAGTAGCACCAAACCTGCCATGCGGGAGAGATCGGTCAATCATTGCGGTGAGAAGACCGGCGCCGAAGGAGCAACCGCCCCCGGAAACTCTCAGGCAACGGGACCGTGTGGCAACAGGCAGCACTCCGAAGAGTGGTCGGAAATGAGTATCCGGCCCGCCGAAGGAGCAAGCGGAAACCGGCATAGGGCCGGCTTCATGCGAAACTCTCAGGCTTGATACGGAAGGGGGCACGCGGCCGGCTAGATCCGGTAAGGAGTTTCGCGTGTCGATCAGACGATCCCCCTCCCCAACCGTTGCCGTTATCGGCGGCGGAATAACGGGTGTTACAACCGCTTATGCCCTCGCCCGCCATGGGCATGATGTGACGCTTTTCGAGCGTCACCCCTATGCCGCCATGGAGACCAGCTATGCCAATGGCGGCCAGCTCTCCGCATCGAATGCGGAAGTCTGGAACCAGCTTTCGACGGTCGGAAAAGGCATCAAATGGATGCTCCAGCCCGGTGCGCCGTTGCTGGTCAATCCAAAGCCGACCTGGCACAAGATTTCGTGGATGGCGGAGTTTCTGCGCCATATTCCCGATTACGAAGACAATACGACGGCGACCGTCCGGCTTGCCATCGAAGCCCGCAAGCACCTCTTCCGCATGGCAGAAGAGGAGAATATCGATTTCGACTGCGTCCGGCGCGGTATCCTGCATGTCTACAAGACGCAGGGCGAACTCGAGCATGCCACGCAAGTGACGGAGTTGCTGCGCCGGGGCGGACTGCATCGTGACCTTGTCGGGCCGGACGATATTCGACGGATCGAGCCTGCCCTCAAGGGCCAGTTCATTGGCGGCTATTTCACCGAATCCGATTTTACGGGCGATGTACACAAGTTCACCAATGGCCTCGCCAAGGCTTGCGCCAAAAACGGCGTGACCATGCGCATGGAGACCGAAATTGCCGATCTGCGGCCCGGGGCGGACGGCGTGAAAGTCACCTACCGCAAGGCGGAAAAGGGCGCCCCTGCCGAAACCACGCGTTTCGACAATATCGTCATTTGTGCCGGCGTTGCCTCCCGTAAGCTGGCCGCGATGGCGGGCGACCGGGTCAATGTCTACCCGGTGAAAGGCTATTCGATCACGGTGCATCTGAACACCGATGAGGATCGCGCCGCCACGCCGTGGGTCAGCATTCTGGACGATGATTCCAAGATCGTGACCTCCCGCCTTGGCCCGGACCGTTACCGCGTGGCGGGAACGGCGGAATATAATGGCGAGAACCGCGATATTCGCGATGCCCGAATTCGTCCGCTGGTCGACTGGGTCCGGCGCTATCATCCCGGCCTTTCCACACGAGACTTCCAGCCATGGACCGGATTGCGTCCGATGATGCCCGATATGATGCCCCGCGTCATGCCGGGTCGCCAGCCGGGCGTCTTCTATAATACCGGTCATGGCCATCTCGGCTGGACATTGTCCGCGGCGACGGCCGAATTGGTTGCCGGACTGGTTGGCGAACGGGCCGAAAAACTCGCTGGCGCCGCCGCTACGCCGCGCCCGGCAAGGAAACACGCCAATCCCTCATTTGCGCTTGACGGATGAACGGAAGGCCGGAGCTTGACTCCGGCCTGCCAAACCCCGATTTAAGTTTCGTTCTCAGGGCGGGGTGAAATTCCCCACCGGCGGTGATCGATTCGAAGCCAGTGGCAACGTGTCGGCAGCCCGCGAGCGCCTTTGCAATCCTTGCAAAGGGTCAGCAGATCCGGTGCGATTCCGGAGCCGACGGTTAAAGTCCGGATGGAAGAGGACGGAGCAGGACGGCTAGGGCAACCGGTGCGATTGACCGGCACGGCCCTGGATTATCCGGTTCCCGACATGCGCCCTGGTTCACTGTGCTTGAATACAAGGGAAAAGCAGATGAATCAGATGACCAACCCCACCTCGGCCAGCCGGCAGATCGCGATCATTCGTGCGCGCTGGCATGCCAATATCGTCGACCGATGTGTCGACGCCGCCAAAGCCGACCTCGAAGCTGCCGGCTTTCAGGTCGATATTTACGACGTGCCCGGTGCGCTCGAAATTCCGCTGACGGCCAAGAAGCTCGCCCACACGGGTCGCTATGCCGGCATTATCGGCACGGCCTTTATCGTGAATGGCGGCATCTATCGGCATGATTTCGTTTCCGCGACCGTGATTGACGGATTGATGGATGCGCAGATGGAAACCGGCGTGCCGGTCTTCTCCACCTGTCTGACGCCGCATAACTTTCAGGAAGTGCCGCCAATGATCGAATTTTTCGAGAAGCACTTCGTGACCAAGGGCGAGGAAGTGGCTGAAGCAGCCATAGAGACCATCAATCTCTATGCCCAGATCGAGGCGGAGGAGACCGCCAAGGTTTGAGGCTGCATCCCGCCGAAATGGAAAAGCCGCCCGGCTCGGGCGGCTTTTTTGATGGGCGTAAGGATGGCGGCGCTTAAAGTGCCGCCCATCTCACTTTCAGCCGTCAGCCGACGAAGGCGCGCTCGATGACAAATTCACCCGGCTGGGAATTGGCGCCCTCGGTCAGGCCAGCCTCTTCCAGAAGTTCCTTGGTCTCCTGCAGCATCTCCATCGAACCGCAGATCATGGCTCTGTCGGCACTCTTGTCGAATGGCTCAAGGCCGAGGTCAGCGAACAGCTCGCCCGACCGGATCAAATTGGTGACACGTCCCATCTTGCCGTAGGATTCGCGCGTCGTGGTCGCATAGAAACGCAGCTTCGACGTATCGCAGAGCTCGTTCAGCATCTCGTCATTCTTGATCTGCTCGACCAGATCCAGACCAAATTTCAATTCGGCCACCTCGCGGCAGGTCTGCGTCAGGATCAACTCGTCGAACTTGGCATAGCTTTCCGGATCACGGATAAGCGAGGCGAAAGGAGCGATGCCGGTGCCCGTGGAGAACATCCAGAGACGCTTCCCGGGAATGAGCGCATCATGCACCAGAGTCCCCGTCGCCTTGGCACGCATCAGAACCGTGTCGCCGGGCTGGATCTTTTGAAGATGCTGCGTCAACGGCCCGTCCGGAACCTTGATGGAGAAGAATTCCAGATCGTCGGACCAATTCGGAGACGCGATCGAATAAGCCCGATAGAGCGGCTTTCCATCGACCATCAATCCGATCATCACGAATTCGCCGGAACGGAAGCGAAAGCTTGCCGGGCGGGTCGTGCGGAAATGAAACAGGCGGTCGGTGTAATGCGTGACCTCGGTCACAGTGAGGCCGAGGGCGCCCTTGGGCAGTTCCACCGGCGCAGCTTCGAGTTCTGTCATGGCGATCGTCATCGGTCTTTTGGTCCGTCTATCCGTTCAATGGAAATCGGTCGTGGGTCCCCTTTTACGGTCTGTGTGTATGCCACCATTTTCGGGGGATGAATGGAAACGGCTTTGCGCAGGATCAAGGTTACGAAAAAAAATCTGCTGAATTGGTCCACCCAATGGCGGCTCACGGCCGTCTTGGCAAGCCCGGGAGGGGCCGGCAGGTTGGGCGGAAATGAAACCTGACGACATACTCACTCCTTGTCGTCTGTAAATATCTGTTTTGCTTTACGGATGCCGAGGTCTGGCTAGGCCCTCCAAAATCAAAGACGTTCTCGCACTGGCTCAGAACTAGCTGAGGTCTTGCGGCCGGATGCTGCATAAAGACCACACCTATATTTCTTTCTTCATCGGAGCCAATCAAAACGAGTTGAGAAAGACGTGCGTCCGCGTTCGCAACTGATAGATTCATTTCAGTGAGTTTGATTCTTGGCGACAGAGCAACACTGGCGCCTTTTGCGAGAAAGCGGCTGATCGGCGCTCCTCCCAAACCGATCAGTTCAACTGAGGCCGGCGCTTCGATGGAAGTGTCGGCCTTTTTTTATCATTGATGTTGTCGACCGCGTGATCGGATCACTTTGCGACCTCCGCCGTTCATTCTCATGACTGCCACTTAGGAGCCCGCTCATGATAAAACTTAGATTGATCTGCGTGGCCATCATCGGCGCGAGCTGCCTTGGAAGCGCCGCTCACGCGCAATTCACCGTTGAGAACCCGACCGGACTGGCCCCCTCCGGCAAGATTTTCGGTCCGCGCTATGCCGTACCTGACCGTATCGAACGGGACAGGCGATACGATCCCTATTCCAGGCCGGAGGAAGGCGTTTCACGCTTTGCCGACGAGGATTTCGTCGAAGAGAACGTGCCGCCCTATCGCGACAGGCGCAGAGCGGAGGAAGAGCGGCGGTGGCGCATCGAGCGCCCTGACGACGAGCCGTTTCCGCGCTAGCCGTCACCATTTTCTTTTCCGCGCATGAAGTCCGTATCTACCATGGGAGCGGGCCTGGTCCGTCGTCGCCTGGACGCCGTTGGATAAGATAAATGTCCTTTGCATTCCCCTGAAAATGTGCTCCTACTTCAATTCTATCAATTACGAGGAGGGTATTTGATAGAATAAATCTATGGGAGGATAGATATGTCGATATCGACACACGCTGGCGATGGCGGGTGGCTGTCGCGTGAGCGAACAGTTGCCAAATCCGGCTTCAACCGCTGGATGGTTCCGCCAGCCGCACTCTGCGTTCACCTTTGCATCGGACAGGTTTACGCGTTTTCCGTTTTCAACAAACCGATGAGTCTGCTGCTCGGCGAGGGGGATGCAGCAAACTGGTCCATTCCGGCTCTCGGCTGGATTTTTTCCATCGCAATCGTGTTCCTTGGCTTGGCGGCGGCATTCGGCGGCGCCTGGGTGGAGCGCGTCGGACCCCGCAAGACGATGGCCACCGCCGCACTACTCTTCGGCGGCGGATTTATCGTCTCGGCGCTCGGCATCATGTGGCATCAGCTCTGGCTGGTCTATCTCGGCTATGGCGTCCTTGGCGGCTGCGGTCTGGGTCTGGGCTACATTTCGCCGGTGAAGACCTTGATGACCTGGTTCCCGGACCGCCCGGGCATGGCGACCGGCATGGCGATCATGGGCTTTGGGGGTGGCGCATTCATCGCCTCGCCTCTCTCGGTCTGGCTGATGAACCAGGTCGGCGTGGCCGGCGCGTTCCTGGTGCTCGGCATCATCTACTTCATCTATATGATGGTCGGCGCGACAATCGTACGCATACCGCCGAAAGGATGGGCGCCTGCCGGATATGTCCCGCATACGAAATCGGTCGGTCTTGTCACCCACGCCAATGTGCATGTCGATCAGGCTTTGAAGACCAGACAGTTCTGGCTTCTTTGGGGCGTGCTCTGCCTGAACGTGACCGCCGGCATTGGTGTTCTGGGCCAGGCATCGCTGATGAGCCAGGAGATGTTCCCGGGAGCGATCACGGCCGGTGCTGCCGCGGGTTTCGTCGGGCTTCTCAGCCTTTTCAACATGCTCGGTCGTTTCTTCTGGGCGTCGACCTCGGACTATATCGGACGCAAGAATACCTATTTCATCTTCTTTGCGCTCGGTATCGTTCTCTATGCTGCGGTGCCCTGGACGGGAGCGATCGGATCGGTGTTCCTGTTCGTGGCGTTCTATGCGGTTATCCTGTCCATGTATGGCGGTGGCTTTGCCACGATCCCCGCATACCTGCGTGACGTCTTCGGAACGCAATATGTCGGGGCCATTCACGGCAGGCTTCTGACCGCATGGTCCGTGGCCGGTGTGCTCGGTCCGGTTCTCGTCAACTATATCCGCGAGTTCCAGATCGCTTCGGGTGTTCCGAAAGCCGATGCTTATACGATCACCATGTACATCATGGCGGGGCTTCTGGCCGTCGGATTGGTGCTCAACATGCTCATGAACCCGGTTCACGAAAGGCATCACCTGCCATCCGACGCCGCACCCGGCACCGCTTAGGAGAAACCACCATGACGAATAATTCGATCAATGATCCATCGGGCACCAGTTCTGGCAAGCTCGCACTGGTCTGGGCTTTCGTCGGAATTCCGCTTGCATGGGGCGTGGTGATGACGCTCATCAAGGCGGCGGCTCTGTTTACCTGAGGCCTCAGGACACCCAAAAACGATAGCGGCTCGCCGACACTCCGGCGGGCCGCTATTTTCTTTCGTCCCGAAGCAATCGGCGTTAAGGCTGATACAACCGAAGGTATGGAAGCCCGCATGCAAGATCGCCTCGAAATGCTCATTGCGCTGGTACGGGAGAAGCATTTCGGGCGGGCCGCCGAAGCTCTTGGCATCACGCAGCCCAGCCTCTCTTTCGGCATCCGGGCCCTGGAAGACCAGCTCGGCGCCCCGCTGGTTCGCCGCGGTTCGCGTTATCAGGGCCTGACGGCAGAAGGCGAGCGCGTCTATGAACGGGCTCTGCGCATCGTCGCCGAAACGCGCGCGCTTCGCGATGATGTGCGTGGCGTGAAGGGCGAGGTGAGCGGGCTCATCCGATTGGGGGTCGTGCCCACGGCGTTGCCGCTCTCGGCAGAGCTGGTTGCGGCAACCCGCCGCAAGCACCCGGCTCTGCGCTTTCGCATTCTCTCTCGGACGGCCGGGGAAATCGCTGACGGACTGGAACGGTTGGAGCTGGAAGCGGGCCTTTCCTATACGATGGGCATGGAGGAACGCTCGATCTCGGTGACGCCCATTCTCACCGAGCATTCATGCCTGCTCGTCCATCAGGACCATGAGCTTGCCGCGCGTGAGAGCGTCGACTGGAGCGAGGTCGGCGACGCGTCACCATGTCTTCTCACGCCGGGCATGACAAACCGCGCCATTGTCGAAGAACATCTTCGTCAGGCAGGTGTGGCGCCGGCGCCCTCCGTCGACAGCAACTCGATCCTCGCGCTGACCACCCTCGTCGCTTTGGGCGATCATGCCTTCGTGCTGCCGGAAAGGCTGGCGCATTCGGTTGCCGTACAAGCGCCGGTCAAACGCCTGTCGATCACCGATGGAAAGAGTGCGACTGACGACCCGCAGATCGGACTTCTTCTACCGAATCGCCACCGCCTGCCTGCTTCTCTCAACGCCCTGAGAGACGCCGCGGGCGAATTGCGCGCTCGTGATTAATTCTCTCTATTGACCGACGATGGTTTGAGATTGAAATGCCATGCAACCAATCCTATCGTGTGACAATCTCGTGAATTCGTGGACACTCGTCGGCGGAGAAACGGATGGGAGGATCAATGTCAGAGCACTCGGGCCACGCCATCGCGGAGCGTGTGCAGGGCATCGTCGATGACCACGCAGAGATGGAAGGGCCGCTTCTGCCGATCCTTCATGCAATACAGGACGAATTCGGCCATGTTCCGGAAGAGGCGGTACGGCCGATTGCGGCCGCTCTCAATATAAGCCGGGCCGAAGTGCACGGTGTCATCAGTTTCTATCACGACTTTCACACCGAACCCCGCGGCCGTCACATCGTCAAGATCTGCCGGTCGGAGGCCTGTCAGGCCCGTGGCGGCCAGTCGATTGAGGACAAGGCGCGCGAATTGCTTCGTTTGAACTGGAACGAGACCACCCCAGACGGCTCGGTCACGCTGGAGCCGGTCTATTGCCTCGGGCTTTGCACTTCCGGTCCGAGCGCGTTGATCGACGACCGCCCCGTAGCGAAGCTCTCCGGCGAGAAACTCGCCGCACTGGTCAAGGAGCTCGACTGATGGCCGGTATGGACAGTGTCACCCGGATCTTCGTGCCGGCCGACATGGCGGCCCGGTCGCTTGGCTCGGATGAGGTGGCGGAAGCCGTTTCACGTGAATCAGCGGAGCGTGGTCTCAATCTTCGCCTTACGCGAAATGGCAGCCGGGGCATGATGTTTCTGGAGCCGCTCGTCGAAATCGAACGAGACGGTATTCGATATGGCTTCGGCGAGATGGAGGCTTCGGATATACCCGGACTTTTCGACGATCCGGACAACCATCCCAAGGCCCTCGGCCCTGTGGACGAACTGGACTGGATGAAGCGCCAGACACGGCTCACCTATTGTCGCTGCGGCGTGATCGATCCCCTCGACCTTTCCGAATATGAAGATCATGGCGGTCTTGCGGGCCTGCGCGAAGCGCTCGGCAGAGAACCGCAGGCGATTGTCGATGAGGTCAAGGCGTCTGGCCTTCGCGGTCGCGGCGGCGCCGGTTTTCCAACCGGCATCAAATGGCAGACCGTCCTGGATACCGACGGCCAGCAGAAATACATCGTCTGCAATGCCGATGAAGGCGATAGCGGCACTTTCGCCGACCGGATCCTGATGGAAGGCGATCCTTTCTGCCTCATCGAAGGCATGGCAATTGCCGGCCTCGCCGTCGGAGCGACCAAGGGCTACATCTATCTGCGCAGCGAATATCCGGATGCCATTCGTGTGACGGGTGAAGCCATCGCGATCGCGGAGCGAAACAGTGTCCTCGGCCAGAATATTCTCGGCTCCGGCAAGTCTTTCCATCTGGAGCTTCGCGTCGGCGCAGGGGCTTATGTCTGCGGGGAGGAAACCTCACTCCTCAACAGTCTGGAAGGTAAGCGCGGTGTCGTACGCGCCAAGCCTCCGCTTCCGGCGATCGAAGGCTTCATGGGTCGCCCGACAGTGGTTAACAACGCCATCAGCCTGGCCGCCGTCCCGTTCATTCTGGCGGAAGGCGGAGAGGCGTATCACGCCCATGGTATCGGTCGTTCGCGTGGTACCATCCCGCTCCAGATTGCCGGCAATGTCCGTTATGGCGGACTTTTCGAAGCCGCCTTCGGCATGTCGCTCGGCGAGATCGTCAACGATATTGGCGGCGGCACAGCCTCGGGCAGACCGGTGCGCGCCGTTCAGGTGGGCGGGCCGCTCGGAGCCTATTTCCCGCCGGATCTGTTCGATACGCCCTTTGGTTACGAGGATTTCTCCTCGAAATCGGGGCTGATCGGTCATGCCGGTCTCGTGGTGTTCGATGATAGCGTCGATATGAGTCATATGGCGCGCTTCGCCATGGAGTTCTGCGCCATTGAAAGCTGCGGCAAATGCACACCCTGCCGGATCGGCGCGGTTCGCGGCGTCGAAACGATCGACCGCATCCGTGACGGCGATGCCGGCGCAATGAGCCTGCTGGAAGATCTCTGCGAAACGATGCGGGCAGGCTCTCTCTGCGCACTCGGCGGCTTCACGCCCTACCCGGTCATGAGCGCGCTCAATCATTTCCCGGAAGATTTTCTGCCGACACCTGCAAGGGAGGCCGCGGAATGACCATTCCTCTTTCGCTCACCGAAGATCGCGGCACAAAGGCCGTCGAGGCCGAGACCATGGTGACGCTCACCGTGGACGGAATGCCTGTTTCGGTTCCCGCCGGCACGTCCATCATGCGCGCAGCGTCCGAAGCGGATATCAAGGTTCCGAAGCTCTGCGCCACCGATATGCTCGACGCTTTCGGCTCCTGCCGTCTCTGTCTGGTCGAAGTCGAGGGCCGACCCGGCACCCCGGCATCCTGCACCACGCCGGTGGCCGAAGGCATGGTGGTCAAGACCCAGACCGACCGATTGAAGAAACTGCGCAAGGGCGTGATGGAGCTCTATATCTCCGATCATCCGCTCGACTGCCTGACCTGCGCCGCCAATGGCGACTGCGAATTGCAGGATATGGCCGGCGCGGTCGGCCTCCGAGATGTCCGCTACGACACGATCGCAGAGAAGGATAGTCACTTCGCAGTCCGCAACAACGCGGGTGAGCATAACCCCTTCTATCTACCCAAAGATCAGTCCAACCCCTATTTCGATTACGATCCCAGCAAATGCATCGTCTGCTCGCGCTGCGTTCGGGCCTGCGAAGAGGTGCAGGGCACTTTCGCGCTGACCATCGCCGGGCGGGGCTGGGACAGCCGCGTTTCCGCCGGCGCTTCGTTTGACGATTTTCTTTCATCCGAATGCGTCTCCTGCGGCGCCTGCGTGCAGGCCTGCCCGACAGCCACGCTGGTCGAGAAAAGCGTCGTCGAGAGCGGCACGCCGGAACGCAGCGTCGTGACGACCTGCGCCTATTGCGGCGTCGGCTGCTCCTTCGAAGCGCAGATGCGCGGCGACGAACTGGTCCGCATGGTGCCTTACAAGGATGGCAAGGCCAATCGCGGCCATAGCTGTGTGAAGGGCCGCTTCGCCTATGGCTATGCGGAACACAAGGATCGCATTCTCTCACCTATGATCCGTGACAGCATCGACGAGCCATGGCGCGAAGTCTCGTGGGAGGAGGCCCTCTCATTCGCCGCCGACCGCCTGAAATCGGTTCAGGAAGAGAAAGGCCGCCGCTCCATTGGCGTCATCACCTCCAGCCGGTGCACCAATGAGGAGACCTTCCTCGTTCAGAAACTCACACGGGCTGTTTTCGGCAATAACAACACCGACACCTGCGCCCGTGTCTGCCATTCGCCAACGGGTTATGGCCTCGGCCAGACCTATGGCACTTCCGCCGGCACCCAAGACTTCGATTCCGTGGAAAAAGCCGATGTGGTGCTCGTCATCGGCGCCAATCCCACCGACGGCCATCCGGTTTTTGCAAGCCGGCTGAAGAAGCGCCTTCGGCAGGGCGCCAAACTGATCGTCATCGATCCGCGGCGCATCGATCTGGTCAAAACGCCCCATGTGAAAGCCGCCCATCATCTGCCGCTTCTACCGGGAACCAATGTCGCCGTCGTCACCGCCATGGCGCATGTAATCGTGACAGAGGGGCTGCAGTATCAGGCCTATATTGATGAGCGTTGCGAAAGCGACGCGTTTGCCGATTATGTCGAATTCGTGCGTGATCCCCGCCATTCACCGGAGGCCGTCGAAGCGCTGACGGGCGTGCCCGCCGAGGACTTGCGGGCCGCAGCGCGACTTTATGCGACGGGCGGCAATGCCGCGATCTATTACGGTCTTGGCGTCACCGAGCACAGTCAAGGTTCGACCACCGTCATCGGCATCGCCAATCTCGCCATGCTGACCGGCAATGTCGGCAAGGTGGGCGCTGGCGTGAATCCCCTGCGCGGCCAGAACAATGTTCAGGGCTCCTGCGATATGGGATCCTTCCCGCACGAACTTCCCGGCTATCGCCATGTGAAGAATGCAGACGTGCGGGCGATTTTCGAAGAGACATGGGGCGTCGAAATCGATTCCGAGCCGGGCCTTCGCATCCCGAACATGTTTGACGCAGCGCTCGAGGGGTCGTTCGGCGGGCTCTACTGCCAGGGCGAGGATATCGTCCAGTCGGACCCGGACACGAAGCATGTCGTTGCCGCCCTGTCGGCGATGGACTGCGTGATCGTCCACGATCTTTTCCTGAACGAGACCTCGAACTATGCGCACGTCTTTCTGCCGGGCTCATCCTTCCTGGAAAAGGACGGGACCTTTACCAATGCCGAGCGGCGTATCAACCGCGTCCGCAAGGTGATGGCGCCCAAGGCCGATTATGCCGATTGGGAAATCACGCAGATGCTCGCCAACGCGATGGGCGCGAACTGGACCTATAGCCATCCTCGCGAGATCATGGCGGAGATTGCGGCCACCACGCCATCCTTCACCGGCGTCACCTACGATCTGCTCGAAGAGCAAGGCTCGGTGCAGTGGCCCTGCAACGAAGCGCATCCGCATGGCACGCCGATGATGCATGTCGAGGGTTTCGTGCGCGGGAAGGGGCGCTTCATCCGTACCGATTATGTCGCGACCGAAGAGAAGACCGGGCCGCGCTTCCCGCTTTTGCTGACGACGGGCCGCATTCTGTCGCAATACAATGTCGGTGCCCAGACCCGTCGCACGGCCAATACGGTCTGGCACGATCAGGACGTGCTCGAGGTCCATCCGCACGATGCAGAAAATCGCGGCATTCGCGAGGGCGACTGGGTACGCCTCGCCTCACGGTCGGGCGAAACGACCTTGCGCGCCACGATCACCGACCGCGTGTCGCCGGGTGTCGTCTATACGACCTTCCATCACCCCGATACGCAGGCCAATGTCGTCACCACCGACAATTCGGACTGGGCGACGAACTGTCCGGAGTATAAGGTGACGGCCGTGCAGGTCGCGCCGTCCAACGGTCCTTCGGAATGGCAGGAGGACTATGCCGAACACTCCGGCGCGGCGCGGCGCATCATTCAGGCGGCTGAATAATTTCCGATGGACAGTTGGCGCAAGATCCGGAGTATCGCACGACATACGGGCAACACGGCCGCTGAGCGAGAGCGGCAACTGCCGGAAGAGGTTGCGATTGCGTTGTCGTGCAACGGATCGACGCAAGCCGTCATGATGGGCACGCCGGCCGATCTGAGGGATTTCGCCACCGGCTTCCTGATGACCGAAGGCATTGCCCAGCCAGACGAGATCGAATCGATCGAACCGGTGGAGACGGAACTCGGGATCGATCTGCAGATTCGGGTAACCGAAGAGGCGGCGTCGCGACTTGCCATCCGGCGACGCTCCATGGCTGGTCCCGTCGGCTGCGGCCTGTGCGGCATTGAAAGCCTGGAAGCGGCGATGCATGTGCCGCCCCTCATTCCCCGGAATGCGGCCTGCCGGCTAACGCCTGGCGATGTGTCGCGCGCCATGGCGCAACTGCCGACATTCCAGCCGCTTCACGACGCCACACGCGCAGTCCATGGCGCGGCGTTCTTCGATCCGAGGCAGGGGATCATCCTGGCGCGGGAAGATGTTGGACGCCATAACGCCCTCGACAAGCTGATCGGCGCGATGGTCTTGAGCGGTACGGATCGTACCGGAGGGGCCATCGTCATCACCTCACGCGTTTCCATCGATATGGTGCAGAAGGTGCTGCGATGCGGGACGCCGATTCTCATCGCCACTTCGTCGCCAACGGCCTCCGCGCTGGACCTTGCAAAGCGCAACGGTCTGACGGTGGTCGCCCTCGCCCGGGGCGACCAGTTCGAGATTTTCACGCATCCGCATCGGATCGATCCATCACAAGCCGATAATGAAGGGCCCAGCCATGCAGTCCGATAAACTTATCCGCATGGCCAATCAGATCAGCCTTTTCATGGAGAGCAAGCCGACCAGCGACGAAGCGCTGGAGGGCCTTGCCGCGCACATCAATGATTTCTGGGATCCACGCATGCGCCGTCAATTTGTCGACGCGATGAAGAACGAATCCGGATTGCCGGCGCGCGACCTCGTGCGCGAGGCGGTGCCTCTGATCCGCCTGTCGGAAACCGAAGTCCAGAAACCCGCCGCGCCGCCATCGCCGGTGGGATCAGAGCCAATCAGCCCCGCTCACAGGGACTGATCGCAACAAATTGGCGAAACCGGACACGATTATCCTCCGATCCGAGGCGCTGACCGCAATGATCGTGTGCCGCGGCGCGGCGCTCTACGATTTGCGGTTGGTCGGACACCCGTATCCGCTCGTCCTGTCGTCGCGCGAAAAGCAGGGGCCGCTTTCCCCACCGTTTGCCGGCGCCGTGGTCGGACGGTTTGCCAACCGCATCGCCGATGCGCGTTTTCAGCTCGACGGGGTGCGATACAACCTCGACGCCAATGATGGTCCGAACTGTCTTCATGGCGGAAGAGACGGTCTATCTCAGCGCGATTGGACGATCGAGGATGTCGCACCGTCCAGTTGCCGTCTCTCTTGCGCCCTGCCAGACGGCCATATGGGTTTTCCCGGCACATGCGAAACGGTGGCGAACTGGTCGGTCGAGGGACGATCGCTGCGCCTGACATTGAGTGGCCGTACCGATGCGCCGACCATATGGAGCCCCACCGCACATCCCTATTTCAACCTCGCTGATGGCGGCGCGACGTCGATCGACAACCATACCGTGCAGATCCTTGCCGGAAGCTATCTGCCGGTCGATGCAAATGGCATCCCGGCGGGCGAGCCGGCCACCACTGAGGGCAGCCCTTTTGATTTCCGCCAGCCGCGTCCGATCGGCGATACGGTCTGCGATCACAATTTCTGCCTCCACGAGACCGAAAACAGAGGCCTCGCAGACGCCGCTCGTCTGAGTTGCCGTGCATCCGGCGTCGCGATGAGGCTCAGAACAGATCGGCCGGGTCTGCAATTCTATACTGGCGACGCCATTCCTCCGGAGGGTGCGACCGGCCTGGGCGGAATCATGTATGGCCCTCGCTCGGGCCTCTGTCTGGAAACGCAGATCTGGCCGGACGCACCCAACAGGCCGGACTTTCCGGAGGCCATTTTTCGTCCGGAAAAGAACGCCCAGACCACGACGGAATGGGTTTTCGAAACGCGGGACGTTCCTATTCTTTGATATCGATCAAGGCACTATCGACCGTAAAGGACGAGTATCGATCAAAACGCGATACCATGAGGATTGCGTGTGTAAGCTATGAAAGATCGGAGATCCGTTTCATGATGAAATTCATCCTGGCTATCGCATTGACGGCAGGCACCGGTATCGCCGCCGCTCAGGCGCAGGACCTCAAGGGCGATGCAGCCGCCGGCGAAAAGGTCTTCAACAAGTGCAAGGCCTGTCACGCTGTCGGTGAAGGCGCCAAGAACCGCGTCGGACCTGAGCTCAACGAGCTGTTCGGCCGCCAGCCGGGCAGCCTGGAAGATTTCAAATATTCCAAGGCCATGGTTGAGTTTGGCGAAGACAAGGTCTGGGATGAGGAACACCTGACCACGTATCTCGCCGCACCGCGCAAGGTCGTCAAAGGCACCAAGATGGCTTTCGCCGGCCTGAAGAAGGAAGAGGATATCGATAACGTGATCGCGTATCTCGCGACCTTCGATTCCGAGGGTGCGAAAACCGGCGAATAAACCCCCCAATCGTCTCTGAACGGGCCGGCGCAATCACCGCTTAATCAGTTGGTGATTGCGCCGGCCTATGCTTTTCTTTCGTGCACAAAAAGCCGGGAGGAGCATCGGAGAGATGACAAAGCGCGTATTGGTGACCGGTGGAGCCGGCTATATCGGTAGCCACGCAGCGCATGCTCTGGTCGATCGCGGCGACGAGGTCGTCATTATCGACCGCCTGTCGACCGGCTTCGACTGGCTGGTCCCCGCCGCCGCCGACCTTGTTGTGGCCGATATAGGCGACACCGAGCGCGTCGCCTCTCTTCTCCAAGATGGCGGCTTCGACGCCATCATGCATTTCGCCGGCTCCATCGTGGTGCCGGAATCGGTCGCCGATCCCCTTTCCTATTATGAAAACAATACCGTCAAATCCCGCGGGCTGATCGAATGTGCCGTGCGGGCGGGCGTGCCCCATTTCGTCTTTTCCTCGACGGCTGCCGTCTACGGGTCGGTTGGCTCCGAGCCGGTTGCCGAAGACACGCCGCTTCGGCCGGAATCGCCGTATGGCTCCAGCAAGCTGATGACGGAAATCATGCTGGCCGATGCGGCCCGGGCGCATGATCTGACCTATGGCGTGCTGCGCTATTTCAATGTGGCGGGAGCCGATCCGGCGGGGCGAACCGGGCAATCGACCAAGGGCGCGACCCATCTGATCAAGGTTGCTGTCGAGGCCGCAGTCGGCAAACGTGAGGGCATCGAGATCTTCGGCGAGGATTACCAGACTGCCGACGGCACCTGCGTGCGCGACTATATCCATGTCACCGATCTGGTGGCGGCCCATCTTCTGGCGCTCGACCGGTTGCGGGACGGCGGCGACAGCCTCACCGCCAATCTCGGCTATGGACACGGCTTTTCGGTCAAGGAGGTGCTCCAGACGGTCGATGACGTGGCCGGTCCGATCCGGAAAACCATGGGCCCGCGCCGCCCCGGCGATGCCGCCAGCATCGTGGCCGATGCGTCAAAGGCGCGGCGAGAACTCAACTGGCAACCGCAGCATGACGATCTCACCGGTATCGTCGAAGATGCACTCCGCTGGGAGCGGCATCTGCAGACACGCAATGAGGCGACGACAAACTGACGCCATCAGGTCCGACTGGCGGGCGGACCCCAATCCTGTGACAATGCGGCCTTCAAGGCAACTACGTTGTGGTTTCCAATGCGATCTTCAAGGTCACGTTCGGCTGCCTCGAGTCCCGCCCGCGCGACGCCGACGACTTCCAAACCATAGTCGGTCATGGCGACGATCTTTTGGTTGCGCCGCTCTGGGTCGTCGACGAGATCGAGAAGCCCCCGCTCACTCAGGCCCTTGGTGGTGCGATAGACCGCTTGTCGTGTAATCCCCATCCGACGGGCCAATTCCGAGGCATGGGTTTCGCCACAATCGAGATTGGCGAGAAACGCGATATCGGCCGCGTTCAGATCGTGCCCGTTTCGGTGCATCCATTCGAGAATATATTTTCCGATCCACTGCTGCGCGTCCATCAGACACAAGCCGAGAGGTTTTTCAGGCGTCATCGGAACCGGCAATGTTGTCATCTTTGTTGACAAGTTAGCCTCGGCGTGAGATGTAAATTTTGTTGACAAGAGATTAGGTGATGGGTGCCAAGCCTCAAGTCCGTTTTACGACTCAACGCCGCTTCATGCCTGTTTTTCGGTGCGCTTTTCGTCTTTCGACCAAGGATGATCGCGGCATTTTTGGGCGCGACTCCGCCTAATCTTGTCCTTGGTGTCGGTATCGTTCTGATCCTGAACGGCCTTCACTTGGGTTACGTCAGTCGCCACGACGATCCGGGACGAATCCAAGTGCTGTATTTTTCAGCCGGTGATGCAGCGTGGGTGCTTATCTCGCTCACCTTGGTGGTCACCGGAACATTTGTGACGACGGCGCCGGGTATCGTGCTGACACTGCTCGTCGCCGTCGGGGTCGGAGTTCTCGGATTGCTTCAGTTTCTGAAAGTACGGCATTAAGCGCGCCGAGAAGAACCACATCGTCGATCCCAGTGATGAGACAACGGCGCGGAACAGCTATGCCACCTGCATCCATGTCGATATCGGCACGCCAGCTGGTTCCCCTGACCCGTCAGGCCGGCGCTCCCGCTCCGGCTCGCTGCAACATGCCGTAGAGATCACGAGGATCGTCCGGATCGGCCAGAAGGTCCAGCATCTCGGCGTAGTCGGTGCCTTTTGTCTTGTCGAGCAGGTAGCGCAACGCGCTGAAATCCTCGATAGCAAAGCCGACACTGTCGAACAGCGTGATCTGGGTTTCGTCGGTCCGGCCAGCCGTATCGCCGGTCATCACCTGCCATAGTTCGGTGACCGGATGGTCTTCCTCAAGCTGCTGTATCTCACCTTCGATGCGCGTCTGCGGCGGATATTCCACGAAGATTTCGGATCGCGTCAGAATATCCTTGTGGAGCTCGGTCTTGCCGGGGCAGTCGCCGCCGATCGCATTGATGTGAATACCCGCGCCGACCATGTTGTCGTTGAGGATCGTGGCATATTGCTTGTCGGCCGTGCAGGTCGTGATGATCTGCGCGCCCTCGACCGCTGCTTCCGCAGTCTGACAGGCGGTCACATTCAAGCCGGCGGTTTTCAGATTGGCCGTTGCCTTTTCGGTGGCGTCCGGGTCGATATCGTAGAGCCGCACATTCTCGATGCCGCATAGGGCGCGAAAGGCGAGCGCCTGAAATTCGCACTGTGCGCCATTGCCGATCATGGCCATTGTCTTGGCGTTTGGTGGCGCGAGGTAGCGACCGACAAGGGCCGAAGTGGCGGCCGTCCGCAATGCGGTCAGCAAGGTCATTTCGGTAAACAGAAGCGGATATCCATTGCCGACGGAGGCGAATACGCCGAACGCCGTTACGGTCTGAAAGCCTTCGCGCGTATTCTTGGGATGACCGTTCACATATTTGAAGCCGTAATATTCGGCATCGGCGACCGGCATCAGCTCGATCACACCATCGTGCGAATGGCTGGCGACTCGGGCGATCTTGTCGAATTCCGGCCAGCGCCGGAAATCGGCCTCGATATAATCCGCCAATTCCGTGATCACCGCCTCGACGCCGACATCATTGACCAGCCGCATCATGTTGGCGACGCTCACAAAGGGCACATGGGCCAGCGCCGATGGTTCGAGCACGGTCATGGGTGGCTCCTCGTGGGCCGGTCGAAAATCCGTCGTCCGAAAATGCTCGCCGCAAGATCGGTCATCAGTTCGGCGGTTCGTCCGCGTTCATCGAGAAAGGGGTTCAGTTCGACCAGATCGAGGGAACGGACGAGGCCGCTGTCGCAGAGGGTTTCCATGATGAGATGGGCCTCGCGGAATGTCGCGCCACCGGGCACCGTCGTGCCGACAGCGGGGGCGATGGACGGGTCGAGAAAATCCACGTCGAGGCTGACATGCAGAAGCCCGTTCGCGGCGCTGACGCGCTCCAGAAAACCGCGCAGCGGCCGCAAGACACCGCTTTCGTCGATCATTCGCATATCGTGCACCTCGAAGCCGTCCGAGGCGAGGCGTTCGCGTTCCGCGTCATCAACGGAACGCAGCCCGATGAAGCAGACATTTTCCGGTGGCACGGGAGCGGCAGGAGGTGGAAAGGCTTCGCAACCCTTTCGGTCCGTGAAATAGGCGACCGACGTGCCATGCAGATTGCCGCTCTGCGTCGTCTCGAGGGTATGCAGATCGGGATGGGCATCGAGCCAAAGAACGAAAAGCGGCCGGTCGCCTTCGGCGGCACGGCGCGCAATTCCGGCGACGGAACCGGCGGACATGCTGTGATCGCCGCCCATGAAGATCGGAAAATCATAGTTTCCGGTCACGTCGTAGGCGGCCTGCTCGACGACCTTGATCCAGGCGGACGTCTCGGACAGGTGCTTGACCGCATCATTGGGATGATCGACGGGTTGCGGATCGGTGATGGCGAGATCGCCGAGATCGGTGACCTGCCAGCCGAGGCCTGAGATGGCCGCTTCGAGGCCAGCGGTCCGCAAGCTTGCCGGTCCCATGACGCATCCGGGCCGGGAGGCTCCGGACTGGATTGGCGCGCCGATGATCGCACAATTTCCCTTCATGCTTTCCTCTCACGATTGAAAGGGGTGATGATGCCTCTTCTACCTGAACATTTCGCATGATAAATTGCGCATAATGATACCTTTTTCTCTCAATATATCGATTGCAATAACCAATATGGACATTGTATGCGCGAACTCAGCGATGTCGACCGAAGCCTTCTGGCTGCATTGAGGACCAATTCCAGAGCGTCCATTACGGAACTCTCCCATCTTATCGGCGTCTCCCGAGCGACAGTGAAGGCACGCCTGGAACTCCTCGTTCAGGAGGGACGCATTCGACGCTTCACCATCGAAACCGACGTCGATGTGGAGGGAGAGGTCAAGGCGATCATGATGATCGAGCTTCAGGGCAAGCTCTCGCGGGCGGTCATAGGGACCTTGCGGCGTATCCCCGAAATCTCGGCCATCCATTCCACCAATGGTGTCTGGGACCTCGTGGTCGAGATCAAGACCGACAGTCTCGTTCAGTTCGACCGCGTGCTCCGCGACATTCGCGAGATTCCGGGCGTGAACAACAGCCAGACCAGCATTCTCCTGGCCCCCGTCACAGGCTGAGCGACGGCTCCTGGCCCGCTACTGGATCTGGCGCGTTGCGGGATAGGCCGCGCGAAAGCGCAGATAAGCGTCGTCGAACGCGGCCCGCTTGTCATTTTCCGGCTCGATCACCTCAGCCGTCTCCGGGGGAAGAAGAACGTCTTCGATCGCCGCATCGCTGGCCGCAAGGCGTCCCAGCCGAGCGGCACCGAGCGCGGCGCCGAATTCGCCTCCGGCAGGCAGGGCGAGAGGAATGTCCAGAACGGTTGCGATCAGCCGCAGCCAATAGCGGGAGCGTGTTCCGCCCCCAATGGCGAAGAGGCGTTCCGGCCGTGCTCCGGTGGCTTTCAGCGCGTCGAAACTCTCTCGCAGGCCGAAACTCACCCCTTCGAGGACAGCGCGTGTGAGTTCCGTTCGGTCCGTATCGGCTCCGATGCCGGTAAAGCTGGCGCGGATGACCGCATCATTATGCGGCGTCCGTTCACCGGACAGGTAAGGCAGGAACCGGACCAGACCTGGAATACGCAACTCTTCGCCAAGGCCGGCCGTCAACTCCGCCGGCTTCACGCCGGTTATGGAAGAAAGCCAGTTGAGGCTGTCTGTCGCCGACAGCATGACCCCCATCTGGTACCATCGCTCGGGTATGGCGTGGCAGAAGGTGTGCAAAGCGGTTTCCGGCGCCGGGCGATAGCCGTCTCGGGCGGCCAGAAGAACGCCGGATGTGCCGAGCGACACGAAACCCTGTCCTTCCTGTGTCGCGCCGATGCCGCAGGCCGCTGCGGCATTGTCGCCAGCGCCACCGGCCACGGTCACTGTCTGGGAGAGGCCCCACTTTCGCGCCAGTTCGCTTCTTAGCTGACCGGCTGGTTCGCTGCCCTCGACAAGGCGTGGCATCTGATCGCTGCGCATGTGGCTGGCGCTCAGAAGAGCGTCGGACCATTGCCGTGCCCCGGTATCGAGCCATGAGGTGCCGGCGCTGTCGGACATGTCCGCGACATGTTCGCCAGTCAGGTAGAAATTCATGAAAGCCGCGGGCAGCAGGACCTTCGCGACGCGCTCGAAGATTTCCGGCTCGTGAGCCCGCACCCATTTCAATTTCGGCGCGGTAAACCCCGGAAAGACGATATTGCCCGAAAGCGATCGAACCTCTGCAATGGAATCGAGCCGCGCCGCTTCGGCATGAGCCCGGGTGTCGTTCCAGAGAATGCAGGGACGCAACACGGCGTCGTTCGCATCAAGGAGCGTAGCGCCATGCATGTGCCCTGCGACGCCCATACCCCGCAGTCCGGCGAAATCCGGAAAGGCGGCGCGCATCTCCTCCATCGCGCTTTCCAGCGCCTCGATCCATTGCGCCGGATCCTGCTCCGACCAGCCGGAGTGAGGATGGGAGACGCTGTAGCTCCGCTCGACGGAGCCCACGACCTCTCCGGCAGCGTCGATCAGCAGCGCGCGCAAACCGGATGTACCGAGGTCGATGCCGAGATAACTCACAATAATTCTCCCAATCTTCTACTCATACCGCGATGGCCTCCACCCCTATCGCATCGAAAGGCCGACCGGAATATCGGCGGAGGCCTTTTGTCCGTCCTAGAGCCGGGGTCTCGAAGACCCCCAGCCATTCCGGCTATTGCGGCAAGATGATCTGCATCTTGACGTCGGCGGGCGGCGCCGAGGCCGCCACCTCGAAGGCTTCGACGCTGTCGCCGAAGTCGAAGGTGCGGGTGATCAGCGGCTTGATATCGATGGCCCCGGAGGACAGCATCGCGACACAGCGAGGGAAGACGTGCGCGTAGCGAAAGATATTCTCGACGCGAGCCTCGCGGATCATGGCCGCGCCGGCATCATAGCTGATCGGTTCGGCCTGACCGCCGATCATCACCACGCAACCACCAGGCGCCAGTGGTTCGAAGACAGTCGCCGCAGCCTTCGGCGAGCCAGTAGCCTCCCAGACCACATCGGCACCCCAGCCATCCGTATCCTTCATGACCCGGGCGACCAGATCATCGTTGGCGATATTGACGGGGATGATCGCCGGGTTGAGGCTCTGAGCGATTTCCAGTTTCTTCTCAGCAAGATCACTCACATAAATCCGGGCGCAGCCTGCGGCCAGCGCCGAAAGCGCGGTGACAAGGCCGATCGGGCCGGCTCCCATGACCACGCCGATATCGCCGGGCTTTACCCGCGCCTTGGTGGCCGCGTGAACACCGACGGCGAGCGGCTCGACCATCGCCCCTTCGGCGAAACTGACATTATCGGGCAGTTTGAAGGTGAATGCTTCAGGATGGACGCATGTCGGCCGCAAAATGCCATGGACCGGGGGCGTGGCCCAGAAACGTACAGCCGGATCGACATTATAGATGCCGAGCCGCGCGGCCCTCGAGTTCGGATCGGGAACGCCCGGCTCCATGCAGACCCGATCGCCGATGGAAAGGCCGGTCACCTCCGCTCCGGTTTCGATGACGGTCCCCGCGCCTTCATGACCGAGGATCATAGGCTCCTCGATCACGAAAGGACCGATACGGCCGTGTGTGTAATAGTGCACGTCGGATCCGCAAATTCCGACCGTGTGCAGCTTGATCCGGACATCGCGCGGGCCAAGGATCTCTTCCTGACGGTCAATCTCGGGAAAATCGCGCAGGCTCAGATCGTCCTTCTTTTCCAGTACGAGCGATTTCATCCTTCTATCCTTTCCGAGAAACTCGCCTTCAGCCAACGCGAGGAGATCGGTCCGCCCTCCGGCCCGTCATGCGACAGGTGGCTGACCTGTTTACGGATCCAACGGGAAAACTGGGCGGTCAGCGGCTTGTTCAACCCCGCAGGCGTCGCGATGTAGTAGCTCCGGCCATAGGTGTCGGGCACCGATTCCAAAGGCACCAGCAGTCCGTTCTGCAATTCGGTCTCGATAAGGTAGGCCGGGAGAATGGCTGCGCCGAGGCCCGCGACGGCGGCCGATATGATAAGTGCGAACTGGTCGAAGTAACTTCCTTTCCGGGTCGCGCCTTCCGCCTTGTCCACCGTCTGCCTGAAGCTTTCCCAAAGCATGGGTCGCGACGACAGATGCAGCAGAGGCATCCGGAAGAGATCGGCTTTTTGCAAAAGTCCGAAACGCTCGATGAGGTCCGGGGCCGCCACGGCGATCAGGTCTTCCCGGCAAAGCGGCGTCAGTTGCGCGCCCGGCCAGTCGTCGCTGCCAAAATGAATGGCCAGATCAATGCCACTCTCCACAAGATCGAATGGCTCGCTGCGGCTATGAATGACCAGTTCCAGATCGTCCTGCCCGGCTTTGAAATCCTTCAGTCTCGGAACGAGCCAGCGACTGCCAAAGGTCGGCAGAACAGCGATCGAGAGAAGCCGGGCGCTGTTGCCGGCTGCGACGGCGCGGGCGATGGTGCCGCGCAGCCGCTCGAGATCAGATAGCAGATGAGCCGAGAGATCCCGGCCCGCATCGGTCAGCCGGACACCGCGCCCCTCGCGCCGGAAGAGGCGGGCACCGACCTGATCTTCCAGTTCCTTCACGTGTCGGCTGACCGCGCCTTGGCTCAAACCGAGTTCTTCTGCCGCCGCTGTGAAACTCTGGTGTTTGGCCGCGGCCTCGAAGCAACGGAGAATGGCAAGGCTGGGGAGCGGCGCAGGCGTAAGCATGGTTTATCCATTACAATAGCTCACCAGAAAATGCCTTTTGCTGGTGTTTTATGCAAGAACGAACCCGTTAAGCTGCACCGACCTCAAAAGGAGATGCGCATGAAAACGATCGCCGTTCTCGGCCTTGGAAAAGTGGGGACGCTGGCCAGCGAGCTTCTCCACGAATGCGAATTTGCCGTTACGGGGTTCGACAGCCTCCCCCCACGGGATGATCTGCCCTTCCCCACTCGTCAGATCGACGTCAGCGACACCGCCGCCCTCGCTTCCGCACTCGGCGATTTCGACGCGGTGCTTTCCTGCCTGCCCTACTCCTTCAACATCGGCGTCGCCAATGTCGCGCACCGGCTCGGCCTGCATTATTTCGACCTGACCGAAGATGTTCCGACCACTCAAGCCATCCTCGAACTCTCCAAGACTTCGGAAGGCTTGATGGCGCCGCAATGCGGCCTCGCACCCGGTTTCGTCGGCATTGTCGGAGCCCATCTGATCGAGCAGTTCGACGATTGCCGCTCCTGTCGCATGCGCGTCGGCGCTCTTCCGCAGAACCCGACCGGTCTGATGGGCTACTCGTTCAATTGGTCGCCGGAAGGCGTCGTGAACGAGTATCTCAACGATTGCGAGGTGCTGGAGGACGGCGTCATCAAGACTGTCTCGCCGATGGAGTGGATCGAGAAGATCGTGATCGGCGGGATCGAACTGGAAGCCTTCACCACCTCGGGTGGTCTCGGCACGATGTGCCAGACCTACAAGGACCGGGTGCCGAACCTCGACTACAAGACCATGCGCTATCCGGGCCATGTCGCCCTGATGAATTTCTTCTTCCATGAATTGCTCATGCGTGAACGACGCAAGGAAGCGGGTGACATTCTCGTCAATGCCAAACCGCCGGTGAATGACGACATCGTCTATATTCATATCTCGGCAGAAGGCCTGATCGGCGGGCGGCTGGAGCGCCGCGAATTCGTGCGCGGCCTCAAACCGGTCGAAATCGGCGGCAAGTTCCGTACGGCCATTGCGTGGACAACCGCCTCCTCGGTGGTCGCCGTGATGGAAATGGTTCGCGACGGCACCGTCCCGGCCACAGGCTTTCTCAAGCAAGAGGATATTTCGCTCGACACCTTCCTCAAGACCCGCAATGGCAGTCGTTATGACGCCTGAAACGTCCGGCGCGTTCCGCCCGGCAAACCGTATGCAGGGTCTGGCACTCTCCGAAATCGTGCAGATTTCGGAGAAGGCGGCGCAATTGCGTGCCGAAGGCCGCGACATCGTTTCGTTCGGCACCGGCGAGCCGGATTTTCCGACACCGCCGGACATCATTGCCGCCGCGCACAAATCCGCTCTTGCGGGGCAAACCCGATACACGCCCACCGCCGGCACGCCGGCTCTGCGCGACGCCATTGCTGCGCAGGCCAATAGCGGGCGGGAAAACGTGCTTGTGTCGACGGGCGCGAAACAGGTGATCGCGAACGCCCTCATGGCAACGCTCGACCCGGGCGACGAAGTCATCATTCCGACGCCCTACTGGACCACCTATTCCGATATTGTCCGGATCTGCCAGGCGGTAGCGGTGACGGTTCCCTGCCCGATGGATGAAGGCTTCAAGCTCTCGCCCGATATGCTCGAACAGGCGATCACGCCGCGCAGCCGCTGGCTGATGCTCAATTCACCGTCCAACCCCTCGGGCGCCGTTTACAGCGCAGAGGAAATTCGCGCCCTCGCGGCGGTGCTCGAACGCAATCCCCATGTCTGGATCCTGTCAGACGAGATCTACGAGCATCTGACCTATGGGGATTTTGCCTCCTTCGCCGCCGAGGCTCCGGCGCTGAAAGAGCGGACGCTGACCGTCAATGGCGCCTCCAAGGCATGGTCGATGACAGGTTGGCGGATCGGATGGGGCATCGGCCCCCGCCCCCTGATCGCCGCCATGGCCGCCGTGCAGGGCCAGTTCACCTCTGGCGCCAGCTCGATCTCGCAAGCAGCCGCGCTGGCCGCCATCCAGGGCGATACAGCTCTGCTGAAAGAGCGATGCGCCATCCTGAAAAGCCGCCGCGACAGGGTGGTGGCCGCACTCAACGCGATGCCGGGCCTTCGGTGCAGGGTGCCGGAAGGCGCGTTCTACGCCTTCGCATCCTGCGCGGGCCTCCTCAAGCCGGAAGGCGGCCCCTTCAAAAGCGACGCCGATCTCTGTCGATGGCTACTGGAAGATGCCGGCGTCGCGCTTGTGCCCGGCCGGGCTTTCGGACTGCCGGGTTACGTCCGCCTCTCTTTCGCCTATTCCGATGCCGAGTTGTCGGACGGCCTGTCACGCATGGCCGAAGCACTGAAAAGGATTTCATCATGACCAATGGACATGGCCCCTCGCTCTCGGCCTTCTCATGGGAAGACCCGCTTCTTCTCGAGCAGCAGCTGACGGATGAAGAGCGCCTGATACGCGATACGGCCTCAGCTTATGCGCAGGAGAAGCTGCAGCCGCGCGTCACCGCCGCATATCGGGAAGAGCGTGTGGAGCCGGAGATCTTCGCGGAAATGGGCCAGACCGGCCTTCTCGGCGTGACGATCCCGGATGAATATGGCGGTGCCGGTGCCGGCTATGTCGCCTACGGGCTCGTGGCGCGTGAGGTCGAGCGGGTGGATTCCGGCTATCGGTCGATGATGAGCGTTCAGTCCTCCCTCGTCATGTACCCGATCCACGCCTACGGTTCGGAAGAACAGCGTCGCAAATATCTGCCGAAGCTCGCATCGGGCGAATGGATCGGCTGCTTTGGCCTGACCGAGCCGGATGCCGGGTCGGATCCCGGCGGCATGAAGACGGTCGCGAAGAAGAGCGATGGCGGCTACGTGCTGAATGGCTCGAAGATGTGGATTTCCAACTCTCCCATCGCCGACGTTTTTGTCGTCTGGGCGAAGTCGGAAACCCATGGCGGCAAGATCCGTGGCTTTGTTCTTGAGAAGGGAATGAAGGGACTTTCCGCCCCGAAGATCGGCGGCAAGCTGTCGCTGCGCGCTTCGGTGACCGGCGAGATCGTGATGAGCGATGTCGAAGTTGGCGAAGACGCCCTGCTACCCAATGTAGAAGGCCTGAAGGGGCCTTTCGGCTGTCTCAACCGCGCGCGCTACGGCATCTCCTGGGGCGCCATGGGCGCTGCGGAGTTCTGCTGGCATGCCGCGCGGCAATACGGACTGGATCGCAAGCAGTTCGACAAGCCGCTCGCCGGGACCCAGCTCTTCCAGAAGAAACTGGCCGATATGCAGACCGAAATCACTCTCGGTCTTCAAGCTTCCCTGCGCGTGGGTCGTTTGATGGACGAGGGCAGTGCTGCGCCGGAGATGATCTCGCTCATCAAGCGCAACAATTGCGGCAAGGCGCTCGATATCGCGCGGCTCGCCCGCGACATGCATGGCGGCAACGGGATTTCCGAAGAATTTCAGGTCTTCCGCCACATGACCAATCTGGAGACGGTCAACACTTATGAGGGCACGCACGACGTTCATGCGCTGATTCTCGGCCGTGCCCAGACAGGCCTGCAGGCGTTCTTCTAAGGCTATCGGTATGGACCGCTCCGCAATTGTTCACGACAATTTCCTGCGCCGCGTGGCCGCAGGCGACCTGCCCGCTGGACAACCGGCGGACGGACCGCTGTCACGCGCCGATGCGGTGTCGATCTTTCGTTCCGGCTGTCTGTGCCGGGCGCTCGACCGGAAGAGCCGTGCGATGCAGGCAGCGGGCCAGGGCTATTACACGATCGGATCATCGGGCCATGAGGGCATGGCGGCCGTTGCCGCCGCGCTCCGGCCGACAGACATGGCCTTCCTGCATTATCGTGACGCGGCCTTCCAGATCCAACGGGCCGCGCAGGTTCCGGGGCAGTCCATCGCCTGGGACATGCTCCTCTCCTTCGCCTGTTCGACCGAGGACCCGATCTCGGGCGGACGGCACAAGGTGCTCGGATCGAAAGCGCTGAACATTCCGCCGCAGACATCGACCATAGCAAGCCATCTACCGAAGGCGGTGGGCGCAGCCTATTCGATCGGCATGACGCGTCGGCAGAAACCGGAGCATCAGGCGCTGCCCTCCGACGGCATCATCATGTGCTCTTTTGGCGATGCGTCTGCGAACCATTCCACCGCACAGGGCGCTTTCAATAGCGCGCAATGGACCTCCTATCAGGGCATACCCATGCCGCTTCTCTTCGTCTGCGAGGATAACGGCATCGGCATCTCCACCAAGACCCCCAAGGGCTGGATCGGCGCGACCTTCGCCAACCGCACAGGGCTCAAGTACTTTTCCTGCGACGGCCTGGACATGTTCGAGACCTTCAAAGTGGCGCAGGAAGCGGCGGCCTATGTGCGCAAGCGGCGGCGTCCCGCTTTCCTTCATGTGCGGACGATCCGGCTTTACGGCCATGCCGGCGCCGATGTGCCGACCACCTATATGAAGCGGCAGGAGGTCGAAGCCGAAGAGGCCAACGATCCGCTGCTCCATTCGGTCCGTCTTCTGGCTGGAGCCGGCGCGCTGGACCCGGCTGATGCGCTCGACATCTATAACGAGACCAATGCGCGCGTCGAACGCATCGCGGACCATGCCGTGAAGCGTCCGCGGCTGAAATCCGCGGACGAGGTGATGGCGAGCCTCATTCCCCCGCCCCGGTCCTGCCGAAAGGACGGCGGGCCGACGCAAGAGATGCGTGCGAACACATTCGGCAACGATATGAAGGCTATGGAAGAGCCGCAGATCATGTCACGCCTGATCAACTGGGCGCTGACCGATCTGATGCTGGAACATGGCGAGATCGCCCTGATGGGTGAGGATATCGGTCGCAAGGGCGGTGTCTATGGCGTCACCCAGAAGCTGATCGGCCGCTTCGGACCCTCCCGCGTGATCGATACGCTGCTCGACGAGCAATCCATCCTCGGTCTTGGGATCGGCATGGCCCATAACGGTTTCCTGCCCATGCCGGAGATCCAGTTTCTCGCCTATCTGCACAATGCCGAGGACCAGTTGCGCGGCGAAGCGGCGACGCTGCCCTTCTTCTCCAATGGCCAGTACACCAACCCGATGGTCCTCCGTATCGCTGGTCTCGGCTATCAGCGCGGGTTCGGGGGCCACTTCCACAATGACAATTCGATCGCCGTGCTGCGCGATATTCCGGGCCTGATCCTTGCCTGCCCTTCCAACGGCGCGGATGCGGCGATGATGCTGCGCGAATGCGTCCGGCTGGCGCGTGAAGAGCAGCGCCTTGTGGTCTTTCTCGAGCCGATCGCGCTCTATTCCATGCGGGACCTCGACCAAGCGGGCGAGAGCGGCTGGATGACGCATTATCCCGACCCATCCAAACGGATTGGCTTCGGAGAGGTCGGCCAGCATGGCGACGGCACCGATCTGGCCATTCTCTCCTTCGGCAATGGTCTCTATCTTTCCCGACAGGCCAGCAAGCAATTGGAAAAGGAAGGCGTTTCGGCCCGCATCATCGATCTTCGGTGGCTATCGCCCCTGCCCGAAGCGGCTATCCTCGATGCGGTCACCGGCTGCCGAAATATTCTGGTGGTCGATGAGACCCGACGCACCGGCGGGCTTGCCGAAGGGCTGATGGCGATGCTGACAGAGCGGACGGACATTCCCCATTCGCGCATCAGCGCAGAGGACAGCTTCATCGCAACCGGGCCGGCCTATGCCGCGACCATGCCATCGGCCGACTCGATTTTCGAAGCGGCGCTATCGCTGATGACGGTACCGGCATGAAGAAGACGGCGGTCGTCATCTGCCCCGGCCGGGGCACATACAACAAGTCCGAACTCGGCTATCTGAAGCGCCATTTTCCGGACCCGGCTCTGCTAGAATCCTTCGACGCGCTGCGCCGGGACGAGGGTCAACCAACGCTCGCCGAACTGGATGGCGCACAGACGTTTTCCATTGCCCAGCATACGCGCGGCGACAATGCCTCCGCGCTGATCTATGCTGCGACACTGGGCGACTTTCTCTCCATCGACCGCGATGAGATCGAAATCGTCGCCGTGACCGGCAATTCGATGGGCTGGTATTCCGCCCTCGCCTGCGCCGGTGCGCTTTCGCCGGAAAACGGCTTTCGCGTCGCCAATACGATGGGTACGCTGATGCAGCGCGCCCTCATCGGCGGCCAGCTCGTCTATCCGTTCGTCGACGAAAACTGGATGGCGCAGCCCGAGCGTCGGCAGACGCTGCTCGCCAAAGTGGACGAGATCGACGCTCGCGCCGACCATCTGCTCGGGCTTTCCATCGCTCTTGGCGGAATGCTCGTGCTAGCGGGCAACGAGGCCGGTTTGAAAGCCTTCGAGCAAGAGGTGGAACCTGTTCAGCAGCGTTTTCCGATGCGTCTCGGCAACCACGCCGCCTTCCACACCGCGTTGCAGGCGCCCGTGGCGAAGCAGGGACGCGAGCAGCTTCCATCGGAACTGTTCCGTCAACCGAACCTGCCGCTGATTGACGGGCGCGGCGCCATCTGGTGGCCTGACGCTACGCCAACCGAGGCGCTGCGAAACTATACGCTCGGCGCACAGGTGACGGAGACCTATGATTTCACGCAAGCGATCACCATCGCGGCGCGGGAATTTGCGCCCGACCTCTTCATTGTCACGGGGCCGGGGACGACCCTCGGCGGCGCGGTGGCGCAATCGCTGATCCTTGCGCGCTGGTTGGGCATGGACAGCAAAACTGATTTTCAAGCGCAACATGATGACAAGCCGCTTCTGGCAGCCATGGGCATGGCGGAGCAGCGCAAAACCGTATCCAAAGGAGTGACAGAATGAGCCACCGGAACGTTCTCACAGCAGCCGGACTGACCGAAGCCGAACTGACGGGCGGCACGCTTTCGGTCCATTCGCCGATCGACGGCACCGAAGTTGCAAAGGTCAGGGAGACGCGGCCGGAGGAGATGCCGGCGATCATCGCGAAAGCTCAGGACGCCTTCCGCGCCTGGCGCGAAGTGCCGGCGCCGCGCCGCGGGGAACTCGTCCGCCTGCTCGGTGAGGAATTGCGCAACGCGAAGGAAGAACTCGGCGCGGTGGTCACGCTGGAAGCCGGCAAGATCGTTTCCGAAGGCCTCGGCGAAGTACAGGAGATGATCGACATCTGCGATTTCGCCGTGGGCCAGTCGCGACAGCTCTACGGCCTGACCATCGCATCGGAACGGCCGGGCCACCGTATGATGGAGACATGGCATCCGCTCGGCCCGTGCGGGGTCATCACCGCCTTCAATTTCCCGGTCGCCGTCTGGTCCTGGAACACGGCGCTGGCGCTGATCTGCGGCGACCCGGTGATCTGGAAGCCGTCCGAAAAAACGCCGCTGACAGCCATGGCGACGATGAAGATCATGGAGCGCGCCCTCGAACGCTTTGGCGACGATGCGCCGGACGGTCTCCTGCAACTGGTGATCGGCGGTGCGGAAATCGGCGAAGCGCTGGTCGCTTCGAAAGATGTCCCCATCCTCTCCGCGACGGGTTCGACGCGGATGGGTTCCGTCGTCGGGCCGAAGGTGATGGAGCGCTGGGGCCGGCCGATTCTGGAACTTGGCGGCAACAATGCGATGATCGTCGCGCCGTCCGCCGATATCGACATGGCTGTCCGCGCGATCGTCTTCTCGGCCGTGGGGACGGCGGGCCAGCGCTGCACCAGCCTTCGCCGGGTGATTGCCCATGAGTCGATCCGGGAGGATCTGGTGGCCAAACTCGCCAAGGCTTATCAGACCCTGCCGGTCGGCGACCCCCGTAAGGAGGGCACCCTGGTCGGCCCGCTGATCGACGGGAAGGCGCGGGAGCAGATGCGGGCCGCGCTCAAGACGGCCAAGGAGGAAGGAGCCCACGTGCATGGCGGCGAAGCTGTCACCGACAACGTGCCCGATGGCGGCGCCTATGTTGCACCTGCGATCGCCGAGATGCCGGCCCAGAGCGATATTGTCCGCACAGAGACCTTCGCCCCGATCATCTATGTGATGGGCTACGATACTCTGGAACAAGCGATCGCCATGCAGAACGACGTTCCGCAGGGCCTGTCGTCGTGCATCTTTACGCTGAACATGCGCGAGGCGGAAAGCTTCCTCTCGGCTGTCGGATCGGATTGCGGCATCGCCAATGTCAATATCGGCCCGTCGGGCGCGGAGATCGGCGGGGCATTCGGCGGCGAGAAGGAAACCGGTGGTGGCCGCGAGAGCGGTTCGGACGCCTGGAAAGGCTATATGCGCCGGCAGACCAATACGGTGAATTATTCGGCGGAGCTGCCTTTGGCCCAGGGCGTCAAGTTCGACATCTAGGACGCGGCGGACCTCCCTGGAATACCACGGCTCCGGCGGAAGACGCGTCCCCGAAACCATCTTTCTGGCCGGCGATGGGAGTGCGCTCCTGCCATTGCCCGGATCCTAACAAGCGATTGGACTGAAAGCTTGTCGAATGGAAGCGTTTATGCGCGTGACGTCAATGGTCCCGCCCGGCAGGTCCGGGCGGGAATTGAGGCCATTACTGTGTGTCCAACCTTGTCGTGTTAGGTCATGGACCCCGATGCCTGCCGACCGTTACCAGGGCTGTTTCGCCGGCCCCACGGTGAATTCGTTCACCGTCGTGTCCTCCGGCATGTCGAGTGCAAACGCGACGACATCAGCGATCCGGTCGGGCGAGATGCCGTAGGTATCGTAAAGACCCTGCATCCCCTCGGCGGTCTGCTTGTCGGTGATCGTGTCGAGTAACTCGGTGTTGATCGCCGCAGGATAGAGCGTCGCGGTGCGGATATTGGTGCCTTCAGTGGCCGATTCCATACGCAGCACTTCCATGAAGTTTCGTACGAACCATTTGGTGCCGCCATAAACCGCCGCACCGGCATAGTTTTTGAGGCCTGCGACGGACGAAACCGCGAGGATGTGGCCCGATTTCTGCTCGGTGAAGATCGGCATTACCGCAGCTACGCCGTTCAGCACGCCCTTGACGTTGACGTCGACCATCTGGTTCCACTCATCCGTCTTGAGCGCGGAAACGGGCGAACTCGGCATCAGCCCGGCATTGAGGAAGATCGCATCAACGCCGCCATAGGTTTCCTTGGCAAGCGCGACGATCGCGTCGTTCTGCGACGGGTCGGTCACATCCAGTTCCTGCCAGACGGCTTGACCGCCGTTGTTTTTTATCGCGTCCGCGATCTGTTTGAGCTTGTCGCCACGGCGCGCGCCGAGCACCACATTGGCTCCCTTTGATGCGAGCAGTTTCGCCGTCGCCTCGCCGATGCCTGAGGAAGCGCCGGTGATGATGACGGTCTTGCCGGTGATATTATTGGTCATGATGGTCTCCTTGAGGTTTGGTGCGGATCAGGCGATCCCGCGAGTAACGGGCTGCCCTGCATCGTCCGCAGAGTTTGTAATGGTGGATTAGTCGGCCAGTTCGATACGGACCGCAAAGGCGCTGTCCTGGATCAACGCATCCATCGGTTCGTTGAATTCGCCAAGCCGCACGAGGCCGCGGGAATCCTGGAAAGGCTTGTAGAAAATCGCGAGATTGCCCCACGGCGCGTAGTGCGTGATATCCCCTGCTTTGGGCGTGTAGCTTGCCGGCGCACCTTCAATATCGAGCTTGCGTGGCAGGTCGGCGACTTTTTCGGTGGCGTGAAAGTCGCTCAGCGTCAGGTCGAGCGGCAGCAGCGAGGCGAAGTCGCGCGCGACCTGCGTGTCGTCAAGCATCGCCTCCAGAGTTTCATTGCCGACAATGACATGGATTTTGGTCATGGCGGTTTCTCCTGTCTGGGAATTCGAGGGCGCCGCACCGGCCAAAAGAACCAATGCCCCCGCAGCGATCGTCAACGTCATGCTCCGCCCGGTCATTGTGAAATCTCCATTCGCGTGCCGCTCGATTGGCTTCCAATCTAATCGCTATTGCGCGCAGGATAATCGGTTGAGTGTCTCTATCACTCATGAGCAACGCTCATTAATGAGTCGGTGACTGCGCCGGCTTCGTGTCATGGGCATTCGGTAGGCCGGGCCCGCCTGCCTTTGAGATTGGGCTTGGCGAGGTGTCCCGCAAGGCTCTGTGCGGAAGACGATTGCAGCTTATCGAACGAGATGATGCCGACGTCGTCGTAGAGATCGGCATGGTCGGCGGAGACGGCGCTCAGGACTATGCCCGCGAAGCCGCATATACCGACAACCCCGATTCGTTGGCGATCAACGCGGTCCTGAAGCTCCGAAGAAGCCGATCCCGACTATGACCTTTTCCTTGCGGGCTGGATGTTCCACGCTCCCAAACTGGTGTTACGTTTGTAGCAAACGAAGCTCTCAATCGTGCGAGCAGTCACGAGAAGGCTTCATGAATGCCGAATTTGTTGTCCTACTCTGGGTAGCGCCACCTGCTCCAACTCATGAGGCTGTCTCATGAACGTATCCCATCCAGCGATCATGATCGCACGGAAGGCACGCACTAATTGAGTCTGAGCGAGGCACCGTTCCCTGCCGCTGGCGGCGAAGGCCGCATCTCGATCAAAAAAGGAGACGACCCGATATGAAACGCATTCTCGCAACAACACTCGTTATGGCGCTTTCTGCGCCTGCCGCATTCGCACAAACCGCGGAAGTCACCAGCGCCGAGCAACGCGCCGGCAGGGTTGGCGGCGCCGACACGTTTACCGGCACGGTCTACGTCCAGCCCGTCTTCGATGCCCGGATGGGCAATATCAACGCCGGCTCCGTCACCTTCATGCCGGGGGCGCGTTCGCACTGGCATAAGCACCCGGTTGGGCAATGGCTCGTCGTGACCTCCGGGACGGGCTGGTACCAGGTCCGCGACGAAGAGAAGCAGGTCATGAATGTCGGTGACGTCATCTGGTTTCCGGCTGATGTCGATCACTGGCACGGCGCGACCGATCAGCACGCGGTGACGCATCTCGCCGTCCAGGAGGCAATCGACGGCTCAGCGGTGAGCTGGGGCGACCCGGTTTCGGACGAAGATTATGCGCAGTGAACGGGATCGCGGCCCGGACGCGATGCTCTACGTCACTATGGGCTGAACCGAGCGGCGGGAGCGCCCGCCGTCTCGAAAGCCCCGCAGGAAGGGGCCGCGCGTATCCCGACGGGCGGCGACAACTAGGCGAAGCGACGAGACCGGCGAGGGCATGAAGATGCCGTGGCCCTTTCCAGCAGCGGCACGGCCTTCGACGCCTTCTCTTTGGGCGAACGCATCCGCGACCTGGCTGACCTCGGAAGATCGCCTGATCCTGATGGTGCCATGATTGCACAGTTCATGGACTGATGAGCCGTACGCATATATCGTGAGGGAAACCTACCATGATCCTCGACCGGCAGATCAGGGCGTCCCGCATGCTTCGTGAAAACATCATCGATCTGATCGCGCTGGCCACGGTGGCAGAGGAGCGCAGTTTCACTCGCGCCGCAGCCAGGCTCAACGTCTCGCAATCGGCGCTGAGCCACACAATCAAGGGGCTGGAAAAGCGGCTTGGCCTGCGGCTTCTGACCCGCACGACCCGCTCCGTCGCGCCGACGCTGGAGGGGGAAGATCTGCTGGCTACGCTCACGCCGTGTTTCGAGAAGATCGAGGCGCGGCTGGAGGCGCTCAACGAGGCGCGCGACCGGCCCACGGGTACCGTGCGGATCGTCGCCACCGAATACGCGATCGAATCCCTGCTCTGGCCGAAGCTCTCTCCTGCACTGAAGGCCTATCCCTCGGTCAATGTCGAGTTCGTCGTCGACTATGGTTATACCGACCTTGCCAGCGCGCAATGCGATGCCGGCGTGCGCTACGGCGACCAGGTGAGCGAGGGCATGGTCTCGATGCGGATCGGGCCGGAGGAGCGGATGATCTGCGTCGGCGCGCCGGACTATTTCAAGGCCAACGGCACGCCGCAGACCCCACAGGAGCTCGGCGACCACCGTTGCATCAATCTGCGGCTCAGCAACCACGGCGCACTCTATGCCTGGGAGTTCGAGGACGAGAACGGCAACGAAATCCGCGTCAAGGTGCAGGGCCAGGCCTGCTTCAACACGATCAATCTGGTATTGCGCGCAGCGAAAGACGGGCAGGGTCTGGCGCTTGTCCCCGAGCAGCTGGCCGCCGAGCATATCGCTTCCGGCGCGCTGCAAATCTGCCTGGAAAGCTATTCGCCCTATTTCGCAGGCTTTCATCTCTACTACCCAAGCCGGCTGCGCCCGTCCTCGGCCTTTCAGGTGGTGCTGGACGCGCTGCGCGAGCGGAGCTGACATTTATGAGTCGGGCTCATGGGCGAGGTGATCTGGCCAGCCATTAAATTCCGGCCGTAATGCGCCACATAGATCGGGTCGCTGCAACAAAGGAGTTCCCCGATGAAACCCCTTCTCGCAACCGCCGCCATGGCGTTCGCTGCTTCCACCGCATCCGCACAGGATCTTTCGCGCACCTTGCCCGATGCCGTAGGACATGTGGCCCCGGCGCTTGAATCCTATTCTAATGACGATCTCTTCAGCTCCGTCTGGAAGGGCGAAGAGCTTTCCGCCCGTGACAGGGCGCTTGTCACTTTCGCCGCGCTGATGACCCGGCACGAGACGGACAATCTGGCCGACCACGTAGCGCTTGCGCTTGAGGCCGGGGTGACGCCGGCGGAAATTTCCGAAACCATTACTCATCTTGCCTTTTACAGTGGCTGGGGCAACGCCACCGCCGCTGCAAGAGCCGTTGCACCCGTCTTCGACGAACGCGGCGTGACCGCGGACGACCTGCCCGCCGTCGATCCCGAACTGCTGCCGCTGGACGAAGAGGCCGAGGCTAAACGCGAAGAGAATGTGCGCGGCAATTTCGGCGATGTCAGCATGGGTGTCGTCGACAATACGCGCGAATTGCTGTTCCGCGATCTGTGGCTGCGTCCGGATTTGGAGCCGCGCGACCGCAGCCTCATCACCGTCGCCGCGCTGATCGCGGCCGGCCAGCCCGAGCAGATGACCTTCCACCTCAACCGAGCGATGGATAACGGTCTGACGCAGGAGGAGGCCGGAGCGATGTTGTCGCATCTGGCGTTCTATACAGGCTGGCCGAAAGTGTTTTCCGCCCTGCCGGTGGCGAAAGAGGTCTTTGAGGCCCGCACCGAGTAAGCTGTCCAGCGGATAGTGCCGCTGGAGGGAAAGGAGACCCGCGATGAAAATCGGCATACTGGGATCTGGGCTCATGGGCGCCAAGCTCGGCACGCTTTGGTCGCGCTGCGGTCATGACGTGACCTTCGCCTATGCGCGCAGCACGGCGAAGCTGGAGCGTGTAGCCCGTGAAGCGAATGCGGCCAGCGGCTCCGTCGCCGAGGCCGTGCAGGATGCCGATGCGGTGCTGCTGGCAGTTCACTGGTCGCGGATTGACGACGTGCTGGAACAGGCCGGCGACCTCGCCGGACAGGTCGTGCTGAATTGCTGCGTTCCCCTCGACGAGACCAACACCAACCTCGTCGTCGGCACGACCACCTCCGGTGCCGAGGAATTGGCGAAGATGCGCCCCGATGCCCGCTGGGTGTCGTGCTTCAACACCAGCCCATCGGAGAGTTTCGCCGGGGTCTTCGCGCGGAAGGACCGGACCCCGCGACCGCACCTGCTCGTCTATGGCGACGATGCAGGGGCCAAGACGATCGCACACGATCTGATCGGCGACATCGGTTTCGAACCGCTGGAGGCAGGCGGGTTGCATACCGCACGTTTCGTCGAGCCCTTCGCCATGGTCACCGCGGAGCTGGCCTATGGCCAGCCCGGCGGACCGGCACTCACCTACCGTTTCGAAAAGCTGCGCGACTGACGCCGCACCCAACTCAAGGAGTCGAAAATGAAAATCACCCGTTCGGGCACCAACCCCTCCGGTCCCGGCCCGGAAGAGTATTTCACAGGCATTGTGCGCATCGACCCTCTGTTCCAGGCCGAGGAGCCGGGCCGCACGAGCGGAGCGCTGGTGACCTTCGAGCCTGGCGCCCGCACCGCCTGGCACACCCATCCGGCCGGCCAGACGCTGATCGTCACTTTCGGGCGCGGCCGCGTCCAGCGCGAGGGCGGCCCGGTGGAGGAAATCAGCCAAGGTGACGTGGTGTGGTTTCCTGCCGGCGAGAAGCACTGGCACGGCGCCTCACCCGAAACAGCGATGAGCCACATCGCCGTCCAGGAGAGCATCGACGGCAGTCCCGTCACCTGGATGGAGAAAGTCTCCGACGAGGACTATCAAGGCTAAGCGGGCGAGCCGGGCGGCAAGTTGCCCGGCTTTCACTCTGTCATGCGGTCGCGGGTGAAGACGTCGTCGGTGGGCCCTGCGACGCATGGCAGGATTGGCACCGCTTGCCGTCCTCTGCGCGTGTGTGCTGTTCGTATGGGATTGCAGCGAACGAAGGCGAAAGGGTTGCGCCGGGCGGCCATTAATGGCGTTCAGACGCCTCCGCTTGCACGGGCCGCTAAACATGATAAAAAGTGTCAGGCTAATCCTGTCCTGCGGAGGGCAGAACCAGCCCTTGTCTCATCGTGCACACGGTTAGCGGAATGAACTTCCTGCATTCCATGACGACCCATACAGAGGGTATTCGGCCCACACGTTCGGCCAATTGGCGCAGCCTCGACGGTATTGTTGGCGTCTTCTGGGACGCGGAAGGCGAAACCGGCGCGCGCGGCTACTATCTCTCTCCAGATCCCCGGATCCTCTTTTTTTTCAACGACATCTCCTCGCATATCGGTATGGCGAGCAGCGCCGGTGTAAGTTCTTCTCATTACCGGCCCATGAGCCGGGCAATCTATGTGCCCCCCGGCATGCCGCTCTGGACAAGCTTCTCTTCAGCGCATCGCTTTTCTCATCTCGACATTCATCTTCACCGGGACCGGCTCATAAGATTTCTGTCGCCATCGTTCGGGCGGGCGGCCTCTCAGGCCATTTTGCAGCGCCCGGCTGAAGTTCAGGATGTCAGTGCCATCGAGGCGCTCGCACGCCTGCTGGTCGAGGAATTGCGAAGGCCGGGACACCATCCCCTCCACGCCGAGAACCTGGTTGGCTGTATCGTGACCGGGCTTCTGGACTTGCCGGAAAAAGAGCGCAAAGAGGCGAAAGGCCGATTGACGCAAGCTCAGATGAACAGGCTTTGCGGTCGCCTTAATTCCCAGAGCGACCACCGGCTGAGTGTCGCCGAGATGGCGGAGACGGTCGGATTGTCGGAAAGCTGGTTTGCGACTGTCTTCAAGGAGACGACAGGCCAGACACCTTCGCAGTGGCAGTTGGCCAATCGTATTGACCGCGCCAAGGATTTCTTGCGGACGAGCGAGTTGACGATCGCCGTGATTGCCGCTCAGCTCGGTTTTTCCGATCAGGCTCACCTTACCAATGCTTTTCGCCAGACGGTGGGTGAAACGCCCGCCGCGTGGCGGCGGGCGCAGAAGAAGAGAGAGCACTAGTCTCATCTCACCTGCCCGGTATCGGGTAGCCTCGAACAGCTTACCACGTGCGGCGCAGCGTCGCCGTGATCTCGCGGCCCGGATTGTAGAAGTTCGCGCCGAACCCGCCATAGGTCACGTGCTTTTCATCCAGGATGTTGCGGACATTGACCTGAAGCGTGGTGTCGTCGACCACCTCGTAAGACAGGGCGGCGTCGAGAATGACGGCGGCCTGGGCCTCGCTCGTATTGGCATCGTCGAAGAAAGCCGAACCGAGATAACGCGCTCCGACGCCAACATTGAGGTCGCCGCGACGGCCCTGTCCTTCCAATTCGTAGTTGAGCCAAAGCGATGCCAGGTGATCGGGAATCAGAGACAGATTGTTGCCTTCATTGCCGAGCGTGCCGTTCTCGATGATCTCTGTGTCGAGATAGCTGTAGGCCGCCGTCAGATCGAAATTGTGCGGCAGTTCGGCCTTCGCTTCCAGTTCGAGGCCGCGGACCCGTACCTCGCCCGTGGTTTCCGGCAATAGAGTGACAGGGTTGTTGCGGGTGATATTGTATTTCGTCAGATCGAAGAAGGACGCCGTGAGCAGCGCCGGGAAGGCCGCCGGCTGATATTTGACGCCGACCTCATATTGCTCGCCGCGCTCGGGCTCCACGGTCAGCGAAGCGGGAACAACCGATTCCGCGTAGCTGCCATAGACGGCGAACTCGTCGGTCAATTTGTAGGAGAGACCAAAACGTGTGGTGAGTTCGTCGAATTCCGCGTCGGTATCCTCACCGGTCAACCGGTTCGTCTGATCGATATCGATCCAGTCATGTCGCAGACCAAGAGAGGCGGTCAGCCTGTCGACGAACGTCACATTCTGCTGGAGGTAGACCGCTCTTGTCTCCTGGTCGCGGGCGGTGTCGCTGTAAGCGGGTAGCGAAGCGGGAGCGCCGCTATACTGGACATCGGTGTAATCGATCGGCGAAGCGGATGTGTAATATCCGACCGTTTCACTATCGAGTGTGCCGAACTCCGCGCCGACAATCGTACTGCTTTCAATGAAATCAAAGGTGGCATCGTAGCGCGCATGCGCGTCGATGATGAAGCTCTCCTCAGGGCTCTCATTGGCGATATAATCACGGGCCACGACGGTTGAGCCCGGTGCAGGCGGTGCGGCGACGTAGACATAGCCGTAATCGCTGTCGAGATTGGAATAGCGCGCATTGGAGCTGACCGAGAGTCCGTTGCCGAAATCATGGTCGAACATCACGCTCAGCGTGTCGCGTTCCACTCCGCGATAGTTGAAATCCGGCTCGCCGAAGAAGCGGTCGCGATCAAAATCCGTACCGATCGGAAAACCGCTCGCGGTCGTTTCATCTGTGTCCAGGTGATCGAAAACAACGGAGAGGCTGGTGTAGTCGGTCGGCCGCCAGGTCAGTCCGCCCATCAGGAAGATCTCGTCATCCTGCGAATAGTCGTATTCCTTGTCGCTGTCCTTCAACTTGCCGATCAGACGGAAAGAGAGCGTATCGTCGCTTGTAATATTGTCACCGAAATCGATACCGATCTCCTTGTGGTCGAAAGAGCCACCGGAGACGTAAACCTCCCCGAACCGGTCGGACTTTGGCAACTTGGTCACGTAATTGACCGAGCCGCCCGGATCGGAAACGCCGAAGATCGTGGAATTTGCGCCCTTCAGAACCTCGATCCGTTCATAAGCATAGATTTCCTCCCGCGGGCCGCCGAACGGGTCTCCAAGTGTGAGGCCATCGCGGTAGTGATAGGCATCAAAGCCGCGGATCCGGAAATAGTCGAACCGATCATCGCCGCTGTAGAAGTCCGTGTTGACACCAGCGGTGTAATTCAAGGCCTCTTCAACGCTGTCGGCATCGCGTCGTTGCAGTTCCTTTGCCGTCACGACGGATATGGAGGCAGGGGTCTCGAGAATATCAGTCGGTAGTTTGCCGCCGCCGGTCGTCTGTGTTGCGACGATGGAATTGGCGTCATCGTCAAGGGGCGTATCACGGTTAGAGCCGGCGCTGGCGTCTTCGTCAGGGGTTTCGACAGTGATCGTCTCAAGCGTCGTGACACGTCCTGCCGGTTGCTCCTGAGCCCAGACGTGGAACGGCATGAACACTGCTAGAGCGGTGCAGCCAAGAAGCATTGCCTTGCGATAATGGATCATCGCGTCTTCAGCCGTCAGGCCGGTCCGTTCAATTTTCATAGTCTGGTTCCCGTGAATCCACGCTGTTGGCGCTCTCGGCCGCTTTATTGCGCCTCACCGAAAGTCGAAACTCTATTCGTCGCGTGGGTGCAGCCGAAGACCCGATACGACAGCGGATCGCTTAACTTGATCGTTTTAGTCCTGTATTGGAGATTTCACCGGTCTTGGAGAATTCTCCGGCAAGTTTGATCACATTGCGTCGTTCCGGCTCGGCGCGCCTTGACGCATCGTTTTTTACCTGAAACGAAACTCCACTTTCGCCAGCAGGGAGTCGCTTTCATGGGTTTGCCCATTCGTTTCGCCGTTACCGTACTCGCAGGATTGCTCGCGATCACGGCGTCGCCGAATGCCGGCGCGGATGAACCGGGTTACCCGATCGAGATCGATCACGCTTTCGGCACGACGATCGTAGAAAAGAAACCCGAGCGCGTCGCCACTGTCGCATGGGCGAACCACGAAGTTCCGCTGGCACTCGGCATTGTCCCCGTCGGCTTTGCGCGAGCCGATTTCGGCGATGACGATGGTGACGGGCTTCTCCCATGGGTCGAAGAAAAACTCACCGACCTCGAGGCCAAGACACCGGTTCTCTTCGATGAGGGCGACGGCATCGATTTCGAAGCCGTTGCAAGCACCAATCCCGATATCATTCTGGCCGCCTATTCCGGCCTGAGCCGGTCGGACTACGACATGTTGAGCCGGATCGCGCCGGTGGTGGCCTACCCCGAGACGGCATGGTCGACGGACTGGCGCGAGATGATCCGCCTCAACAGCCGGGGTCTGGGCATGTCTAGCGAAGGCGAGCACCTTGTCGCGGACATCGAAGCACAGATCTCGAAAACGGCGGCGGCCCACCCAACGCTACAGGGCAAGACCGCCCTGTTCGTCAGCCATCTCGACGTGACCAATCTGAGCATGGTGAATTTCTATACGGCCAGCGATACTCGCGTGAAATTCTTCCGCGATCTGGGTCTTGGCGTGCCTGCCGTGGCGCAACAGGCTGCCGAAGCCGGCCGGTTCGCCGGCTCGATCAGCGCCGAACGGATCGACGAATTCGACGATGTTGATATCATCGTCTCCTATGGCAACCCGGAGATGATGGAGACTCTCTCTCTCAACCCGCTGCTTTCGAAGATGCCGGCGATCGAAAATGAAGCAGTCGTCCTACTCGGCCGCGATCCGCTCGGTACAGCCGCCAATCCGACACCACTTTCCATTCCCTGGGTGCTCGACCGATATGTCGCACGCCTTGCCGATGCTGCAGGGAAGGCAAGATGAGTTTCGGCGCCCTGGCATTGGCGGGACGAACGTCCGAGCGCGACCGTTCCAATAGCGGCCGTCTCGTCTGGCTGATCGTTTCACTTCTGGTGCTCGTGGCGCTGTGCTTTTTCTCCGTCGCGCTAGGCGCCCGTGAAGTCGGCTTTCACGATATCGCCGCCGCCTTCGCCGGCCAGGCCGAGACCATCGATCAGGCTGCCGTGGCGGTACGCATGCCAAGAACCGTTCTGGCGCTCCTCGCCGGCATGGCACTGGCGATGGCCGGCGTCATCATGCAGGGCATAACACGCAACCCTCTCGCCGATCCCGGGATTCTCGGCGTCAATATCGGCGCTTCCCTCGCAGTCGTCGTCGGTGTGGTCTGGTTCGGCATCGGGTCCGCCAATGCCTATATGTGGACGGCCATTCTGGGGGCAGGCATCTCGGCGATTTTCGTCTACACAATCGGATCGTTGGGACGAGGCGGCGCGACACCGCTGAAGCTCACCCTCGCTGGCGCAGCCACCTCCGTCGCCCTGTCATCGCTGGTGATCGCCGTGGTTCTTCCGCGTGCCGATATCGCCGGCGGTATTCACCAATGGCAGATTGGCGGCGTTGGTGGCGCCACATTCGACAATATCCGTCATGCGATGCCTTTCCTCGGAGCCGGTTTCATCATCGGCCTTCTATGCATACGCAAACTGAACGCCCTCGCGCTGGGCGAAGAGCTGGCGGCCGGTCTTGGTGAGCGCGTCGCGGTCGCGCGCGGCGTCTCGGCGCTCGCTGCAATTTTGCTGTGCGGCGCGACAACGGCGATCTGTGGCCCGATCGGCTTCCTCGGACTGGTCGTCCCTCATCTTTGCCGGCTTCTGGTGGGCGTCGACCATCGCTGGCTTCTCCCGTTTTCAGCCATTGGCGGTGCGTGCCTGCTTTTGTTCGCGGATATTGTCGGCCGCCTCGTCGCGCGGCCGGCGGAGATCGATGTCGGTATCATCACCGCTCTGGTAGGAGCGCCCGTTTTCATCTGGATCGTCAGGCAACAGAAAGTCCGCGCCTTATGACGGCCTTGTCACCAGCCATTGAGACGCTTGCCCGAAATCGCAGGACACGCAGCGTCCATCGTCGCATGTTGATCGGCTTTCTACTGGCGCTCCTCGTCGGTCTCTTTGCCCTAACACTCCTTCGCGGCGAATCGCTCACGCCTCCCTTGGACGTCCTGCGTGTTCTGATGGGCGAAGATATCGCTGGCGCGTCCTTTACCGTGGGCGAATTACGCCTTCCTCGCGCCCTCCTGTCGATCCTGACCGGTCTGAGCTTTGGCCTCGGTGGGGTCGCATTCCAGATCATGCTGCGCAATCCGCTCGCCAGCCCCGACATTATCGGCATCAGTTCCGGCGCCAGTGCCGCCGCGGTCTTCGCAATCGTCGGTCTTTCGTTGCGCGGCACGGTTGTATCGGTGTTTGCGATCGCCGCGGGATTAGCCGTCGCGCTCCTCATCTACGGGCTGTCCTTTCGCGGCGGCGTTGCCGGCACCCGGCTGATTCTCGTCGGAATCGGCATTTCGGCCATGCTCCAAAGCGCCCTTGCCTATCTGCTCTCGATCGCGCCCGAATGGAGCCTTCAGGAAGCAATGCGCTGGCTGACCGGCAGCGTGAACGGCGCTCGGCTGGAACAGTCCGCACTGCTCGCCATCGCACTGGTCTCATTCGGCGCACTCCTTCTCAGCCGTTCGCGTGACCTGGAGGCATTGCGGCTTGGCGACGATACCGCAGCAGCGCTTGGTGTGCGCGTCGCGCCGACCCGCGTCATCGTCATGGTCGCCGCCGTCGGGATCATCTCCTTTGCGACTTCCATGGCGGGCCCGATCGCCTTCGTCGCCTTCCTGTCGGGACCGATCGCCTCGCGTGTGATGGGCGCCAATGGCTCTCTTCTGGTTCCGGCCGCTCTCATCGGCGCCATACTGGTTCTTCTGGGCGACTATTGCGGGCAGTTTCTCCTGCCGAACCGCTATCCCGTCGGGGTGGTCACCGGCGCCCTCGGCGCGCCCTATCTTCTCTATCTGATCGTCAGAGCAAATCGCGGCGGTGGCACGCTTTGAACTCCGGTCACACTCTTTTCGTCGACGATCTTTCCGCCGGCTATGGCGATGCACTTGTTCTCAGCGGCATCGACCTTCTTGTTCCGCCCGGCAAGATCACCGCGATCGTCGGCGCAAACGCCTGCGGCAAATCCACCCTTCTGCGGGCCATGTCACGCCTTCTGGCGCCGGCCGCAGGCAAGGTGCTCCTTGATGGCAAGTCGATCCATCGGATGGCGCCAAAAGCCCTGGCGCGGATCGCCGGACTGCTGCCTCAGTCGCCGACGGCGCCAGAGGGTATTACGGTCGCCGACCTGGTCAGTCGTGGACGTCACCCCCATCAAGGACTGTTCGACTATTGGAGCCGCCAGGACGAGGCGGCCGTGGCCGAAGCGATGGCCGTTACCGGAACAGCCGCTTTGGCCGAGCGGGCCGTAGACGAGCTTTCCGGTGGTCAGAGGCAGCGTGTCTGGATCGCCCTGGCCCTGGCGCAACAGACCGATATCCTGCTGCTCGACGAGCCGACGACCTTCCTTGATGTCAGTCATCAGATCGAGGTTCTGGATCTGCTTACCGAGCTCAATCAAAGACAAGGAACGACCATCATCATGGTGCTGCATGATCTCAACCTGGCCGCGCGCTATGCCGACCATCTTGTGGCCATGGCGACGGGCGGTCTGCACAGTTGCGGCGAAGCCGAAAAGGTTCTGACCGAACAGAATGTGCGCGAGGTATTCGGGCTGGAAAGCAGGATCATCACCGATCCGGTATCGGGACGCCCGATGATGTTGCCGATCGGACGGCATCATTTGATGCCGGACCAGAATGCAATCGAGACGACGCGAGGAGAACCGTCATGACGACCGGCTGGAATTTCAGAATTGCCGGCATGGCGAAGCTGGCGGACGCCCCAACCGTGCTGAACGAGATCGAAGAGCATTTCGTCGAGCATGCCGAAGTGCGGCGGGTCGGCGATGAACTGCGTCTGAGATCGCCCACGGGACAAGCCGATATCAGCCTGAAAGAGGAGGGACTGCTGATCCAGCTGGCCTGCCGTAGCGAGGAGGATATGCAGCTCAGCCTCAACAGTATCGCGGAACACCTGTTCTACTTTGCCGGGGACAATATTCCCGAACTGACCTGGTTTGAGCCGCTGCCCGACGCGCTCCCGAATTTTCATCACGTGACGGTCGTCAACACGGAGGATGTGACGCCGCATATGCGCCGCGTGAAGTTTTCTTGCGACGATGTGTCGCCCTTTCTGGGCGGCGGCATGCATGTTCGCATTCTCGTGCCGCCGGCCGGGCGTCCGCCCGTATGGCCCAGCCTTGGTAAGGATGGCCGGATCGCTTGGCCCAAGGGCGATGACGAACTGCTCGTCCGGATTTACACGATCCGCTACGTCGATGTGGAGCGTTCCGAACTGTGGATCGACTTCCTTCAGCACCCCGCGCCGCATATCGCGACACCCGGGGCCGACTTCGCCAGAGACGCACGAGCCGGGGACCGGATCGGCCTTCTCGGACCGGGGGGCGGCAGCGTCCCGGAGGCCGAGACCATTTTTCTGGCGGGCGACGAAAGTGCGCTTCCCGCCATCGCAAGGATTGCCGCCGAAGTCTCCTCGGGCACCCAGATGCAGGCCATCATCGAGGTGCAGGATGCCAGTGAAGAACAAGCTCTATCCACGGAGGGTTCGCTCGATCTACGCTGGCTGCATCGAGAGTCTTATCCTTCCGGCGCGAAGGACGTTCTGGCCACGGAAAGCAAAACTCTACTAGCGGCCGTCAACGAAGACACTTTTGTCTGGGTCGCTTGCGAAAAGCAGGAATTGCGCATAATCCGCGCCTTTCTGAAAGAGCGCGGGCATGACCGCAAGCGCACCTATGCGGCATGGTATTGGGACCGGCAGTCAATCTGACGCGAGATCCAAGCAATCACTGAACCTGCAAGGCCGGCCTTTCCCCCACTCCTCGGTGCGGCCGAGCGAAGGGCCTCGTCGCGAAGGAGGAGGGGCAAAAGTGCCGGCAGATGACGGGAGGACACCTCCCACCGGCCCGCGCCGAATGCCTGGGAGGCGCCATACGGCTGGAAGTATTCACTCCATTTTGCCGTAGCCGCCGCCAGAGGGTGTTTGAATGATGACCGTTTCACCGGCCTCGCACGCAATTTGCGTACGCCCGGGGAGCGATGTCATCTCGCCATCGACGCCAACCTTCATGTTGCGACCAACAGCACCATCTCCGCCGCCATTCAGTCCTTTCGGTGGTACGGAACGACGTCCGCACAGGAAAGAGACATCCATCGGCTTGAGGAAACGTATAGCGCGGATCAGACCATCACCGCCCGTCCATTTCCCCTTGCCGCCGGAGCCGCGTCGTATCTGGAACTGCTCCAGAACCACCGGGTAACGCTGTTCGAGCACTTCGGGATCGGTGAGCCGCGTATTGGTCATATGGGTGTGGACGGCGTGAGCCCCGTTGAAGCCCGGTCCGGCCCCGGCCCCGCCGCAGATCGTCTCGTAATATTGATACTCCGCGTCGCCGAAATTGAAGTTGTTCATCGTGCCCTGCGCACCGGCAATGGCGCCGAGTGCCGCGAACAGGCCATCGGTTACGGTCTGGCTGACTTCGACATTGCCGGCAACAACCGCGGCTGGGTATTCGGGACTGAGCATGGAAGAGGAAGGCACCATGACCTCGAGCGGCCGCATGCAGCCGGCGTTCAGCGGAATGTCATCGTCGACCATGCAGCGGAAAGCGTAAAGCACGGCGGCTCGCGTTACCGGCTCGGGTGCATTGAAATTATCCGGCTGCTGAGCACTCGTTCCAGAAAAATCAATGACTGCCGACCGGTTGGAATGGTCCACCTTGATGGAAACGGCGATCTTGCAGCCCTGGTCGAAAAATATCTCTGCCTTGCCGTCTTTCAGATTGCCGATCACGCGCCGCACGCACTCCTCAGCATAATCCCGTACATGGCCCATATAGGCATCGACGACCTGGAGGCCGAAATTGCCGACCATGGACATCAGCTCCCTTGCACCTTTCTCGTTGGCCGCGATCTGAGCTTTCAGGTCAGCAACGTTCTGATCGGTATTGCGGCAAGGGTACTGGCCACCATCGAGGACGGCACGGATCTCCTTGTCGAGGAAGCGTCCGGCTTCAATGAGCTTCAGATTGTCGATGACGACGCCTTCCTCCTCGATCGTTGTCGCCAGTGGCGTCATAGAACCGGGCGCGATGCCGCCGACATCGGCGTGATGTCCTCGCGACGCGACGAAGAAGAGCGGTTTGTCGCCTTCCTCTCCGAAGACCGGTGTCACGACCGTGATGTCGGGCAGATGCGTCCCGCCATTATAGGGAGCATTTGTCACGAACACATCGCCGCGCCGCATGCCGGGATGTTCAGCCATCACGCTTTTGACCGACCGGTCCATCGAACCGAGATGCACCGGCGTGTGCGGCGCATTGGCGATCAGTTCGCCATCACCGTCAAAGACCGCGCATGAGAAATCCAGCCGTTCCTTGATATTGGTCGAACGCGCGGTGCGCTGCAGACGAAGGCCCATCTGTTCGGCAATGGACATGAAGAGGTTGTTGAAGACCTCAAGCATCACCGGATCGGCTTTTTTCGAGATATCCGTCGCCTGCTCAAGCTCCGCGATCCGCTGCAGGACGATATGGCGATAGGGATTGACCTGCGCCTGCCAGCCCGGCTCCACGACAACGGTTCCGATGTCTTCGAGGATGATGGCCGGGCCCGTCACCTTGTGACCGGGCATCATGTCGACGCGTTTGAACACTTTCGCATCGACCCAGTCCCCGCCGGAAAACATGCGTGTGGTTTCCATTGGCGACAGTTCTTCGTCGCTCGGCTCGGCCGTCGTTTCGACCTGTCCGGCGCCGCCGCCGGTTGCTTCGATTTCCAGCAATTCGGCGATCAACGGCGTCTCCGGCATCTTGAAGCCGAACTGCTCCACATGGATACGCTCGAATTCGGCAACCATATCGGCTTCGGACCCGAGCGGCACGTCGATGGGCGTATCCGTGCCTTGATACCGCAGGTGCAGCCGGCGGCTGGTTTCGACGCCTTCATTCACGCCCTGAGCGGCCAACTCCTCCACCGCATCTTTTTCGAGCCGTTCCACGGAGGCAGACAGTTCGCCGAGCATGGTCTGATCGAGAACCTTTTCCAGGCTGAGTTGCCGATCGGCCTTGATGTCGGCAAGACCCATTCCGTAGGCAGAGAGGATGCCGGCAAATGGATGGATCAGGATCGTCGTCATACCGAGTACATCGGCGACCGCACATGCGTGCTGGCCGCCCGCGCCACCAAAGCAGGTCAGCGCATAGCGCGTCACGTCATAGCCGCGCTGCACGGAAATTTCCTTCACCGCATTGGCCATGTTCTCGACCGCGATTCGCAAGAAGCCTTCAGCCGCCGCTTCGGGCGATTCAAGACCCGCATCCTTTGCGATGGCAGCGAATTTTTCAGCAACAGCATCGCTATCCAGTTGTTCGTTCTGGTTCGGGCCGAACACGGCCGGGAAATGCTGCGGCATCAGCTTGCCCAGCATCACATTGGCATCGGTGACCGCGAGCGGGCCTCCACGGCGATAGCTGGCGGGCCCTGGATTGGCGCCCGCCGATTCCGGACCGACGCGAAAGCGGGAACCATCATAGGAGAGGATCGACCCGCCGCCGGCTGCCACAGTGTGAATCTTCATCATGGGTGCGCGCATCCGCACACCCGCTATCTCGGTCTCGAAGTCCTTCTCTACCTCGCCGGCATAATGGGCAACGTCGGTCGAGGTACCGCCCATGTCAAAGCCGATAATCCTTTCAAAACCGGCAATACGGCTTGTTTCGACAGCACCGACGATGCCTCCGGCAGGACCGGAAAGAATGGCGTCACGGCCCTGGAAGAGTGTCGCGTCAGTCAAACCGCCGGATGACATCATGAACATCAGGCGCAGGCCGGAATTTCTCGTATCCAGCTCGCTGGCCACCTGCTTCACGTAACGGCGCAGGATCGGCGACAGATAGGCGTCGACAACCGCCGTGTCGCCGCGTCCGACGAATTTGATGAGGGGCGACACCTCATGGCTCGGTGAGACCTGGGTGAAGCCGATGCTGCGTGCGATCTCGGCAGCCCGCTTTTCATGTGCGGGATATTTGTAGCCATGCATGAAGACGATCGCGACGGAGCGAATGCCGTCATCGAAAGCGGCCTGCATCAGCGTGCGGCATTCCACCTCGTCGAGCGGCGCCTCTTCCGTGCCATCGTCCAAAAACCGTCCACCGACCTCGACTGCCCGTTCATAAAGCAGTTCCGGCTTCTTGATCTCGCGGTCGAACAGTCGGGGTCGGCTCTGGTAGCCAATTTCGAGCGCATCCGCGAAGCCCTTGTTCGTAACCAGCATCACCCGGTCGCCCTTCCGCTCCAGCAGGGCATTGGTAGCGACCGTCGTTCCCATCTTCACAGTCGCGATGCGCGCGGCAGGAATCGGTTCATCCTTCGCCACATTCATGAGATCGCGAATGCCCTGAATAGCGGCATCCGGATACGCTTCAGGATTTTCCGACAATAGCTTGTGCGGCTTCAGCTCGCCGTCGGGCGTCCGCGCCACGATGTCCGTAAATGTGCCGCCACGGTCGATCCAGAAATCCCACTTGCCGCTCGTCATCATCAACCTCATCGAAATTTTCTTATTGATCTAAGGTCAAAACGCTGTCAATTTGTCAACGTGTCTTTTTCGGAAATTCACTTTTGCCGTTGCCATCGGCTGAAAGGACACGAATGGCGCAAACGAAACGGAGTTTTAAGATGACATTCCCACGTGCCGCCTTTGCAGCCGTCGCGATCGCAGTAGGGCTCGCTACTCCAGCACTGGCCGAAGACTGGAACATGCCGACACCATATCCGGACGCGACGTTCCATACGCAGAACATCCGTGAATTCGCCGAAGACGTCGCCGAGAAAACGAACGGAGAGTTGACGATCACCGTCCATTCGGCCTCGTCGCTCATCAAGCACGGTGAAATCAAGAATGCCGTGCGAAGCGGTCAGGTGCCGATCGGCGAGTTCTTCCTGTCGACGCTTGCCAACGAGGATGCTGCGTTCGGAGTGGACTCCGAGCCTTTCGTCGCGACGAGCTATGAAGACGCTGAAAAGATGTGGCAGGCGCAGAAGCCGGTGATCACGAAACTTCTTGAGAAGCAGCGCCTAATGCCGCTTTTCTCTGTGCCGTGGCCGCCCCAGGGTCTCTATACGACCACTGAAATCAAGAGCGTTGACGATCTCAAGGGCTTGAAGTTCCGTGCCTACAACGCACCGCTGGAAAAATTTGCGTCCATCGCCGGTGCGGCGCCGGTTCAGGTTGAGGTTCCCGAAATTCCGCAAGCCTTCTCGGTCGGTGCAGTGGAAGCCATGATGACGTCTCCGTCGACGGGCGCCAATGGCAAGGCGTGGGATTACGTATCCTACTACTCGCCAATCAACGCTTGGGTGCCCAAGAACATCGTCGTCGTGAACAAGGCCGCCTTCGAGGCTCTGGACGAAGAGACCCGTAACGCCGTTATGGCGGCTGCTGAAGCGGCCGAAGCGCGTGGCTGGGAGATGAGCAAGAAGGAAACCGATGCGAAAACCCAGGAGCTGAAGGATAACGGGATGACGGTCGTCGAACCGAGCGCCGAATTGGTCGACGGGCTCAAGGAGATCGGCGCCCAAATGCAGGAAAGCTGGAATGCCGAAGCGTCCGAGGAAGCAAAGGCGATCATGAACGAATACAATCAGTAATCGTTATCGGGCCGGCCGCTTGGCCGGCCCTTTTTCTATGGGGACACCATAATGCGCCAGGCACTCGACCGATTATACAATTTCAGCGGGGCACTAGCGGCCGCGTCCCTCTGCCTCATCTGCATTCTGGTCTGCATACAGGTCTTCTTTAATCTGTTGACGAGAACCGGCCTGTTCGGGATCAACCTGACTGTCCCCTCCTATGCCGACTTCGCGGGATATCTCCTGGCTGCTGCGTCGTTCCTGGCCCTTGCCTATACGCTCACACGCGGAGGGCACATTCGCGTCACTCTACTCACGGGACTGATGGGACGGCGGACGAGCCTTGCTTTCGAAATCCTCGCCCTGGCGTTTTGCGCGGCCTGCGCGGCCGCCGCGAGCTGGTATGTCGCACTGCTTGCCCATGAATCCTGGGAATTCGGAGACGTCTCGTCGGGAATCGTGGTCATCCCGCTTTTCATACCGCAGCTGGCCGTTCTCGGCGGCCTCGTGATCTTCACGATCGCACTGGTCGATTTGCTGGCCCGTACAGTCCGGACGGGGCGTACGGTGATCGAAGACAACAGTTCCGAATAGGTGGCAGAGTGTCAGATTTCCTTGCGATAGCTGTTCTTTTCCTCGCCCTTCTGGCTCTCCTCGGGGCTGGCGTCTGGGTTGCCTTCTCTCTCATCATTGTCGGCGCCCTCGGCATGGCACTCATGTCGTCCGCGCCGATCGGCCCCATACTTGCCACGACGCTCTGGGGGCACAGCACCTCATGGGCGCTGGCAGCCCTGCCGATGTTTATCTGGATGGGCGAGATCCTTTTGCGGTCCCGCCTTTCAGACGACATGTTTTCAGGTCTTGCGCCCTGGCTGCAACGACTTCCCGGACGACTTCTGCATGTCAACGTCTTCGGCTGCGCCATCTTCGCCGCCGTCTCCGGATCGTCCGCCGCGACAGCCGCAACGATCGGCAAAATGTCGGTGCCCGAACTGACGCGGCGCGGCTATCCGGAAAGCCTGATCATCGGATCACTCGCCGGTTCAGCCACGCTGGGGCTGCTGATTCCGCCGAGCATCATTCTCATCGTCTACGGCGTCGCGACCGAGCAATCGATCGCACGACTCTTCATTGCAGGGATCCTTCCGGGCCTGTTGCTGGTGAGCATGTTTGTTCTTTACGTGACCGGCTATGCGCTGGTGAAGACGTCTGCCATTCCCACCGATGGCGGCGACACGACCCTGATGGACAAGCTGCGCGCCTCGCGCCGGCTGATACCGGTGATCTCTTTGATCGTCGGTGTGATCGGCTCGATCTATCTGGGAATAGCATCGCCTACGGACGCCGCTGCCGTCGGCGTACTTTTGTCGCTGCTGCTGTCTGCGTTAAACGGTTCGCTCTCCTGGACGATGTTCCGCGAGAGTCTGATGGGCGCAACTGTCACCTCCTGCATGATTGCTTTCATACTCGTGGGCGCCGCCTTCCTGTCCGTCTCAATGGGGTTCACCGGCATTCCCCGCCAATTGGCCGAGTGGATCGGTTCACTTGAACTTTCGCCCTATGCGCTCCTGGCCGCGCTCACTGTGTTCTTCGTGGTGCTCGGTTGTTTTCTGGACGGTATTTCCGTCGTGGTGCTCACCACTTCGATCATCATGCCGATCATCGAAGCGGCAGGCATCGACCCGCTCTGGTTCGGTATCTATCTCGTCATCGTCGTGGAGATGTCGCAGATCACACCGCCGGTCGGGTTCAACCTCTTCGTCATCCAAGGACTGACTGGCTTCGACATTCTTCGGATTGCCCGTGCAGCCTTCCCGTTCTTCCTGCTGCTCATGATCGGCGTCGTACTCATCACGCTCTTCCCGCAGATCGTGACCTACCTGCCAAGCCTGATGGGACGGTAGACGAAACGCGCTTGGCGGCCGTCAGATTGAGCTGGCGGCCCGCGCGGCCTGATCGTAGATGCCCGACATCATTCGCAGAACCGCCGCCGTTTCGCTCAGCGTTTGCGGGCTGTTCTCGAAATGCTTGAGGCTTTCGATCAGGCATTGCTCGCGAATTTCGCGATAGCGCTCGCACAATTGCTCGCCCTTGTCGGTCACGCTGTAAAAAATCTCCTTGCCAATCTTCTCCCCCTTCACCAGCTCCGCCTTCTGCAGCTTCTTCAGCGCATAATTAACCGTGTGGGCATCTTCGATATTGAGCAGGAAGCAGATATCCGTCAGCCGCTTCTGTCTGGCGCGGTGGTTGATATGGTGGAGCACCAACACCTCCAGAACAGCAAGGTTCGGAGCACCGGTGGCCGCCATGCAGCGACTGACCCAGCGGGCGAAGCCGTTATAGGCGATGATGAGGCCGTATTCGAATTCGGACGCCTGCCATCCGCCTTCGGAAGCGAGATGGCGGGACGATACGATCAAGTTCTGAGGCTTGGTATTTTCTGACATGCTGCAAACTCTTTTCGACGGTACGCAGCTGAGTATAACACTTACAAATCACACGCAAATTAACAGCATTATGGACAAATTGCCCTGATGGGTCGTTACTTCTCGCAACCTGCTTGGACAGCGACGGGTCGTCGAAACGCGCGAGAGCTTTTCGAAATAAAGGGATATATGAGAAAGTGGCGCACCCATCAGGATTCGAACCTGAGACCTCTGCCTTCGGAGGGCAGCGCTCTATCCAGCTGAGCTATGGGTGCCCGAAGCGCACGAAGCAAAATGCCTCGTCAGCCGCCTTCTAGCCGAAGCACAGTCCGGCATCAATCATGCCGATGCATTTTCTGAATACCGCTAGAGTTTGCGTAGTGAAACGCTTTCGACCAGATGGTCGGCCCCCTTGCGCAGGATCAGATCGGCACGGGGCCGCGTCGGCAGGATGTTCTCGACCAGGTTTCGCCGGTTGATGGTCTGCCACAGCGTCTCCGCCTTGTGGCGGGCCTCGCCTTCACTCAATTGCGAGTAGCGATGGAAATAGCTTTCCGGATCGCGAAAGGCGGTGTGACGCAGATCCATGAACCGATCGATATACCAGGTGCGGATCAGCGCTTCATCGGCGTCGATATAGATGGAGAAGTCAAAGAAATCGGAAACGAAGGGCACGATCCGGCCTTCTGAAGGCAGATCCCGCGTCTGCAGGACGTTGATCCCCTCGAAGATGAGAATATCCGGTGTCTCGATCTCGACGTAGTCGTCCGGCACGACGTCATAGGTCACGTGTGAATAGACTGGCGCTCTTACACGGCGCTCGCCGGACTTGATCGCGGAGAGAAAGCGCAGGACGGATGCGACATCGTAGCTTTCGGGAAAGCCCTTTCGGTCCATCAGGCCTTCTTCTTCCAACCGCGCATTGGACATGAGGAACCCGTCGGTCGTCACCAGATCGACCTTCGGGCTGGAGGGCCAGCGCGCCAGAAGCTCTTTCAGCACGCGGGCCGTCGTGCTTTTGCCCACAGCGACCGACCCTGCGATACCGATGATGAAGGGCGTCTTGACCGCCTCCGGCGCATTCAGAAAGGCGGCGCGCTGGGCAAAGAGAAGCTGCGTCGCCTCGACATGGGCAGACAGAAGACGCGACAGCGAAAGATAGATGCGGCAGACCTCATCAAGATCCACCGGGTCGCCCAGCGAGCGCAGGCGCTGAACCTCGTCCTCCGCCAGCGTTAGCGGCGTGTCGGCCCGAAACGCAGACCATTGCTGCGCAGAGAAGGTGCGATAGGGGGACACATCGCTCGCCTGCCCGCCCGTCGGACCGAGATGATAACCGGCCTCCCCGCCGGTCTGGAGTGTCATTTCGCTTGCCTCAAACCTTATTTGTCAGCCGGATTCCTTCCGACCGGCCTTTTCCGCCAGACCGGACTGACCTGTCCGGCGTGCCAGTTCCGCCATCACCTCCGACAGCGGCACTTTTTCCAGATGGAGAACCACCAGCCAGTGGTAGAGCAGATCGGCGCTTTCCGCGACAAGACCCTCCCGATCCCCTGACACGGCGGCAATCACGGTCTCGACCGCCTCTTCGCCCAGCTTTTGCGAGGCCTTGCCCTGCCCTTTCGCAACGAGCCGGGCCGTCCAGCTTTCATCGGGTGCCGCTGCCGCGCGCTCGGCAATCCGCGCCTCGAGATCCGCCAGTGTAAATTCGCTCACGCCGCAGCCTCCGCATCAATGCCGTCCATCCGCATGGGCAGGCCGGCGGCCGCCATGTGCTGCTTGGCTTGCTCAATCGAATAGGTGCCGAAGTGGAAGATCGACGCCGCGAGCACCGCAGTGGCATGGCCGTCGCGGACACCCGCAACCAAGTGGTCCAACTCACCAACGCCGCCAGATGCGATGACAGGCGCAACCACAGCATCAGCCACAGCGCGCGTCAATTCGATATCGAAGCCGGATTTCGTTCCGTCGCGATCCATCGATGTCAGAAGGATCTCCCCAGCACCGAGATCGACGACCTTCTCGGCAAACTCAATCGCATCGATGCCTGTCTCCTTGCGGCCGCCATGGGTGAAGATCTCCCAGCGCGGCGTCTCGCCATCTGCGGATACACGGCGCGCATCGATCGCGACCACAATGCACTGATTTCCGAATTTGTCGGCCGCCTCTGCCACGAAATCCGGGTTCTGCACCGCAGCCGTATTGATGGAGACCTTGTCGGCCCCCGCCAGGAGAAGCTTTCGAATGTCGGCATTGGACCTGACGCCGCCGCCGACCGTCAGGGGCATGAAGCAATGCTCCGCAGTGCGCGCCACCACGTCGAAGATGGTATCGCGGTCTTCATGGCTGGCCGTGATGTCGAGAAAGCAAAGCTCATCGGCACCGGCGGCATCATAGGCACGCGCTGCCTCCACCGGGTCTCCGGCATCGATCAGGTCGACGAAATTGACGCCCTTGACGACGCGGCCATCTTTTACGTCGAGACAGGGAATGACTCGGGCTTTCAGGGTCATAGACAGGTTTCCGATCCCTCTTGCATGTCAGAAAGCACGCCGCGCGAGCCGGATCAAGTTCCGGGCTGCGCCAATGCCGGCAATGCGGCGCAGCGGCCGATCAGGCTTCGCCACGATGAAGGACAGCCAGAGCTTCGGCCGTATCGAGACGTCCATCATAGAGAGCACGGCCCGAAATGGCGCCTTCCAGACGCTCGGCGTCGGGCATGGTCATGCGCACCACGTCCGCAAGAGATGCGAGCCCGCCGGAGGCGATGACCGGAATAGAAACCGCATCGGCCAGATCGATCGTCGAATCCCAGTTGATCCCGGTCAGAACGCCGTCGCGGTCGATGTCCGTATAGATGATCGCCGCGACGCCAGCCCCCTCGAAACGCTTCGCCAGTTCGATCACGCCGAGCTCGGACGCCTCGGCCCAGCCCTCGACCGCAACCTTGCCGCCCTTGGCGTCGATACCGACCGCCACCTTACCCGGAAAGCGCTTGCAGGCTTCCTTCACGAGGTCCGGATCGCGAACCGCCACGGTGCCAAGGATGACCCGAGCGAGACCTTTACTCAGCCAGCTTTCAATATGATCCAGAGTACGGATGCCACCGCCAAGCTGAACAGGGTTCTTCGTCGCGCCGAGAATCGCCTCGACCGCCGCGCCGTTGACGCTCTCACCCTCGAATGCGCCGTTCAGATCGACGACATGCAGCCATTCGAAACCCTGCTCTTCAAACGCTTTCGCCTGCGCGGCCGGATCTTCATTGTAGACTGTCGCGCTGTCCATTTCGCCGAGCTTGAGCCGAACGCAATGGCCATCCTTCAGGTCGATGGCAGGGAAGAGGATTTTCTTGGTCATCAGGGCATCCAGCGCAGGAAATTGGCGATCAGGTCCAGCCCGAGGGTCTGACTCTTTTCCGGGTGAAACTGCGTGCCGATGCGATTGCCATTGGCAACGATCGCGGTGACAGGTCCGCCATAATCGGTCGTCGCGACCAACTGGTCCGCCTTGGCGCATTCGAGGTGATAGGAGTGAACGTAATAAGCGTGAAGGCCGTCCGCCCCGGTCGCGATACCGTCCAGCACCGGGTGATCGTGTTTCACGTGAATCGTATTCCAGCCGATTTGCGGGATTTTCAGGCTTGGATCGGTCGGCTTTATCGGCTTCACATCGCCGGCAATCCAGCCGAAACCCCGTGTCGTCGCCTTCTCAAGACCCCGATTGGCCATGAGCTGCATTCCAACGCAGATGCCGAGATAGGGCCGGCCGTTCGCGACCACCGCTTCGTCAAGCGCTTCATGCATGCCCGGCACCGCATCGAGGCCCGCCCGGCAGTCCGCGAAGGCCCCGACGCCCGGCAGAACGACGCGGTCGGCAGTCCGGACCCGTTCGGCATTGTCGGTCAATTCGATCTCGGCATCGTGCAGACCCGCTTCGCGCGCAGCGCGTTCGAAGGCCTTTGTGGCGCTCTTCAGATTGCCCGATCCATAATCGATGATCACTGTGCGCATTTAGACCGACGCTCCCGCGAGAATGGATTGGTCAGCCGGATTCGTTTCCGCGGTCCGTTTGGCGAACCAGCGCAATTCGGCCTCCTCGATAGTCTCGCCCGAACTGACGCCAGCTTCGCGCCAGCCGCTCTTTTCGAGCCCGCTGACGATCAGGCCAGTGGATTCCAGCCCGACGATGAGACCGAGAGCCAGATTGCACACGACGATATAGGCATTGGCGAAACCGAAGCGCGGCAGAGCCAGTCCGACCGCCATCGTCAGAAGGAAGACCAGAAGAGCCGTCAGCCATAGACGCTGAAACAACAGCCAAAGCACTGGCAGAAGAAACGCACTCCAGCGGAAACGCTCGGCAATGAAGCGTGTCTCGGCAGGGCCGGTTTCGCCGTCAAGCCTCTCCATCACGCGATAGAGGGTCATCGATTCACCTCCTCAACCGGCGAGGGAGCCCTTGGTGGAGGGCACGGCATCGCCCACACGCGTATCCGGCTCGAAAGCGACGCGCAGCACCCGCGCCACCGCCTTGAAGCAGGTTTCGGCAATGTGATGGCTGTTGACCGCATAGTGATTTTTCACATGCAGCGTGATGCCCGCATTGCCGGCGAAAGCCTGAAAGAATTCGCGGACCAGTTCGGTATCGAATGTGCCGATCTTCGGTGCGGTGAAGGCGACGTTCCAAACGAGGAACGGCCGGCCAGAAACATCGACCGCGGCGAGGGTCATCGCTTCGTCCATGACGAGGTCGAGCGAGGCATAGCGGCGAATGCCGCGCCGCTCCCCAAGCGCCTTGCTGACCGCCTGGCCGAGCGCGATCCCGACATCTTCGACCGTGTGGTGATCGTCGATATGAAGGTCGCCTTCGGCCCGCACCTCGATATCCATCAGCGAATGGCGGGCGAGCTGTTCCAGCATGTGATCGAAAAAGCCGACGCCCGTTTTCACGTCGTAGCGGCCCGTGCCGTCGATCGTGACGAAAACGCTGATCGCGGTTTCGGAGGTCTTGCGTTCGATGGTTGCACTGCGCGCCATCAGGGTCTTCCTCATCTTCAGTCAGCGCTGACTTACCCCAAAGCCCGACGGAGCGAAACCACCCTGCCCGCCAAATGGTTGGCAGCGTTACCACGAATGCCTATCTGGCGAACAAGCGAAACAAGCCGGGCCGAAAGGCCCCAGAAAGGAAGAGCGATGAGCGACACCGTCATGCATGGCACGACGATCGTGACGATCCGCAAGGGCGGCAAGGCCGTGATCGCCGGCGACGGTCAGGTTTCCCTCGGCCAGACGGTGATGAAGGGCAATGCAAGAAAGGTCCGGCGGATCGGGAAGGATGGCAAGGTGATCGCCGGTTTTGCTGGTGCAACGGCGGATGCTTTCACCCTTCTGGAACGGCTGGAATCCAAGCTGGAGCAATATTCCGACCAGTTGATGCGCGCCTGTGTGGAGCTCGCCAAGGATTGGCGGACCGATAAATATCTGCGTCAGCTCGAAGCGATGATGCTGGTGGCCGACAAGGATGTGACGCTTGCCATCACCGGCAATGGCGATGTGCTGGAGCCGCAGCACGGGGTCCTGGCGATCGGCTCGGGCGGCAATTATGCGCTCGCTGCCGCCCGTGCGCTTTACGACACCGATGCCGATGCCGAAGAGATCGCCCGCCGCGCCATGGCGATCGCCGCCGAGATCTGCGTCTACACCAATGACAGCGTGATCGTGGAGACCATCGAGGACGCGGCGGACACTGGCCTCAGCTAAGCCTTCGGGATCGGACTCTCCAGCGCGGAGCGGATACGCAGATTGCGAAGACTCCAGCTCCGCCAGCAGGTTCGCTCCGACGAGCCAGCCATTGCTTCGTCCGACGAAGGTTGGCCGAGCCGTTTCGGGTCCTTTCAAAAGGATGGCGGTCTATTGGCCGGGTTTCAGTTCCGCCAACCGGTCCGCGATGAAGTTCGGCATTCGTCGCGCCTCGAAAAGCGCATCGCGGACAAGCCCGTCGAAATGGCGCGTCAGTTCCAGGACTTGGCGGCGATCGCTGAGAACGAAATAGACGCGCCCGATATAGATGGTCGCCTGATGCGTCCCGTAGACCGTGATCGGCGCGGAGAAGATCTTCTTGCGGTCGAACAGATAGAGCCGGAGGGACGGGTACAGCTCCTCGGTCAATCGCTTCATGTGGTCAAGCTGTTCGATACGGAGATCGACCGGCAGATCGGCCCAATAGCTGTCGCCGCGTGCGAAGCCATCCAGCGCATCGACAGGCATCGCGATTTCGTAATCGGTGTCCGGCGCACGCAGATAGGCCAGCCTGTCCCGCATATCGGTAACCGCCTGTTCTGAGGTGCGGCCGACGGTATCGCCATATTCGAAACGAAGAACCGATTCGGTTTTCAGCATGTCCGGCAAGGTCGCCGGCACATGGCGCACCTTCATTCCGCGCGACTGTTCATGCCACCGGAAGATCGCGTCGTCGGAGGGCGCGCGTTCGGCCGTTTCCATACGGACCGCGACTTCCAGGATATCCGCCCCCTTCTCGCGCCGGTCCGTGAGACCGAGAAGCCAGTCCGTCGACACGCCAAGCTCGAAGGCGCATTCCGCGGCCAGCTGGGCGTTCGGCAAACGCGCCGTATCGCTGCTTAGCAGGAGCGAGACGGTCGAACGATCGGCCTCGACCGCACGGGCGAGTGCACTTCTGGTGAGCTGCCGCTCATCCATCGCCAGCGCCAGACGCTCCTGAAACAATCGCGCGCGATCTCGCTTATCCATGATCGAACCTTTTATCGCATGTGATGATAATTATCACTTTTCAGGATAATAGGCGCGATAATTTACATGATTCCACCTCATCTCGAACCTTGGTAGAAGCGGTCATTCGGAACCGGGGCAGTCTAAGCCTCTGGTTCTCCTACCTATATTCGATTTCGTACGGAGTGATTTCATGGAAACGCGCAAGCGGAGCCTCGTTAAGGCTGTTTCCTGGCAGGCCTGGGGTTTGCTGATGATGGTCCTGCTGGGGTTTTTCTTTACCGGCTCGATCAGCGCCGGTGGGCAACTTGCCCTCCTTTCAACGGCAATCGGGTTTCTCTGCTATCTGCTGCATGAACGGCTGTGGGCCGCCATCCATTGGGGAATGGTCGGACGCTCCAACGCGGATACCCTGTAGGAAGCTGGTCAGTTTCGCTTCTTCTGCCGGCTCTGCATGAGATAGAGGGTCAGCATCGCCGGGGCGGTCCACCAGATCGACGACCATGACGGGCGAGACTGGCCGGACCCGCCTCCCCCATCTCCTTGACCGTTCTCGCCGTTTATCCCGGCCCTTTGTCCCGATCGGGAGCGATTACCCGTGAAGTCCTCGCCTCCTGCGACACGGTCGGCAACCACGGCTCCCCTTTCTCCCAGCGGTTCGTGAGGCGGCGTCGTTGTATCGCGCCGCGTCTGATGCTCCAGTTCGCCATTGAGTTCCGCACCGATCATGAGAATGGCCACTGCCAGCCAAATCCATGTCATGAAGCCGATAATCGCCCCCAGCGAACCATAGGTTTCGTTGTAGGAAGCGAAATTGGCGGCGTACCAGGAAAACATCAGGCTCATGATGACCAGTACGATAAGCGACAGAACCATGCCCGGTGTGATCCACTCCCATCGGGCATTCTCACGGCTTGGCCCCCACCGGTAGATGGCGGCGATCCCGACCGAAACAGCGATGGCGAGGATAATATAGCCGGCCAACTGCGCCAGACCGCTCCAACTATCGGGAAGAGCGAGCAGCGAAACCAGTGCGGGCAGCGCAAGAACGAGCGTGATCACCGCGATAATGGTGGCCAGAAAGCAGATGGTGAAAAGCAGCGATACCAACGTCAGCTTGATAAAGTTGCGCTTCTCCATCTCGTCATAGGCGACATTCATCCCCTCGAAGATCGACTTCATGCCGGCATTGGCGCTCCAGAGCGCGATGGCCAGAGAGATGGCGAATGTCAGACCGAGCGTGGACTGCTCCTGACTGGCGAGACGATTCATCTGCTCGTTCAGAATCTCCATGCCGCCACCCGGCACGAAGGCGGATATGAGCGACAGTTGCTCCTGGATCTGGGCCGGATCGGTAAACAGGCCGTAGATCGAAACCAGAGCCGAAAGGGCGGGCACCATAGCGAGGAGAAGATAGAAGGTGACGCCTGCGGCGACGAGCAGAACTCGGTCATCGCCGATCTCGCCATAAACCCGCATGAGGACGTCCTTCCAGCCAGCGGCTGGAATATCGGTCACGCTTGTGGCCCGACGGCCTCTTTTTCCTGCCATCTCTTTCCACTCTCTCGTCTGTTCTGCTGGAAAAGCCTGCCACAGCGGCAATGCCCCAACGCAAGGAGATGTTCCCTTATAAAGGAAACCATGCGGTGGTCGCATTGGCTGCCTTCCATACCTATCTGTTCAGCGTTCACAGCCGGTTCCGGAGCCGGATTGCATCACGGCCGCGTTACGCCGTCGCAAGCCACGAGTCGGAACCCGTCCAACACAATCGACAGAATCTCTCTTCATGACCCATTTCTCTCCCCGCGAAATCGTTTCCGAACTCGACCGCTTCATCATCGGCCAGAACGACGCCAAACGCGCCGTTGCCATTGCCCTTCGCAATCGCTGGCGGCGCCAGCAGCTCGAAAGCCCGATGCGCGAAGAGGTCATGCCCAAAAACATCCTGATGATCGGCCCGACCGGCGTCGGCAAGACGGAAATCTCTCGACGTCTCGCCAAACTGGCCGGCGCGCCTTTCGTAAAGGTCGAAGCCACGAAGTTCACCGAGGTCGGCTATGTCGGCCGCGATGTTGAGCAGATCATCCGCGATCTCGTTGAAGATGCGATCCGGATCGTGCGGGACAAAAAACGGGAGGCCGTGCGGGCAAAAGCCCATGCCAATGCAGAAGAGCGTGTTCTCGACGCCCTCGTCGGAAAGAATGCCAGCCCCGCGACTCGGTCCTCCTTCCGCCAGAAGCTGCGCAACAATGAACTGGACGACAAGGAGATCGAGGTCGAAGTCGCCGATTCAGGCGGCCAGCAATTCGACGTTCCGGGCATGCCCGGCCAGATCGGCATGATCAACCTGTCCGACATGATGACCAAAGCGCTTGGCCAGGAGCGTACGAAGACGCGCCGCATCACGGTCTCGCAAAGCTACGAATATCTGATCGACGACGAATCGGACAAACTCCTGGACGATGAAGAACTGGTTGCCGAAGCGCTTCGCGCGGCCCAGGAAGACGGCATCGTTTTCGTGGACGAGATCGACAAGATTGCTGCCGGCAACCAGGGCATGCAGGGCGGTGTTTCACGTGAAGGCGTTCAGCGTGATCTTCTGCCCCTGGTCGAAGGCACGACGGTCGCCACAAAGCACGGCCAGGTAAAGACCGATCACATCCTCTTCATCGCCTCGGGCGCCTTCCATGTGTCCAAACCCTCCGATCTCCTGCCCGAATTGCAGGGTCGCCTGCCCATTCGTGTCGAGCTTCGTGCGCTGACGAAGGAGGATTTCCGCCGCATCCTGACGGAGACCGAAGCCAGCCTGATCCGCCAGTATGTGGCCCTTATGAAGACCGAGGGGGTCTCTTTGGAGTTCACGGACGATGCGATCGACAAGCTTGCCGACGTGGCGGTGAAGCTGAATTCCGAGGTCGAGAACATCGGGGCGCGGCGGCTGCAAACCGTTATGGAGCGCGTTTTGGATGATATTTCCTTCAATGCTCCCGACAAGGATGGCGAGACGATCACCATCGATGCGGATTATGTGCAGTCAAGCGTCGCCGATATCGCTCAGGATACCGATCTCAGCCGATTCATCCTCTGAGCAAGCGGGCGCCAAGTCTCATGATTGCATCGAGGCCACAGGCTATGGCTTTGTGGCCTCGATTGGCGCTTGGGCCATGACAAGGCGTGTCCGATCGCCTAACCACTGTCTTATGCGACGCCTCATATCGACAGTCTTTCTGATAGCCTGCCTGCTTGCGGCCGCGCCCGTGAGCGCCGCAACCATTGTGCCGCCCGGCAACCGCTCGGCTACACAGCCGCCCGTGCCCGGTGCTTCAGCCAAGCGGACGGCCGCGCTTCGAACCACCTATGAAGCGAAATACCGGAAGATCAAGGAACTGATCGCAGGCGACGACAAGCTGCAGAATAAGATCCGCGAGGCCGCGCAGGCCTATGAGATCGATCCGATCCATATCATCGGCGCGCTTGTCGGCGAGCACACCTTCAATGTCGATGCGTACGACCATTTCCAGACCTACTATGTAAAGGCTATGGCCTATGCGGGTTCTGCTATCCGCTTTGCCTATGACGGCGAGAACGTCACCGATTTCGTCCAGCGACCCGAGTTCGAACCCTGCGGCGGAAAAAGCGACAGCTATGAACTCTGGACCTGCCGGGAAAAGGTCTGGAACGAGAGCTTTCGGGGCAAGACTGTCGGCGGGAAATCCTGGCCGGACAACCGCTTTTCAGCCGTCTTCTTTCAGCCCTTCTATGCCGGTCAGACCTTCGGGCTGGGCCAGCTCAATCCCCTGACGGCGCTGGAGACCTCCGATCTCGTCAATCGGGTGTCAGGACTGCCGAGGTTGTCGGCCGACCAGCCGACAGAGGTCTATGCGACCATCATGGACCCCGACACGACGTTGCCATATGTCGCCGCGGCGATCCGGATGAGCATTACCGCCTATCGTGATATTGCCGGTATGGATATCAGCCAGAACCCGGGCCTGACCGCGACGCTCTATAATCTCGGCAACCCCGAGGACCGTGCACGTGCGCTGAAAGCGCGTGGCGGTATGCCACGGGAAAATTTCTATGGCTGGTTCGTCAATGAAAAACTGGATGAACTCGAACAGCTCATGTGAGGCGCTCTCAGCCGCCAATCTTCAGCCGGATTCCTGACTTCAACGCCGACGTAAACGCACATAAAGTGCGCCGGAGCCACCATGGTGTCTCGCCGCCGGTTCATGCGCTGAAACGAGCGTGCGAAAGGGAGGCGTGCTGAGCCATTGGGGGACCATCCGTGCCAGAACGCCCTGGCTTTGCGGCGAAGAGCCCTTGCCGGTAATCACGAGGACGTGGCGGCGGCCTCTGGCAACAGCGGCGGAAAGAAACGCCAGAAGCTGATCGTGAGCTTCGGCCTGAATCAGACCATGCAGATCGATCCGCGCCTCGATGGGCAGACGCCCCTTCGCCAGCTTCCGCTTCTGAATCCGGTCTATCGAAGGCTGCGGCATGCGCTGCTTGTGAGCGGCGCCTTTATCAGCCGGATTCGCAAACTTTTCCGTCAGCTGCGAAGCCGCCTTGGTCACATCGAATGACGGCGCCTGTGCGTCGTCCTGTTCGGGCATCATCGCCTGAACGGAGGCGCTGCCATGCAGGGGGCGCGTACTCCGCGCAACCCGATGCCAGAGGATACGGTCCTCCTCCGACAGGTGCTTTTCCTTTTGACCACTGCGCCGCCTCACGACGACCTGCCCGGCGGCGGGGCCGCTTTCGGCCAGAGAACCCAGAACCGCGCATCTTCCTTGATGCCGCCAGCGCGCTCACCCGCCTCATCTCCCGAGCCGAAGAAGAGATCAGCCCGTGCCGCTCCCGTGATTGCGCTTCCCGTATCCTGCGCGATCATCAGCCGCTGAAACGGCTTCTCGAAGCCCTGAACCGACGGCGCATCGATGAAGAAGGGCGTGCCGTAGCGCCACAACGTCCGATCGATGGCAATCGACCGACCTGCCGTTAGTTGACACCCCTCCGCACCATATGGCCCGCGCTCTGGATCGCTTTCCGTGATTTCCTGGAAGAAGATGTAGGAGCGATTGCGGGCCAGCACGTCGCGATGACGGTCCGGGTTAGCTTCGAGCCATGCGCGTGTGCCTTGCATGGAAAGACCGGAGCGGTCGATCGCGCCTTCTTTCAGAAGACTCATCGAGATACCTGAAAAGCGATGACCGCTTTTGCCGGCATAGCCGACCCTTGTGCGCGTCCCATCGGAAAAGCGGAGGCGAGCCGACCCCTGAATGTGAATGAAGAAGGCATCGACCGGCCGGAGCCACACCAGTTCCAGACCACGATTATTCAGTGCACCGTCCATGATCTGGCCACGGTCGAAAAACTCGACGATCTTGCCGTCAATGCGGCGACCGAACCGGAAATAGGGATCCATGCCGGCAGGCCGATTCGTTTCATCAATCTCCACCAGATCGGCGGGACGTCGGTGCAGCGGCGTCGAAAAAACCGCTGTCCGACGGCGCGAAGCATCGACTTCCGGTTCGTAATACGCAGTTACGAGGCCAGGCCGTTTGTCGAGCCGGCGGACCCGCCAGGCTTCGAAATGCTCTTTGAAATAGGTGCGCGCCGCAGCGGCGTCGCCAGCCGCGTGGCAAAGTAGCTCCGAAAGAACCGGTTCGAGATAGGCCTCGGTCGGATCGTAGCGACGGGTGGAAATCTCGCGATGCGGCATCAGGGCGCTTTGTCGAAGCGCCTCTACCGCGAGGTGCTGGTCGTCATTCCGCCAGCCAGGCAATTGGTCCAACGGGACGGGCCCCGTGAAACGCGCATCGGCCTCCGTCACAGCCATAACTGGCTCAGGCGTCGCCAGTTGCGATCAGCTGCCAGTTCGGATCCGGCGAGGTGACATCGCGGGCGAATGTCCAGACATCGACACCTTCCGTCACCTGATCCGCATCCCCTTCGACGAGATTGCGTTCGCTGTCATAGGTGGCCGAAATCATTTGCGACACGAAGCGGATCGTGATCTGGGCCTCGTTGCCACTCATGCCGGCGGTCTGAATGTCCGCCTTTTCCAGCCCGACATAGGTGCTCTCGACCTCATGGCCTGCCTTCTGCCGCTCGATGAGGGCGGTATCGAAATCGCGCATCACCTCGGGAGAAAGAAGGCTGGACAGGGTCTTTCGATCGCCTGTCGCAAAAGCCTGCACGATCATTTCATGGGCTGCCCGCGCGCCATCCATAAAGCGGCGCGGTTCGAAGGACGGATCTTTTTCGACAATCGTCCGCAGACCGTCATTGGCGGGCGTGCCGGGTTTGGCGATCTGGTCTGCCTGCCGCACACGCTCTTCCGTATCGTCTTCCGCCATTTCCGGCGTCGGCTGCCCCTCGCGGCGAGGCAGAGCCACCACATTGTCGTCGCGGGCCTCATCCGGGGTGCGGAAAACATCGGTCGGCGGGCGTTCGCGACCGGTACGCCGTCCCAGTACACTCCGTAGCTGGAAGGCGATCACCACCGCCAACACGAGAAAAAACAGTGTACTCAAATCGACAAATTCCATAGCCGGTTGGGATCCATGCCTTGGGAGCGCTCGGAGCGCGGTTTCTTCTCTTCGGATATAGACTGAAATTCCAGCCGTTCAAATGGCGAGCCATCGTTCCCATATAGCAGGACGGATCAGAACGAACTTATGATAAGAGAAGGATCGATCTTTTGCGTTTCGGCATCATCCCGTTTCTGCTTCTGGCCATTCCAATAGCGGAAATCGCCGCCTTCATCGCCGTGGGCCAGTGGATCGGTATCTTTCCGACTCTGCTCGGCATCGTCATCACCGCCATCATCGGGTCGATCCTGCTGCGGCGCCAAGGCCTGGCGACGCTCAATGCGATCCGACGAGAAATCGATGCAGGCCGCGTGCCGGGCCGGGAACTGGTTCATGGTCTGATGATCGCCTTGGCCGGCGTCCTGCTGATGACGCCGGGCTACGTGACCGACACGCTAGGCTTTCTGCTTTTTATACCTGCGCTTCGAGACAGTGCGTGGCATTTTCTTCGCCAGCACGTGGTTCTGGTTGCGAGCAGCAGCATATTCGAGAGGCAGGGGCAGCCCCGCCCTGGCCCCTCCTCGCGACCGCGGCCCCGGAGCGGCCCGAACGTCGTCGATCTCGATAGCGAGGATTATCACGTCCACCGGGAATAGGCTCTGGCTGAAACTTGTTCGGTCCAGCAAGCCATGATAGCCCTCCAGCGCAATTCAGACGCTGCGCCGAGCACCGTGCGCAAGACTAAAGGAACAATGGAAATGGCCGAGAACGAGACGCCGAAACCAGAGGCGACCGAAGGACAGAAGCCGCAGCCGCAGATCAACGCCCTCGTACAGTATATGAAGGATCTCTCCTTCGAGGCCCCAGCGACGCCGAACATTCTGCGCGAACTGAAGAGCAATCCGGCGATCAACGTCAATGTAGCCGTCAATGCCAATGCTCTCGGCAATGACACATTCGACATCGTTTTGAAGCTGGAAGCCAAGGCCTCGATGGAAGAAAAAGTCGTCTTCCATATCGAGCTGGAATATGGCGGCATCTTCAAGGTTTCGGGCTTCCCGACCGAGCACGTCACGCCGGTCGTTTACATCGAGTGCCCTCGCCTGCTCTTCCCGTTCGCCCGTCAGGTCATCGCCAATACGGTGCAGGCCAGTGGCTTCCCGCCCCTGATGCTCGAGCCGATCGATTTCGCCCAGCTCTTCGCGCGCTCAGCTGCCGAAGCGAAGGCTCGGGAAGCGGTGTCACAGAACACCCAGTCCGTGAATTAATCCATTTAGGTTTCACGTGAAACAAGGCGGGGCGGTCTCTCTCGTCCCGCCTTTTCCGTCAGCCGGCCGATTCCAGAAGCTCTGTTGGCATGTAGGACGGATCGCACTTCTGCCAGAGCGGCTCGGAACCGAGCTTTTGCACCATTTCGTAGTGCCGGGCCTTTTCTTCGCTTGTCAGACGTGGCTCCAATGGCCGCTCTCTTATCGGAAGATCGAATTCCCTGTCGGACTCATCGCTATCGCCGCCACGACGCGCCGTCAGTCCGAGAGATGTCTGCCGGCCGCCAGTGAGTTCGAGATAGACATCGAGCAGCAGTTCACTATCGAGAAGCGCGCCGTGAAAAGTGCGACGCGACGAATCAATGCTGTAACGCTTGCAGAGCGCATCCAGACTGTTGGGGCCCATTGGATGCCTGCGTTTCGCAAGCTCCAGCGTATCAACGATCATATGCGGCGGTAGCGGATCACGCTGCATACGCGCCAGTTCGGCATTGATCATGCGCACATCGAAACTGGCATTGTGGGCGACCAGCTTGGCATCCGCGAAAAACGACAGAAACTCGTCGCAGACATCGCGGAAGAACGGCTTTCCGGCCAGCTTGTCCATACCGATGCCGTGGACCGCCAGAGCTTCCGGATGAACATCGCGATCTTCGGGATGAATCAACATGTGAAAGGTGCGACCGGTTGGAATACGGTCCACCATCTCAACGCCGCCTATTTCGATCACCCGATCGAGGGCAAAATCCAGCCCCGTGGTCTCGGTATCGAAGATAATTTCCCGCATCGTGCCGCTTCCCTTATTCCCATCCGGATTGAATCAGAGATAAAGGTCACGGGGTAGTGAACGGATCAGGAACGGAAATCCGTTCAACACATGCCTTTATTCGTCCATCGCGGTAATCTGTTCGATCACTTCGCGGACCTGACGGCGGGCCGGCTCCATCCCCTCCCCCGTTTCGATGATGAAATCGGCGCGATTGCGTTTTTCCGCGTCTGGCACCTGCCGCGCGAGAATGCGCTCAAAATCCTCCTCACTCATCGTCTCCCGCTCGAGAACACGTTTGCGCTGGATATCCGCAGGTGCGGTCACCACAATGACCGCATCCATCCGCGCGTCGCCACCGGTTTCATAAAGAAGGGGAATATCGAAAAGAACAAAGGGCGCCTCCTCCAGCTCGGCTTCAGCCAGGAAGGCGGTTTCGTCGGCCTGGACAAGCGGATGGACGATCCTCTCGAGAACCGCCATGGCCTCGTCATTTCCAACCACATGCTCGCGCAAAGCGTCGCGATCTACAGCGCCGTTGCGCACCACATCGGGAAAGGCCTCGCCGACCGGCTTCACGGCCGCACCTCCTTTCGCATAGAGGCGGTGCACCGTCGCATCGGCATCGTGAACCGGTATGCCCGATTTCGCGAACATACGGGCCGTTGTGCTCTTGCCCATCCCGATGGAGCCGGTCAGACCAACTTTCTTCATGCGTTGCCCCTTGCTTGACGTTCAGATGGTCAATGTCCGGCTGCGAGATCCTCTTCCACCCGCCGGCGGAGACCCGGTGTCACCTCTGGCCTCGTTCCGAACCATCGTTCAAAACTCGGAACGGCCTGATGCAATAACATGCCCAAGCCATCTACGGTCGGCAGGTCGCGCCGCTGCGCGGCCTTCAGAAGCGATGTTTGCAGCGGGCTATAGACAATATCCGTGACAGTGGCGCCTTCCGCCACATGATCGAGACCACTCCAAACTTGCTGGTCCGTTTCGTTGCCCATGGTCAGTGAAGTCGTATTCACGACAAAATCTGCATCGGAATAGAGAGCTTCTTCGCGCGCCCAGTCCATGGCGTGGCATGATCCGCCAAACCGTGCGGCGAGCCGTTCAGCCCTTGCTGCCGTACGGTTCGCGATACGGATATCGGCGAAGCCCCGGCTGAGAAGTCCGTGGAGGACTGCAAGTGCCGCGCCACCGGCACCCAACACGACAGCGCAACGAGGATTCTCGTCCCAGCCCGGCGCCGCATGATCCAGATTGGCGAGAAATCCATAGGCATCGGTGTTGTCACCCAACAGTCGGTCTGCCTCCCGCCAGATGGTATTGACGGCGCCGATGGCTTCGGCCGTGTCCGTAAGTTCGTCGATATGTTCGAGCATCGCCTCCTTGTGTGGAATGGTGACGTTGCAGCCCGCCAACTCTCCGCCGCGAACCCGACGTAAAAATCCAGAAAGATCAGCCGGCGAAACATCGTAGGCATTATATGCTCCATCGATCCCGTATTCGGCGATCCAATTTCCGTGAATAAGTGGCGAGCGGCTATGGGTAATCGGGTGCCCGATAACACCTGAGCGAATGGATTCGTCAGCCATCGATCGCTCCTATCCGGCGCAATTCATTGAGAAGCGGCAGAAGCGGCAGTCCGATGATCGTCCAGTAGTCCCCTTCGATTCGCTCGAAGAGCTGGATGCCCGGCCCTTCAATCTGGTAGGCGCCCACGCTCCCTAGGACCGTTTCCCCTACCGAGGCGAGATATCGGCTGATGTAATCGGGTTCGAGATCGCGGACGGTCATCTTCGCGACCGAAACATGACGCCATATGGCTTCGCCGTTACGGCAGAGTACGAGGCCACTCGAAAGCGTATGGGTCTGGCCGGAGAGCTTCAAAAGCCGCTCTCGAGCCTCTTCGAGATTGGCCGATTTGTGAAGGATTTCGCCGTTTAAAGAGAGCACCTGATCGGCGCCCAAGGTGAGGGCGTTCGGACGGTGCTCTGAAACGGATATCGCTTTGGCCGCGGCAAGTTCGACAGCCAGATGAGCCGGCTCGGCGTTACCTTGCGCTATGTTCGTCTCGACGCTCCGCTCGTCGATTTTGGACGGCACCGCCTCCACGGTGAGACCCGCATCCTGCAGCAATTGTCGCCGCCACGGACTGGCCGATGCGAGAATTATCGTTTCGTTCATCGCCGTCCCTTAGGTTCTCCCGCTTACAAGCCACGGTTAGCGGGCAGTGCGAATCATCGCAAGACAGGCTGGCGACTCGGAAAAGTCCGCGAGTCCATATCGGGCGTAAGAGTTTGTTAACTTCTCCCCGCTGGAATCGGGGTGGTGTGAATCATTGGGGGCATTTGTGCCTCCTTGTCGAAGGCGGCCCGAGAGCCTGTAAAACTCAACGATTTGTCCACAGCGATCAGTGCTTTGGGTGAAAAACACCGAATGTGGAAAACATCAGGGATGAAAGCTTCGTCGTCCCCGCTCTATCCATCGGTGCCTCGTTGTCTCGACACGCCCGCAAAGGCCTGCAGGGAATTAATAAATTCTTAACACGGTTAGGGCTTGTCCCCACCTGTTGGTCCGCGATATGGCCGACGCAACGGGCCAGCAATTTTTACGCGGGCTTGGGGACACCGAATAATTCCTGACTCTCACCGACTCTAAGAATAAACAATATCCCTTCGGGAGTTTTCTTTAGAAATTTAGGTGGGATAGTCATCCACGCTGGCGCGAGGGAAATGGCCGTGACGGAAACCGATCGACGTATCGTACTCGATGTTCTGAGAGGGGCCTCGGCAGAAACGCCTCCGATCTGGGTCATGCGGCAGGCAGGTCGCTATCTACCGGAGTACAAGCAGACACGACAAAAGGCCGGATCCTTTCTCGACCTTTGCTATAATCCGGAACTCGCGACCGAGGTGACACTCCAGCCGATCCGGCGTTTCGGATTCGATGCCTCCATTCTTTTTTCCGACATTCTGACCGTTCCGCACGCTCTGGGCCGTGATCTCCGGTTCGAAGAAGGCCGTGGACCGATCATGACGCCAATCGCGGCAGATGAGATCGAAGGGCTCTCTGGCGTTGCCGGCTTTCACGATCGTCTTGCCCCTGTCTACGAGACGGTTGGGCGTTTGCGGAAGGAGTTGCCCGCACAGACTACCCTGCTCGGCTTCTGCGGCGCCCCCTGGACGGTCGCGACCTATATGATCGCCGGACACGGAACCCCCGACCAGGCGCCGGCTCGAATGTTTCTCTATCAGCACCCTGATAGAATGGATGCGCTTCTCGGCGAATTGGCGCGCCGTTCATCCGAATATCTCATTCGCCAGATCGAAGCGGGCGCGGACGCGGTTCAGATCTTCGATTCCTGGAGCGGCGTTCTCGACGAAGCGAGTTTCGAGCGCTGCTGCGTGCGACCGGTCAAACTGATCGTCGAAGCCATCCGTTCGCGCTTTCCCGATGTGCCGATCATCGGTTTTCCGAAAGGCGCAGGTTCATTGTATGACGGCTATCGTCAGGCAACCGGCGTCGATGCGCTCGGATTGGACTGGACGGTGCCTTTAAATCAGGCGCGGCGTCTGCAAAAGGATGGGCCGGTCCAGGGCAATCTCGATCCGCTTCGTCTGGTAGCTGGTGGCAATGCCTTGGATGAAGGCGTCGACGCAATTCTCGCTGCACTGGCGGATGGACCTTTCATCTACAATCTCGGCCATGGCATCACGCCGCAGGCGCCGATTGAGAATGTTCAGCGTATGATCGATCGGGTCCGAAGCTGGCCCCGACGCGCACGAGACATGAACTGATGGGAGAGGGAAAGCGCTCTTTTCGCGAGAATCCGGCCATCCGCGCCGTGTTGTCTCTCGTCATTACGGCAGGTTTGCTGCTCGCTCTCCTCGCATGGGCCGGAGATGGTTTTTACCTCTGGGCAAAAGCCTTGCACGTCATCGCGATTATTAGCTGGATGGCGGCGATGCTCTATCTTCCGCGGCTTTTCGTCTATCATACGCAGGCTGCGATCGGTTCTCCGGAAAGCGAAACCTTCAAGGTGATGGAGCGCCGCCTCCTGCGGGCGATCATGAATCCGGCGATGATCGTGGCATGGGTGCTGGGACTCTATCTCGCGATCACATCCGGCGCTTTTTCAGAAGGCTGGTTTCACGTGAAACTGGCTTCGGTCCTCCTGCTATCGGGCCTTCATGGTTATCTCTCGGCTGCGACACGCCGGTTCGCGGAAGACCGCAACGAGAAAGACACGCGCCATTGGCGCATCGTCAATGAGGGCCCGACGCTTCTCATGATCGTGATCGTCGTGATGGTGATCGTAAAACCATTCTAAGCGCGCGGGACCGTAAAACGGTCCGCGATCTCTTGAATATGCCGAACGCCTCCGATATGCAGCGTTCACCCTCCTTTCGCGCATCGCGTCGCGCCTCGCCCCGATATGAATTTATCCGCGACACCTCTGCGCTTCCCCCAATTGTTTTCGCCGGCTGATGGATCGACCCGTCATATCCGGCTCGCAAAATTTGGATGATTCACATGGAACATATGAAACTTCAGGACCTGAAGAGCAAAACCCCACCGGATCTTATCGCCTTCGCCGAAGAGCACGAGGTCGAGAACGCATCGGTTTTGCGCAAGCAGGAACTGATGTTCGCAATTCTCAAGAAGCTCTCCGATCAGGATGTCGAGATTATCGGCGAAGGTGTCGTGGAAGTGCTTCAGGACGGTTTCGGCTTCCTGCGCTCCGCTTCGGCCAACTATCTGCCCGGTCCTGACGATATCTACATCTCGCCTTCACAGATTCGACGTTTCCAGCTGAAGACCGGCGATACGGTGGAAGGTCCAATCCGTAGCCCGAAGGAAGGCGAGCGCTATTTCGCCCTTCTCAAGGTCAATACGATCAATTTCGATGATCCGGAAAAGATCCGGCACAAGATCCACTTCGACAATCTGACGCCGCTGTTTCCCAATCAGCGCTTCAAGATGGAACTCGACAATCCGGAGAAGAAGGACCTGTCGAGTCGCGTCATCGATCTCGTTGCTCCGCTCGGCAAGGGTCAGCGCGCACTGATCACGGCGCCGCCGCGCACCGGTAAGACGGTGCTGATGCAGAACATCGCTCACTCGATCACGACGAACCACCCGGAATGCTATCTCATCGTGCTGTTGATCGATGAGCGGCCGGAAGAAGTCACGGACATGCAGCGCAGCGTGAAGGGCGAAGTGGTTGCTTCAACCTTTGACGAACCGGCGACGCGACACGTCGCAGTGGCGGAAATGGTCATCGAAAAGGCCAAACGTCTCGTCGAACATGGCCGCGATGTCGTTATCCTGCTCGATTCCATCACGCGTCTCGGCCGGGCCTACAACACCGTCGTGCCGTCATCGGGCAAGGTGCTGACGGGTGGTGTGGATGCCAACGCGCTCCAGCGTCCGAAGCGCTTCTTCGGCGCAGCGCGCAATATCGAAGAGGGTGGATCGCTGACGATTATCGCAACGGCGCTGATCGATACCGGCAGCCGCATGGACGAAGTCATTTTCGAAGAGTTCAAGGGCACCGGCAATTCGGAGATCATCCTCGACCGCAAGGTGGCAGACAAGCGGACCTATCCGGCGATGGATATTCTCAAGTCCGGAACCCGTAAGGAAGACCTTCTCGTGGAGCGCAAGGACCTGCAGAAGATCTACGTTCTTCGCCGCATCCTGTCGCCCATGGGGACGACCGACGCAATCGAGTTCCTGATCGACAAGCTCAAGCAGACAAAGAACAATGACGAGTTCTTTGACAGCATGAATACCTGACGGAGAGTTCGTAGACGGCCGCCGCGTTCCAGGAGAGTCGGAATATGGTCGATACGATCTTTGCACTTTCGTCTGGCGCGGTGCCGAGTGGCGTTGCAATCATCCGCATCAGTGGGCCATCGACCGTAGCTGTATTCGGATCTTTCACTCTGGAGGTCCCGACAGCGCGGCAGGCCGTGTTGCGCAACCTCGAAATCGATGGCGAGATCGTCGATAGCGGTCTCGTCCTCTTCTTTCCCGGACCTCATAGCTTTACCGGCGAAGATGTTGCGGAGCTCCATCTCCACGGCAGTCCGGCGGTAGTGTCGGCTGTCCTGAGCCATCTCTCTGCACTCGAGGGTTTTAGGGCGGCCGAGCCTGGCGAGTTCACGCGCCGCGCCTTTGCCAACGGCCGGATGGATCTGACCGAGGCTGAATCGCTCGCCCAGCTCATCGAGTCGGAAACCGAAGCGCAGCGGCGGCTTGCCATGGGCGGTGCTGCGGGCGAGCAGCGGTCCCTTATCCGCCACTGGCAGGATGAACTGACCGTTCTGCGTGCGAGGCTCGAGGCGGAAATCGACTTTTCCGACGAGGCCGATGTGCCTGAGGATGTTTCGAAGGCCGCGCGGCAGTCACTGGAAGCCCTGACTGCCCAGATGGAGCGCCATCTGGCGTCTTTTCGCGGCGCGGAAATCATACGGCGCGGCTTTCGTGTTGCCTTGGCGGGGCGGCCGAATGCGGGCAAGTCCAGTTTGCTCAACCGCTTTGCTGGCCGCGATGTTGCGATCGTTACGGACATTGCCGGTACGACCCGCGACAGGCTCGAAGTGAGCCTCGATATTCAAGGCTACAAGGTCGTTCTTGTCGACCTGGCGGGCCTTCGCGAAACGGAGGATCTGGTCGAGCGCGTTGGCGTCGAACTGGCCCACATGACGGTGGCCGAGGCGGACCTTGTCCTCTGGATGGATGAAGAGGGGCACGAGCCGCCGTGGCAGGAAGAACCGTCCGAAACCCTCAAAGTGCTGAGCAAGGCCGATTCTAATGCATCGGTCGCTCCGGACGAGGATTGGCTCGCCGTATCGTCCTGTTCCGGCGAAGGAATCGACTCGCTTCTCGACGCTATAGCAGAGCGGCTGAAAGATCAGGTTCCAGCCACCGATCTGCTGCCGCCTGCGACGGAACGACAACGCGATCAACTTTCGATGGCAATAAGGCATTGCAAAAATGCCATCGAGAGCTGGGATAAGCGACCCGTGGAATTGATTGCCGAGGATTTGCGGGCTGCGAGCTTCGCGCTTGGCCGTATCGTTGGACAGGTCGATGCGGAACAATTATTAGACGACATCTTCGCCCGATTCTGCATCGGTAAATGATTCACGTGAAACTGACGCTCGGATTCACGTGAAGCAGAGCGCAATCTGAGTGGTGATTCACGTGAAACATGGCCAATTGTCACATAATTTCGATGTGATTGTGATCGGAGGCGGCCATGCCGGCTGCGAGGCCGCGTCAGCGAGTGCGCGCTCGGGCGCCCTTACAGCGCTGGTGACGATGAAACCTGAAAATCTTGGTACGATGAGCTGCAACCCGGCCATTGGGGGTCTCGGAAAAGGCCATCTCGTGCGCGAAATCGATGCTCTTGGCGGCTTGATGGGCCAGGCGGCCGATAGGGCCGGCATCCAGTTTCGGATGCTCAATCGTCGCAAGGGCGCCGCCGTGCGTGGTCCTCGAACACAGGCGGATCGCAGACTCTACCGCCGAGCCATTCAGGAACTGATCGCCGACCAGGACGGTCTCGTTACGGTCTTTGGCGAAGTGGTGGATCTGGTCGTCGAGAAGGGCAACTGTTGCGGCGTCGTCATGGCCGACGGGACAATTCTCTCGGCGAGAGCCGTGGTTCTGACCACCGGTACATTTCTGGGTGGCGTCATCCACATCGGCGACAGACGAATTGCCGCCGGTCGTGCCGGGGAAAATGCTTCGAACAAACTAGCCGAGCGGCTTCGTGGGCTGGGCCTCAAGATGGGGCGCCTGAAGACGGGCACACCTGCCCGGCTCGACGGTCGCACAATCAATTGGGACGCGATCGGACGTCAGGAGGCTGATGATCAGCCGGTGCCGTTCTCGTTGATGACGGATTGTATCGAGGTTCCGCAAATCGCTTGCGGCGTCACCCGGACCACGCCGAAAGCTCATGAGGTCATCCGGAAAAATCTGTCCCGATCGGCGCTGTTCGGCGGACATATCGAGGGTATCGGACCGCGCTACTGTCCTTCGATCGAGGACAAGATCGAGCGCTTTGGTGATCGCGACGGTCACCAGATTTTTCTCGAGCCCGAAGGGCTTGATGATCACACGGTCTATCCGAACGGCCTTTCGACTTCACTGCCGGAAGATGTTCAGTCAGAAATGATTGCATTGATTCCGGGTCTGGAGCACGCGCGTATTCATCAGCCTGGCTACGCGATTGAATATGACTACCTCGACCCTCGTGGTCTTGAGCCGACGCTGGAGAGTCGGGCCATGCAGGGGCTCTTTCTGGCTGGGCAGATCAACGGTACGACCGGCTACGAAGAAGCTGCGGGGCAGGGGCTCCTCGCCGGACTCAATGCGGCGCGGCAGGCGTTGGGAAAGACCGCGCAGACGATCAGCCGCGGCGAGGCCTATCTCGGTGTTATGATTGATGATTTGATCCGCCATGGCGTGACCGAACCCTATCGGCTCTTTACGAGTCGAGCGGAGTTTCGACTGATGTTGCGGGCGGATAACGCTGATCTTCGACTGACGCCGATCGCCGCCAACCTTGGTATTATCGCAGCGGCGCGGAGAAAGCGTTTTGATACGCTGCGTTCGGATCTCGATGAGGCTCGGTCTCTCCTCACGGATCTCACCTTGACGCCGAACGAAGCTGCGCGGCATGGGCTCCAATTGAATCCCGATGGTAAAAGGCGCTCTGCCTATGATCTTCTGTCGCGACCGGAAATCACCTATGATCGGCTTTCGGGCATCTGGCCGGAACTGTGTTCGGTCGCGTCCAGGATCGCGGAGATGGTCGAGATCGAAGCGACTTACGCCGTTTACACGGACCGGCAGAAGGCTGATGTCGCCGCTCTTTCGCGAGACGCAGCGATTTCAATTCCCGATAAGCTCGACTACGGGACGATTTCGGGATTATCGGCCGAGCTGCGAGCCAAGCTGGAAGCGGCACGGCCAAGAACAATCGCGCAGGCCGGTTCCATTGAGGGGATGACGCCCGCAGCATTGGGGTTGCTGATTGCGCAGTGTCGTCGTCACCGCACGGAGCGGGCCGCATAACAATGCTTGTTTCACGTGAAACAGAAAAGCGACTGGAGCTTTTCGAACAGTTGTTCAAGTCTTGGAATGCGCGAATCAATCTGGCGGCCCCGTCGACCCTTGAAGATTTTAGAAGACGGCATATCGACGACAGCCTTCAAGTTCTTGATCTCGGCGATTTGGGCGCGGAGTGGGTCGATCTTGGTTCGGGCGGCGGACTTCCGGGCTTACCGATCGGAATATGTCTGGCGAATGAAGACGGGCACATCCATCTCGTCGAGAGCAATCGCAAGAAAACGTCGTTTCTCCTCAACTGTGTCACGCAATGTCGTGCTGCCGCAACCGTTCACCCCGTCCGGATCGAAGACGCCTCAGAACGGATTGAACGGGCGGACTTCGTGACGGCTCGTGCGCTCGCCCCTCTCGATCTTCTGATCGCGATGGCAGAGCCCTGGATGTCCCGCGGCGCTATCGGGCTGTTCCACAAAGGTCGGCGATATGAGGAGGAAATCGCATCGGCTCGAACACGTTTCGAATTCGATCTTACTGTGCATCAAAGCGTCATCGATGCCGAAAGCGTGATTCTAAGGATTCAAAACCCCGTCCGGTTGTGATTTAAGTAGGGTTAACCTTTTCGCTGAATGCGAGGACCGCGATGCGCGTCATAACGATTGCAAATCAGAAGGGCGGGGTCGGCAAGACGACAACTGCGATCAACCTCGGTACCGCACTCGCGGCAACGGGCCAGCGCGTGCTGCTGGTCGATGTCGATCCGCAGGGAAATGCCAGTACGGGTCTCGGCGTGGAACGCGAAGAACGTCTTATCAGCGCTTACGACGTTCTGGTCGGCAGTCACAGCATTGCCGAAGCTGCCATTCCGACGGCCGTACCGGGGTTGCATGTGGTCGCCTCGACCATGGATCTCCTGGGTGTAGAGATGGAGATTGCGGGCGAAAGAGATCGCGCGATGAAACTCAAGACCGCGCTGCGTGCGGCTCGTATCGCCGGCGCAAAATACGACTACGTCCTGGTCGATTGCCCGCCGTCTCTGAATCTTCTCACGCTGAATGCCATGGCAGCGGCGGATTCGGTGCTTGTGCCCCTCCAATGCGAATTCTTTGCGCTGGAAGGTTTGAGCCAGTTGCTGCGAACCGTCGAACAGGTCCGTCAGACTATCAATGCGAAACTGGAAATTCAGGGCATCGTGCTGACGATGTTCGACCGGCGCAACAATCTCTCCAACCAGGTGGTGGAAGATGTGCGCGAACATATGGGCGAGAAGGTCTATAAGACGGTCATTCCCCGAAACGTCCGCGTTTCGGAAGCCCCCTCCCACGGCAAGCCTGCAATCCTTTACGATCTCAAATGCAGCGGTAGCCAGGCCTATCTCCAGCTCGCTTCGGAGGTTATCCGACGCGAACGCCAATTGCAGGCGGCATGAGGAAGCAATGATGACGGATGAAGCGCCTCGAAAGAGACTTGGCCGCGGCCTTGCCGCGTTGATTGGAGAAATCGATCCGCCAGCGGATGAGAGAGTATCTCCGCCACCGGCGCCGTCAGCGGATGGACGGATTGCAATCGATCGGATCGTTCCCAATCAGCGTAATCCGCGGCGCCATTTCGCGGAGGACGAGATCGAAGATCTTGCGCAGTCGATCCGTGCTCATGGCCTCGTGCAGCCTGTGGTCGTGCGGCGCTCCTCCGCCAATCCCGACGGATTCGAGCTGATTGCCGGCGAGCGCCGCTGGCGCGCGAGTAAGCGCGCAGGCCTGATCGAAGTTCCCTACCTTCTCCGCGATGTGGACGACCGCACCGCCCTGGAGCTGGCCATCATCGAGAATGTTCAACGGGCGGACCTCAACCCCATCGAGGAAGCAGCCGGTTACCAGGCTCTGATCGACGAGCATGAGTATTCGCAGAACGAACTGGCAGGCGTGATCGGCAAAAGCCGAAGCCATGTGGCCAATACGTTGCGTCTTCTTAGACTTCCCGACGAAGTTCAACGCATGCTGAGCGACGGTGATCTCTCCGCCGGTCATGCGCGCACCCTGATCACGGCGGATAAGCCGGAGGCCTTGGCGCGCCGGATCGTGGAAGAGGGTCTGACCGTGCGTCAGGCTGAGGCCATTGCGCAGGGTGCCGGCGATCAGCCATCATCGGGAGAGCGGCGTCAGCGGCGCGAGCCCGATGAAGCGATTGCCGAACTTGAGAGCCGCCTAACGGGTACGCTTGGCCTGAAGACGCGCATCGCACCCGGAAAGAAGGGTGGGGAAGTACGCCTCAAATATCGCGATCAGAACGAGTTGGATCAATTGCTAAGCCGGCTGTTTAATAGCTGAAGCCGTTTTTATCCGGTCCGGCCGTGCCGTCTGGCTTCGATAGCGATGGCGAGGAGGGTATGGCGCAAGGTCTCCACCTCGAGCCTGCCGCTTCGGCGGACCGCCAGAACCGTCTCGTGGATGCGCTCTTCCGCTGCGGCGATCCGCTCGCTAGTCCAAGCCTTCAGAGCTTCTGTCACGGCATTGCGGCGGGTGAAGAAGACGGGCGGGCGTGCTTGCTGAACGGCGCTTGCGGCTGAGAGGTCGCGGCTCTCCATCATCAATCGCAGATCGTGCAATTGTCCGATCGCGCGAATGAGCGTGGCGAGGACGGCGTTGACATCGGTACCCGCCTGGACAAGTCGCCCCAATTCACGGTCCAGCATGACGAGATTGCCGGTCAACGCGGCATCCGCCAGCGAATCGGCCGACAGTGCGGCGACGTCGCCAATGCTCGCAATCACGTCCTCGTCGGTGACCTCGGCGCGGCCGTCGGCATAAAGGGCGAGCTTTTCGAGTTCGCCTCGGGAGGCGAGGCGGTCGCCGCCGAGCGCATTGACCAAAAGGCTCTTGGCCTCCGTCTGTACGGTCAGTCCCGCGCCGCCCAGAATGTCTTCGATCAGCCGTTCCAGATCGCGCGCCTTGTCGGCATAACAGGGCAGGGCCATTGCGGTCTCGGCCTTCTCGCAAAGGCCGCGCAGATTGCCCGCCGCTCGTTTGAGGTCGCCGGCTTCGAGCAAAATTCGGGCGTCGGATGGTGGCTCGGCCAGAAGATCGCTGACCACGTTCAGAAGCCCCTTCGAGCCGCCCGTATTGCGCACCCAGATCAGCCGTTCGCCGCCGAACATCGAGAACGTTCGTGCCTCGTCGGCGAGCCGAGCTGGATCGGCGTCGACCTCCGCACCTTCCAGACGAATAACCGCGAAGGGGTCATGCAGGTCCAGCCCGGTTTGCTGTGCGAAGCGGCGGGCGCGCTCCGAGACCAGGCCGCGGTCGGGGCCGTAGACGAGGACCGTTCGGATGCGGGGGTCCGGGCGATCGATCCATGCGTCGACTTCGTGAGCTTTGCGTGCGGCCATCATCGGGCCCTAGCATGGCTTGTGGGAGCAGAGAAGTAGAAGCCGCGCAATGGCTGCGCCTGCCGCCGACGAGGCGGCAGGCGGCAAGAGCTCAGGCGCAGAACGCTATTCCGCCGGCTGCACCGTCTCAGTAGCTTCCTTGTTTTTCGCGACACGCCGCAGCGTCTTTCGTCCGAAGATGCGCATGATGATCGTGAAAAACAGCGGCACGAAGAGCACGCCGAGGATCGTTGCGGAGATCGTTCCGCCGAGAACGCCCGCACCGATGGCATTACGGCCTCCCGCGCCGGCACCCGTGCCAAGCACGAGCGGTAGCACGCCGAGGGAGAACGCCATCGATGTCATGACGATCGGACGGAAACGCTGACGCGCCGCCTCCGTCACGGCCTCCAGCAACGGTTCTCCGGTCATCATCCTGTCACGCGCGAATTCGACGATCAGGATGGCGTTCTTGCCCGTCAAGCCGATAACCGTAAGCAGTCCGACCTGGAAGAAGACGCCATTCTGGAAATTGCCCAGCCATGCTCCAACCAGCGACCCGAAAATACCGATCGGCATGGCCAGCATGACGGCAAACGGGATGGTCCAGCTTTCATAAAGGGCCGCAAGCGACAGGAACACGGCGGCAAGCGCCAAACCGTAGAGAAGCGGCGCCTGATTGCCGGACTGTCGCTCTTCGAGGGACAGGCCTGTCCATTCCAGCGTGAAGCCTTCCGGCAACTGCGAGACGAGACGTTCCATCTCCGCCATCGCCTCACCCGTGGAGACACCCGGCGCCGGCGAGCCCTGAAGCTGCATGGCCGGAACACCATTATAGCGGTAGATCCCCTGCGCCGCCTGTGACCAGTTGCCTTCGGCAAAATTGGCAAACGGAACGAGACCGCCCGTATCGTTTCGCACCCGCCACCGACTGAGATCGGACGGCGTTGTCCGGGCATCAGCCTGGCCCTGAACATAGACTCGCTTGATCTGGCCTCGGTCGACAAAGTCGTTGACGTAGGAGCCGGCCCAGGCAATTGAGAGCAACGTACTGACATCGGTCGCCGAAACGCCCATGGCGCCGGCCTTGCGCCAGTCGATATCGATATTGAACTGCGCAGCGCTTTCCAGTCCGTTCGGACGGGCAGACGCGATCAGATCGCTTTGCGCGGCCATGCCAAGCAGCTGATTGCGCGCATCGCGCAAGGCATCATAGGATTGGCCGGCGCGGGCCTGCAGATAGAAGTCGAAACCGGCGACGTTGCCGAGTTCTGTGACCGCCGGCGGCACCACGGGATAGACCGCGGCGCCGCGAATCGGGGCGAATGCGCCGAATGCACGACCGGCAAGGGCCTGCGCGCTCTGCTGCGGCTCAGGCCGCTCTTCCCAATCCTTCAGGCGGACGAAGGCGAGTGCGAGATTCTGTCCCTGACCGGCAAAGCCGAAACCGGCGACACCGAAGACGGAATCCACGATCTCGGATTCCTGTTCGAGATAATAATTCTCGACCTGTTCCAGCACGTCGATCGTACGGTCGATCGTTGTTCCCGTGGGGCCCTGGATGATGGTGAACATGATGCCCTGGTCTTCATCGGGAAGAAAGCCGGTCGGCGTCCGCAGAAAGAGAAACGCCATCGCGGCCGCCAGGGCCAGATAGATCAGCCCGATACGCAGCGGTCGGCGGATGGTCCATCCAATGGTGCTGCCATAGCCGCCAAGAAGCTTGTCGAAACCCCGGTTAAAAATCCCGAACGGGCCGTGGGACTTGGCATGGCCGGTGTTCTTCAGAAGTGTCGCGCAGAGCGCCGGCGTCAGGGTCAACGCCACGACCACCGATAGCGCCATGGCGGAAACGATGGTCACAGCGAACTGACGATAGATCACACCGGTGGATCCGCCAAAAAACGCGACGGGCACGAAAACGGCGGAGAGCACCATGGCGATACCGATCAGGGCGCCGGTGATCTGGCCCATGGACTTTCGTGTCGCTTCCCTCGGGTCGAGGCCGTCTTCCTCCATCACGCGTTCGACATTCTCGACGACGACGATGGCGTCGTCGACAAGGAGGCCGATGGCCAGCACCATGGCGAGCATGGTGAGCGTGTTGATGGTGAAGCCGCTGGCGGCCAGGATTCCGAACGTGCCGAGCAGAACCACCGGAACGGCGAGGGTCGGAATGATCGTCGCGCGAATGTTCTGAAGGAAAAGCAGCATGACGAGGAAGACGAGAACAATCGCTTCGCCGAGCGTCTTGACCACTTCCTCGATCGAAATCTCAACGAACGGCGTGGTGTCGTAGGGCACGACATATTCCATGCCCTCTGGAAACTGGGCGGCGAACTCCTCAATCCGCTCTTCAACGGCGGAGGCGGTGTCGAGCGCATTGGCTCCGGTCGCCAGACTGATCGCCATGCCGGCCGCCGGCGCGCCATTGTAACGCGATTCGAAATTATAGCCTTCCGCACCGATCTCGACTTCCGCCACATCGCCGAGAAGCACCAACCCGCCATCTGTCTGGGCACGCAAAACAATCTGGCGAAAATCTTCAGGCGTGGACAGAAGCGATTGCGCCGTGATCGTGGCCGTCAGTTCCTGATCGGCGACGGTCGGGCGCGTTCCGAAAGCTCCGGCGGAAATCTGGGCGTTCTCTTCACGGACCGCGGCGACCACGTCGCTTGGCGTCAGTTCAAACGAAGCGAGCTTGGCCGGGTCGAGCCATATGCGCATCGCGTAGGGCGAGCCGAAGACTTGGACGTTGCCGACACCGTCGATACGGCTGATTTCGTCGACCATATTGGTGTCGAGATAGTCGGCGAGGTCCGACTGGTCGTATTTGCCGGATGGGGAAATCAGACCGATCACCTGCAGGAAGCCGGATGACGATTTCTGGACTGTCACGCCCTGGCGCTGGACGGTATCGGGCAGGAGCGCGGATGCCTGACTGATCTTGTTTTGCACCTGCACCTGAGCGATGTCGGGGTCAGTGCCTGTCTCGAACGTCAGAGTGATCGAGGCTGTGCCCGCCGACGACGAGGTCGACGAGAAGTAGCGCATTCCGTCGAGACCCGTCAGCTGCTGCTCCAGGACCTGGGTGACGGTATTGGCGACGGTTTGGGCGGATGCGCCCGGATAGCTTGCGCTGACCGAGACCGTGGGTGGCGCGATCTGGGGATACTGGGCGATCGGAAGGGTAAATATCGACAGGACGCCGACACCCATGATGAGAATGGAGATGACCCAGGCGAAAACCGGACGGTCAATGAAAAAACGCGACACGTTCTAACCCTCGCTGCCAGCCGCTGGTGCTGGCTCGGTATCATTGCTCTTTTCACCTTTACCTTCAGCTTTTGCTTCCGGCGCTTCTTCTGCCTTCTCCCGACTTTCTTCCTCCGGCGTTACCGTGGCGCCGGCCGCGACGCTCTGGCCGCCGGCCACGATGATGCGATCGCCGGGTTTCAGTCCATCTTCGACAATCCAGTCGGAGCCACGATCGCGAATAATCGTCAAAGCGCGCTCTTCCACGACATTGTCGGCATTGACGACAAGAGCGCTCGGATTGCCGCGCCGGTCCCGAAGAACAGCTTCCTGCGGCGCGAGAAACACGTCATCGACATTGCCAGTGGGCATTTCGACCTGAACATACATGCCGGGAAGCAGCAGCTTGTCGGGATTTTCGAATTCGACACGCAAGCTGACCACGCCGGTCACCTCGTCGACATGCGGCTCGGCCGCAGTCAACTGGCCCGTCTGATCGAAGGTTGAGCCGTCGGCAAGGACCAGTTTCACCTCGCTTGGCCGCATCTCCGCTTCACCCATGCGCCGCCGACGCCATTCCAGAAGTTCCGCCGCGGATTGCGTTACATCGACATAGATCGGATCGATGGCACGGATGACGGCCATCGGCTCGGCCTGGCTGGCGGTCACGAGCGCGCCGGCACTGGTCTGTGAAAAGCCGATCTGGCCGGAAAGGCGTGCGCGAATTTCGGTGCGGTCCAATTCCAATTCGGCCGATTGCAGCTGCGAGGTTGCCAGTTCCAAAGCGGCTGTGGCGGCATCGCGCGCCGATACGGCCTCGTCCTCGTTAGCGGTACTGCTGATACCGCGCTCGCTTAATGTCGAAATGCGATCTGCTTCGCGCTTTGCAGCACCCAGCTGTGCTTCGGCCTGGCTAACATTGGCGCGGGCCTGCGCCACTGCGGCCTCGTATGTTGCCGGATCGACCCGATAGAGAACGTCGCCGACCGAAACCTGGGAGCCTTCGTCGAAGAGGCGCTCGGTAACGATGCCGTTGACCTGCGGACGCACTTCCGCCTGCGCGGAGGGGCGTACACGGCCAGGAAGGGTGACGGTGAGAGCGACAGTCTGCGGCTGCAGCGTACGTACCGTGACCGCTTTGGGGGGCGCGCCTTCACTTTGTGCGATTGCGAAGGAGAGGGGCGTAAAAATGGTCAAGACGGCCACGAGAGAGCCGATCCGAAAATTGCCGATCATGGCTTTTGTCCCTATTGCCTCTGCCGCGCTTCCGGCGGATGTCCAGGACCTGTGAGGCGAAAAAAATGCGTCGAAGCAGCAGCTTTAGCCCCTTCGGAGTCGTAAAAAAAGAGCCATACGGCACTGCAACGTGGGATGACAGACCCGAAGGAGTGAACGCAGCGTCTATGACGTCATGAACGTTGCGCCTTCAGAAAGTGGAATCGGATCAACGATCTATCCGATTCCAGACCGCTCGCCAGCAGGGAGTTTCGTCCTGATTCATGCCCCCGCCTCGATGAAGTGAAACCGATCATCGAGGGTCCAGAAACGACAAAAGCCGCGGTTTCCCGCGGCTTTGCGTTGGTTCGGAAAAATGGAGCGGGTGAAGCGATTCGAACGCTCGACCCCAACCTTGGCAAGGTTGTGCTCTACCCCTGAGCTACACCCGCTCATCACCTTTCGCGCCATCTCGATGGCGTGAACGGGCGCTATATCGCCGAAGCGCCGTGCAAATGCAACAGGAAAATTTCAGTGAAATAATTTGAAGACGAAAGCCGGCCGGCAACGCTACTTCCGCTTGACCGCGGGATGCGCCCGGGCGATGCGGGTTTCGGCATTCCTATAAGACATCGCGCAAGGACTACCATGAGCATGATCGAGCCGACGCCTGAAGCCCGTAAGCGCGCCGCGCCTCTTTTGGACCGGCTGGCCGCTCTCGGTATCGCTGCGGAGACGCACTGGCACCGACCGCACTTCACCGTGGATGACAGCCGGCAGGACCGGGGCGACGCGCCGGGTCACACCAAGAACCTCTTCCTGAAAGACAAGAAGAGCCGCTATTTCCTCGTCACCGTTCCGGACGCGGCGGAGGTGGATCTGAAGGGGCTCCACCGCCTCATCGGCGCGCAGGGCCGGGTCTCGTTCGGCTCCGCCGAGATGATGGACGAGCTGTTGGGCGTTGCGCCTGGTTCCGTTACGGCCCTGGCTGCGATGAACGCCGATCCCGAACGGATCACCTTCATCATCGATGCGTCGCTGATGGCGGGCGAGGTGGTTCATTGCCATCCGCTGACCAACGAAGCCACAACCACCCTCAAACCGGACGATCTTCTGAGCTTCATGAAGTCTGCCGGCCATGATCCACTCATCTTGAATATCGATGCTTCCGACCCTCTATAGGGTGAGGAATTTCACGACAGGCAGTCGGAGCAGACAATGAGCACGGGTAACGGATTTCTGGACCTTTCCGGGGGCGAAAATACCGGGGCCGGCGACAATCAGATCGTCGATACGACCACCGCCAGTTTCGCGCAGGATGTGATCGAGCCGTCGAAAGAGGTACCGGTTCTGGTCGACTTCTGGGCGCCATGGTGCGGTCCGTGCCGCCAGCTTGGACCGTTGCTGGAAAAAGTGGTCCGCGAATCCAAGGGCGCGATCCGTCTCGTCAAGATGAATATTGACGAGCATCCCGCCATTGCCGGTCAGCTCGGCGTTCAGTCCATCCCGGCCGTTTTTGCCTTTGTCGGCGGTCGACCCGTGGACGGTTTCATGGGAGCGCTGCCGGAGAGCGAGATCAAGGCTTTCGTCGATCGCTTGCCAAAGGGCGAAGGCGCTCCTGCCGATCCGGTCGAGCAGGCCATGGAAATGGCGCGCGAAGCGGAAAACAGCGGTGAGAACGAACGCGCCATGCAGGTCTACGCCGCGATCCTGCAGCGTGTGCCGGAGCATGGCGAAGCGCGCGTGGCGCTTGCAGGCCTTCTCTGGGATGCCGGCGAGAAAGAGCAGGCGACCGCGATGATCGCCGACCTCCCCGATGATTCGGACCTGGAGGGCCTGGCGATGCTGAAGAAGCGGATCGCGCTGGAAGAGGAGGTCGCGGCGCTCGGTGATCCGGACGCTCTCTTCAGACGGCTCGAAACAAATCCTGATGATCACCAGGCCCGCTGTGACCTTGCGGCGATCGAAAATGCCCGTGGCAATCGAATGGAAGCGGCGGACCATCTGCTGGAGATCATTCGGCGCGACCGCGATTGGCGTGACGGCGAGGCCAGAACGCAGCTGCTGACCTTCTTCGAAGCTTGGGGTCCCAAGGAGCCGGCGGTGGCAAAGGCGCGCCGCAAGCTCTCCTCTCTGCTCTTCGCCTGAGGAGCCGTTTTTCTTCGGCGGTTGAGAAGAACACCATCTGCGCCAGATGCATGGTCTGGGCCGTTCTGCGGCCCGACTCAGGGAGCAACGATCAGATGCAGGCGGGCAACAGGACGTATCACAGTGCAGGCGATCTACCGGAGATCGTGCCTGTCTTTCCGCTGACGGGAGCCCTTCTTCTGCCGGGTGGCCGCATGCCCCTCAATATTTTCGAACCACGCTATCTCGAGATGATCGAGGCTGCCATGGCCGGAGATCGGTTGATCGGCATGATTCAGCCGGCTCTGGATGACAGTCGGAGAGCGGATGGAGAGCCGCATCTGACGACGGTCGGTTGTCTGGGGCGGATCATCTCTTTTGCTGAAAGTGGTGATGGTCGTTATCTGATCACCCTCAATGGCGTGTGCCGGTTTCGACTCGGAGAAGAAGTTTCTCGACCAAGCCGTCCCTATCGCATGGCGCATGTGACCCCGTTCGCGGGCGATCTGAAGGACGATGACCGGAGCGAAGTGGATCGCGAAGCGCTGATCTCTGCTTTTCAGGCGTTCGTCGAAGCCAATGAGATGGAGGTCGACTGGCGGAGCGTGGAACAGGCCAGCACTCAGACTCTCGTCAATGTCCTTTCCATGATGTCGCCTTACGGCCCTGCCGAAAAGCAGGCGCTTCTGGAGGCTCCGGATCTGAAAAGCCGTGCCGATACGCTTGTGGCAATCACGGAACTGCTGCTCGCCAAGGTGCCGGAAGGATCGGGAAGCAGCAAACTGCAATGACAGGACCTGCACCAACCCTTGTGAGAATGAGATGAGCGGAGAGGCCCAGACAGAGCAACGCCCGGCGCACGGCCAGGAAAAGCCGGATCCGGCGATGCTGGAACTTCTTGTTTGCCCTCTGACCAAGGCGCCGCTTCATTACGACAGAAAGGCGAGCGAACTGGTATCCCCGTCCGCAGGTCTTGCCTATCCGGTCCGCGGCGGTGTGGCGATCCTTCTACCCTCGGAAGCCCGTCTGCTGGCGGACGAGCCGCCTGTGCCCGCAGACAGAACCGGCGCCATGCTCTCCAATGCCGGCCGGCCCGCTGGCGGCGAAGGTGGGTCGACGGGGTCAGATGAATGAGGCTGATTTCTGTTGCCCGTCTCTTCCCCGCGCAGGCCGGATTGCCTATAGGCTGACGGACATGGCAAGTGTGGATCGTACAGGTGACTGGGCCGGAAGGCATGCCCCCTCGCTCGAGGAGATCGAGCATCTGGCACGCTTGGCCTACGCTCATCTTCCGCAGCGTTTTCGCGAGCTGTCGGGCGAAGTGCTGATCAACGTCAGCGAATTTCCTCCCGAAGAGATCATGGACCATCTGGCGATGGAGACGCCTTTCGATCTTCTCGGCCTGTTCGAAGGGCGGGGGATTGCCGAGCGCTGGAACCCGCAGACCGGGGAGGGGCCCAACCGCGTCACGCTCTACCGGCGGGCCATTCTCGATTATTGGTCCGAGAACGATGAAACGCTTGGCGACATCGTGACTCATGTTCTCATTCATGAAATCGGCCATCATTTTGGCCTGTCGGATGACGACATGATGCATATCGAGGCCAGCGCCGACTGATGGCGGAGTCGAGCGGCCAACGCTTTACGGCAGGCTTCTAGAGGATACTCAGTCGAGTAGCTTCAACCGCAGCGCTTTGGCCACCGTATGCGTCTTGTTGAGGGTTCGCAGCTTGTTCGAGGCTGACGTGAGGTAGTGATTGACCGTGTTCGCGGTGGTGTTGAGGATTTCGGCGGTTTCGGCCGAGGTCTTGCCGTCTGCCGTCCAGCGGATGCAGTCCAGTTCGCGGCCGGTGAGCGGCGGAATATTTCCGATCGGCTTCTGAACATCGGCATCCAGGCGGACGATCCGCTCGAAAAGCTGGGTGCACATATAGGCGAGACCAGCGCTTTCGCCGGTCGTCATCTCTTCGCGCCTGCCTGCGAGGCCGACCGCGCCCCGCAAGCCTGTGGGCGTGACGGTCGGAATGTAGATGCCATTATGGTGTCCGAAACTCTTGAACAGTTCTCGGGCAAGTCTTTTCCGCTCACACGGACCGTTTTCATCGTCCAGATCGAGATCATAAACGACAGGCAGGGTCGTTTTGCGCAAACTCTCGAAGACCGGACTACTTCGTGTCAGGGAGTGGCTGTCATAGGCGCGGATCAGCTCCGGTGGCCAATTCGTCAGCAAAGTGAGGACGCTAAGCGGATCGTCGCCCTTCTCCGGCAGGCGCAGAATGATGAAATGCTTCCACCCGAAGAACGCGACGATCGATTTCGCCGCCTTGACCAGATCATAGGAGGTCTGGGCAGCGGTAATCTCGTCGGTCGCCGATTCGTAGAAGTCCAGGACCTCATGCGAAGCAAATTTCCGATCGTGCATCCCCGCCCCCCAGAACCGTTCATCGCTGGACCCGGCACGTCACGAATGCGCCGCCGATGCAGCTCACTCGGCTACTGTTCTCCGAGCTTCATCTCGGGCGAATAAGTCTTGCCCTCGACCGTCTTGGTCACAGCCTGCGCCACTCTCATCGATCCGCTCGCCGGGTCATGCGCATAAGACGGGTCGCCATGGAGGGTCCAGCCCTTCGACAGCGCGGCGCTGACCTTATGGCAGAATCCGGAATCATCGGGGCCGGTCAAAACGCGATAGAGCTGCATCGTTTATTCCTTTTTGCCTGAGGCGGTCTCGCCGGTTCGCGCCAGAAGCCGAAGAGCGGCATCGCGGTGCAGATGTTCGATCATTCTTCCATTCACCGTAAGCACTGCTTTCCCGGCATTTTCGGGATCGTCGAATGCTTCGATGATAGCGCGCGCCTCGCGCCTCGCTTCCTCATCCGGTGTGAAGGCTGATCGAGCCGGTTCGATCTGAGCGGGATGGATCAGGGTCTTGCCGTCGAAACCGAGCGCGGCTGCCTGCGCGCACTCGGCCACAAAGCCGCCCTGATCGCCAAGATCGTTGAAGACGCCGTCGAGCACGGAGAGGCCGCCGGCGCGTGCCGCCATCACCATCTGTGCCAGAAACGGCACGAGATTGCTGCGCGAGGGGCCCGGCGTGATACCGCTCAGCGCCACGAGATCGTTCGTCCCCGCGACAATTGCCGTCAGACGGGACGCTGGCGCCCTGCCGAGCTCCGCGATGACCGAGAGGTTCATGAAACCACGGGGTGTCTCGATCATGGCCCATATGCGGAAGGCCGCCGCATTGCTGATTGAAGAGAGCGCGTCGGCCAGTGTCAGGACTTCGGACGGCTCCTCAACCTTCGGCAGGAGAATCGCATCGGGAAGGCACGCGACGGCCGCCAGCATGTCTTCGGTTCCGTGCGGGCCAATGAGCGGATTGATGCGAATGATGCGCTGGAACGGGGCTTTTCGATGGGCACGAAAATGGCTCCGCAGCGTTTCCCTCGCTTCAGTCTTCTGATCCGGCGCCACTGCATCTTCAAGGTCGTAGATGACAGCGTCGGGTGAAAGCTCCGCAAGCCTGTTCAGCGCCCGCTCATTGTTTGCGGGAACGAAGAGCGTGGTTCGCAAGGCGGGAAGGACATGAGACGAATCAATATTCATGGAGACAGTTTTCCTGCTGCGCCCGGCCGAGCGCAAGTCGAACGGTTACGAGATCATCTTTCGGGACTTTTCGTCCTCCGCCGGCTTTGCTAATGCGAAGCCAAGAAATTCAAAAGGCTTTGTCTCATGGAAAAATTCACGACCCTGACTGGTGTCGCGGCGCCGCTCCCCGTCGTCAATGTCGATACCGACATGATCATTCCGAAGGATTATCTGAAGACGATCAAGAGGACGGGTCTTGGCCGGGGTCTTTTCGCCGAGATGCGGTACAATGAAGACGGCACCGAAAATCCCGATTTCGTCCTCAATCAGCCAGCCTACCGAAATGCCCAGATCCTTGTCGCTGGAAACAATTTCGGTTGTGGTTCATCGCGCGAACATGCGCCATGGGCCCTGCTGGATTTCGGCATTCGCTGCGTGATCTCCACGGGCTTTGCGGATATTTTCTACAATAACTGCTTCAAGAACGGCATTTTGCCGATCACCGTATCGGAAGAGGATCTGGCCAAGCTGATGGATGACGCGGAACGCGGGTCCAACGCGACGCTCACCATCGATCTTGAAGCGCAGGAAATTCGCGGGCCGGATGGCGGAGCGGTGCAGTTCGATCTCGATCCGAATCTCAAGCACCGTCTGCTGAATGGCCTGGACGACATCGGCGAGACCCTGCAGAAGGAAGCATCGATCAGCACGTTCGAGACGCAATTGGCCGAACGGCGTCCCTGGGCTTGAAGGCGTAACTCAGCACTGACGAGCCGCCTCCGGGCGGCTCTTTGTTTCGTCATCAGCGTTGCACCGATCGACGGGAGCGGTGAAAGCCCTCGATCCCGACTGCCTCCGGCGAATGGTCCACAGGACAGTTTCAAAGCCCACGCCAGCATATTGGCGGGACTGCGCTTTTACCGCTAAGGATAGTTCGGCGATCTGCTTGGGAGTCGAGGATGCCATCGCGTCTGGCGCATATTTTGATGGGAATTGCGGTCCTGCTGACGGCCGGCACTGCCATTGCCCAAGAAAAGGCCGAGCCACAGCCAACCGCGCAGGAGGGTGGCGAACCGAACGGCACCTCGGATTCCACCCCGCTCAAGCTACCGGGAGAGCCGGTCAGCGCCGTTCCATTTGCCGGCGGCACGCTTTCCGTCCGCGCCATTGACGGCGAAAAGGCGGTTTTTTTCGATGAGGCCGAGATTGCGCGGGATCTTTCAGCGCAGCTCCTTCGGCAGTTCACCGTCGGCGGCGCGCCGGTCGCTCTCTACGCGATGGGTGCGAACGCGGAATCGGCGGCGCCGTGCAATGGCTTTTTGGTCGTCGTCTGGCGGGACCCGCGCGGCACGATCCGGGGTCGAACCCCGCCGTTCATCTGCGGCACGGAAGAGCCGGCCGTGAAGAGCAACGCGCTTTATTTCTTCTCGGACAAGATCGCGCCCGGCCAGATCAATCCGATGGTCCGCTGGACCGCCGATGAGGGGTTCGCGATCGCGGCCGATCTATCCTTTGCACCAGTGCCCGGCTCCAGCTGGGACCAACTGCCCGATCGCGGCCTCACCGTGCGCCAGCTCATGGAGAATGCGGCGGTTTATGCTCAAGCCTCCACCGCACTCGGGGACCAATTGTTCGGTGTGGTCCAGGCATTGGAAAATGGTGGCGCAGTCGCCAATCCCGAGCCTGGCATTCACATCGCACAGGGCTGTGCCCCCAATCAGTGCGAGCAGGTCGAGGCGCTTGGCGTGATCGATGGCGTGCACCAGGGTACATTCTTCGCGGCCCGGGTGAATGGCGAGGTGGCGAGGGTCTGGCCCGAACTGGAGGAATGGCCGCCCCGCGCGCGCGATGCCTATGATCGGTTCGAGACGGGGGAAGATGTCCGCGCCTCCATTCCGCCTCTCCCGCAACAAAAATCGGCCGATGGTGACACGGACACAGCGCCGGAGACGCCCAAGGGGCCTAATTTGGAGGCGGGTCAATGAGTGGTCGGCGTCTGATCTCCAGCGGTTCTCCCTTCGAGGTCACGGCCGGCTATAGCCGCGCGGTGGTTTCGGGCGATATGGCCTTCGTCGCCGGTACGACGGGCTATGATTATGCCGCCATGACCATGCCGGAGGATGCCGGCGAGCAGACCGCCAATACGCTTGCAACGATCGAGAAAGCGCTTAACGAGGCCGGCTTCGCCATGAGCGATGTGGTCCGTGCAACCTATTACGTGACCGATATCGCTTATGCCGAGGCGGTCTTTGAGCAGACCGGCCGTATATTTGGCGAGATCCGCCCGGCCGCGACCATTGTAGCGGTCTCTGGCCTTCTGAAACCGGAAATGAAGGTCGAGATCGAGGTTACGGCAAAAAGGGGCTGAGCCTCCTCATCCCTTGCAGCCCGAACGCGCCCACGCTAGCAGAGCGCATCTCTTTTCAATGTCGGGCAAACTGGCCTTATCACGCAAGGATCGACCATCATGACCAAAACTCTACTCCTTCTCCCGGGTGACGGTATTGGACCGGAGGCGATGGCCGAGGTCGAGAAACTTGTCGCCGTGATGAACAAGGAAGAGAGCGCCGGTTTCGAAACGGAAAAGGGCCTCGTGGGCGGTGCCGCTTACGATGCGCATGGCGCGGCCATCTCCGAAGACGACATGGCGAAGGCGATGGCTGCCGATGCAGTGCTTTTCGGTGCGGTTGGCGGCCCGAAATGGGATGATGTTCCTTACGAGGTCCGCCCGGAAGCAGGACTGCTGCGCCTCCGCAAGGATATGGAACTGTTCGCCAATTTGCGTCCGGCCATCTGCTATCCGGCGCTGGCCTCCGCCTCCTCGCTGAAGCCGGACGTGGTCGAAGGCCTCGATATTCTGATCGTCCGTGAACTGACCGGCGGGGTCTATTTCGGTGAACCGAAGGAAATCATCGACCTTGGCAACGGGCAGAAACGCGGCATCGATACGCAGGTCTACGACACGTTCGAGATCGAGCGTATTGCCGGCGTGGCCTTCGATCTGGCGCGCACGCGGGGCAACAAGGTCTGCTCGATGGAAAAGCGCAATGTGATGAAGAGCGGCGTCCTCTGGAACGAGGTGGTATCCGCCGTTCACAAGGCCAGTTATTCCGATGTTGAACTGACCCATATGCTGGCCGATGCGGGCGGCATGCAGATGGTCCGCTGGCCCAAGCAGTTCGATGTAATCGTGACCGATAACCTCTTCGGCGACATGCTTTCTGACGTCGCCGCTATGCTGACCGGTTCGCTCGGCATGTTGCCATCAGCCTCGCTCGGCGCGCCGGATGCCAAGAGCGGTAAACGCAAGGCCCTCTATGAGCCCGTCCACGGATCGGCTCCCGATATTGCCGGCCAGGGTGCAGCGAATCCGATCGCAATGATCGCCTCTTTTGCGATGTGTCTGCGCTATTCCTTCGAGATGGTCGAACAGGCCGACCGTCTGGAAAAGGCGATCGCCGATGTTCTGGAAAGTGGTATCCGCACCGGCGACATCATGGCCGATGGATGCCGGAAGGTCAGCACAAGCGAAATGGGCGATGAAATCGCCGCGAAATATCGCGAACTGTCCGCCTGATCTTGAAAGACCGGTAGCCTGTCCAAAGAGGGTTACCGGGTCTCTCGGCAGTGACGGGGTCCGGCTGTCAGGCGACAGCCGGCTCTTTGTGCCTGAATGCGTCGCTTACACCGGCTGGCACCAAGGTGTTGAGGAAGATGTCGGCACAGGCTTGCCAGCTGAAGGACTGAAGCACTGCGTCCGGATCGACACTGCCAAGATCGCGCGCGGCAAGCGCCGCTTTCTCAAGATCCTCATCGCAGACCCCGGCGGACGGACCGGCGATCTCGAGCACATCCTTGGGGCCGGGAACGGGGAATGCGGCCACGGGCAGACCGCTCGCCAGGGCTTCCAGCACGACAAGGCCGAACGTGTCCGTCCGGCTCGGAAACACAAAGACGTCAGCAGCGGCGAAATGGCTTGCCAGATCGATGCCGGTCTTGGCGCCGAGAAAGACCGCTTCGGGGAAACGACGCTCCAGTTCGGCGCGCTGGGGACCATCGCCAATCACTAGCTTCGTGCCCGGAAGGTCGAGCGCAAGGAACGCCTCGAGGTTCTTTTCGGGCGCCACACGGCCGACGTTCAGGAAAATCGGACGCGGCAGGTCGAGATCGATGGCCCGGTCGGGCCGAAAGAGCGCTCGATCGACGCCGCGCGTCCATATCTGAAGATTGCCATAGCCATGAGAGATCAGATCGTCGGCGATGGAACCGGTCGGCACCAGTGTAGCCGCCGCATTGCTGTGAAAGCGGCGCAGGATACTGTGGCTGACGCCGATTGGCACCGGAAGACGCTGGCGAAGATATTCCGGAAAGCGCGTATGATAGGCGCTTGTATAGTGCCAGCCATTGCGGAGGCATGCCCGCCGCATGGCGCGACCGATTGGCCCCTCCGTCACGATGTGGATATGGTCGGGCCGAAATTGGCGGGCGATTTTCGCCATGGCTCCGGGCGTCACGAACGACATGGGAATTTCGGGGTAGGACGGAAGGGCCATCGTGCGGAAACGTGACGGACCCACGGTCTCGACAATATGGCCCTCGGCAGCAAGCCTTTCGGTGACAATTCCCATCGTGCGGACAACACCATTGATCTGCGGAGCAGCCGCATCCGTGGCAATCAGAATGGTTCGTTGCATCAGGCCGCGTGCGCCTTTTCCGTTTCGGGGGCGGGCAGGGCGCGCAGTTTGGGAACGCGCGCCGCCGTTTCCCGGTCGGCCAGCACATCCATCCAGCGAACCAGTTCCAGCGTGCCATCGGAATGTTCGACCACCGCCGTGCAGCTTTCGACCCAGTCGCCCGTATTGACGTAGGTCACTCCCTCGCCGATCTTCTCGATCGCGGCGTGGTGGATGTGGCCACAGATGACGCCGTCCAGTCCCTGCTTGCGGGCTTCGGCGGCAAGGGTCTGCTCGAAAGAGCCGATGAAATTGACAGCGCGTTTGACGCGCAGCTTGGCCCAGGCGGAAAACGACCAGTAGGGCAGGCCGAAGGCGCGGCGTACCATCGCGATAAAGCGGTTCAGATTGATGGCCGCGACATAAGCCCAGTCGCCGAGGTGAGCCAGGAGCTTGGCATTCATCACCACGACGTCGAACTGATCGCCGTGAATAACGAGAAAGCGTCGCCCGTCGGCCGTTTCATGGATGGCGCGGTCGATCACCTCGATTCCACCGAAGTGGCGCCCCTGAAAATCGCGGGCGAATTCGTCGTGATTGCCCGGCACATAGATGATCTCGACACCCTTCCGGGCCTGACGAAGCAATTTCTGCACGACATCATTATGCGTCTGCGGCCAGTGCCAGTGGCGCTTCAGCTTCCATCCATCGACGATATCGCCCACCAGCACGATTTTCTCCGCCTGATGTTCGCGCAGAAAATCGATCAGAGCACCAGCATTGGAGGCCTTGGCGCCCAGATGAATATCGGAGAGGAAAAGGGTGCGGACCTTTTTGGGTGTCTCGCTCATGCGGGTGACGTCCCTCGTAGGCTGAAGTTGTTTTTCCCTTAGGCGGTTCGCGTAACAGCGGGATGACAATCATGCCCCACCGCAATTTTCGGCCGCGTTCCACACAGAAAGCGGCCCAGCGCGCCTTTTCTGCACCGATTGACAATCTCCCGACGCAACGGCTTGACTTGAGGTCATATCAGGGAGGGCCGACGATGCAGGCTGACAGCGCGACACGCATGGAAGGCGTTTACCGATCATCGGATGATTACTGGTGGAGCGGCTGGATCATCGGTGCGAACGGGGAGGTTTACCGGTTTCAGCACAGCGACATCGATGCCAATGAAACGGCCTATTCGGTGGGCGAAGGCGTCACCTTCCGCCCTGATGGACGCTTTGCCCGCGAGATACGCCGCTCGGGTGATCGGATCGCGCCCTTCCGTACGGATGTCGAGGAAGAGATCGCGCGACAAGAGACATATCCAACAGAAGGCGATCATCCGGCACCAACGGCTTCCGCCTCGGAACCTAGACAGTATCGCACCATCACTGTTGGATGGTGGGCGTGGCCGCTGGCTTTCGGCATCATGGCGGGCTTCGTCTATCTCTATCTACTCGGCTGGCGCCTGTCATAAGCGGAGAGACCGGCCTCCGAATTGACGTTTGATGCTGGCCGGATCAGGATCGGCCGATGATGGTCCGTTTTCTGCCCAGGCAAACTCTCGGCGCGATCGTCGCGGCCCTGATGATGAGCCTCGCCAACCAAGCGATGGCCCAGGGGCAGGCGCCGCTGCGGGTTTTCGAACTGTTTACCTCCGAAGCGTGCGGTTCGTGTCTGCGTGCCGACGGCTTGCTGGACCGAGCGGCTCGTCATCGCGGAACGATCGCCATTGCGTGGCATGTCGATTACTGGAACATGCGCGGCTGGGAAGACCCGCTCAGCCTGCCGGCGGCTTCGCAGCGGCAATATGGATATAGGGATGCTTTCGGTCTATCGGGCGTGTTCACGCCGCAGATCGTGGTCAATGGCGTCACGAGCATGGCTGCCGGTCACAGCACTCTTATCGAAGAAGCCTTGCCTGTCAGTGATGTGGAGCCGGTCCCCATTTCCGTGAAACGCCAACCGGATGCCGTCACGATCGGTCTGCCGCCGCGCGGCGACATGAAAGGCGATCTGCGCCTTCTTCTGGTCCTCACCGTGCCTGATAGCGTTCGTTATATATCCGGAGGGGACAATTCGGGCCGCAGTTCGCTGTCCGTCAATGCGGCTGCAGAACTGCGAACCCTTCAGCGCTGGCGAGGCGAAGCCCTTCAGATCGAATTGCCGCGCTCGGATATTGAAGCCCATGGCGGGGACAGTTTTCTGCTGATCCAGCGCTTTGACGGCCTTGGTCGGCCTCGGGCGATTTTGGGCGCGACCCGACTTCTCGACGAAAGAAATGCGAGTGGATAGGCCGCAGAGGGCTCTATTGGCTTGCATCGATCGTGCCGTCCGGGCCACTCTGGACGGCATGAACAAGAAGGTGACCGCATGAGTCAGCCCAAGTCGCCGGCCAACCTTGTCGATCTGACGGCCCATCGCCGGACGGTACAGGGTTCTGCGGTGCCGGACGTCACTTTTCAGCGGCAAGAGCTGGAGCGTATTCTCAATCTTTACAGCTTCATGGTGGCCGCCGGCGAATGGCGGGACTACGCGCTGGATTTCATGTCCGATCGCGCTGTGTTTTCCGTCTATCGCCGTGCGCGCGAAGTGCCGCTCTACCAGATCGTCAAGGAGCCCAAGCTCGCGCGCAAGCAAGGGGAATGGAGTGTCGTGACTGGCGATGGCCAAACGCTCAAGCGCGGTCGCGATCTGGCCGTCGTGCTGCGGGTTTTCGACCGGCAATTGCGGATCGTGCGCGATTAGATACGGGTTCGAGCGGCGCGCGCGTCAATCATGCTCGGCGGACACTTCACGTCCCATCACAAAAGTTTGTCCCTATGCGAGCAATCCTTAAATGACGGTGCGCTGCCGGCGCGGTAGGGTTCGCCGGTTGGCGCTCGTTATGGCGCCTATGACAGCCTCCGGCATGAATTGCCCCCTCATGTCGGAGGTCGTCTATCCGACCTTGTCGGACGGTGCCGTTATCCCGCCTTCGGAAAGGGCGAGTTGCATGATCGCCGTATCGCGCCACGCTTCGCCTTTCCATCCCGTATCCTTCAATGTGCCGATCATCTCGAAGCCATGCCGCTTGTGGAGAGCAACGGATGCCTTGTTATTGGCGCTATCGCCGATCACGGCGATCATCTGTCGCCAGGGCCCCGCCTGCGTTACATGGATCAGGTCGAGCAGAAGCGCATTGCCGATCCCTTTTCCCATGTGATCGGCAGCGATGTAGACGGAATCTTCGACAGTGAAGCGCCAGCCGGGCCGGCCATGGTACGGGCCCGCATAGGCATAGCCGACAACGGTGCCGTCGGCCTCGCAGGCGATGCGGATCGGGAAATTTCCATTCACCAGCTTGTCGAAACGGCCCCTCATCTCCTCGACCGAAGGAGCTTGGAGTTCGTAGGAGCCGAAACCTGACCGGACATGTTCTCCGTAGATCGCGGCGATCGCGTCAATGTCGGAGGCTTCGAAAGGTCGGATCGTGATGGCCATGCCTTGTCCCCACATCTAGAAAGGGCGGCCCGAGGACCGCCCTTCCAGATCAGTCATGTCGCTGACTTACTCGCGATTGCCGAGGAATTGAAGCATGAACATGAAGAGGTTGATGAAGTCGAGATAGAGCCGCAGCGCACCCATGATCGCCTTGCGACCGTAAACGACCTCGTCGTCACCCTCGTAATACATCTCCTTGATCTGCTGCGTGTCATAGGCGGTCAGACCAGCAAAGACGAGCACACCGATCACCGAGATCGCGAACTGAAGGGCGGACGAGCCGAGGAAGATGTTGACGATGGAGGCGATGATCAGGCCGAACACGCCCATGATCAGGAAGGAGCCCCAACCGGACAGGTCCTTCTTCGTGGTGTAGCCGAAGAGGCTGAGCGCACCGAAAGCCGATGCGGTGATGAAGAAGGTGCGGACGATGGATTCACCCGTAAACACCAGGAAGATCGTCGAGAGCGACGCACCCACAAGAGCAGCATAGAGCCAGAATGTGCCCTGCGCAGCCGCCACACTCATCTTGTGAATGCGGAACGACAGGAAGAAGACCATCGCCAGCGGTGCAAAGATCAGAACCCAGCGAAGAGGGGTGGTGTAGAGCGTGACGCCGATCTGGGTCAGCTGGCCGTTGTCGACAGCGACCGAGAAAAGGCCCCAGGCGACGGCACCGGTCAGCACCAGGCCAATCATCATCAGGTTGTAGACCTTGATCATATAGGACCGGAGGCCCTGATCAATCGACGCATCGGCTACCGCTCCGCCGCGGGCCGTCTGGTAGGTCTGAAAATTGCGGACAGGGTCAGCCATCGTGATCCTCTCATAAGCTGGCAGAAACCATCCGGAAGGCGTTGGCCTACCGGTTTGAGAGTAATATGCGCATTGGCAGAGCCCATAACAAGAGCGATTGCGAATCCTCTCGTGACCATCGTTAAGCGATCGCATGGCAGGCTTCTGCGCAAAGGCGCGCAACCGGATCGCTCCGATGCGCGTTATGCCGCCATGATCAGAACAGCATTTCTTCTCGCCGCCGGCTTTCTTGCCCTCGATACACTTTTGCCACCTGTCGCGGCCGCACAGCAGCGGCCCCTCGCTGGCATGAAGTGGGACAAGCGACCGCTTCTTATCTTCGCCCCCGACGATGATGGCGCGGCGACCCAATGGACGCTTCTTCAGCGGCAGATGGATGGCCTGAAGGATCGTGACATGACGGTTCTTGCCGTTACGGATCGCGTGGCGGCCAAACTGGGTTCGGCGCCATCGGGCGTATCCGCGGAGGATCTGCGGTCGTTCTACAACGTACCGAGCGAGCGCTATGAATCGATTCTTGTCGGAAAGGACGGGACGCGTAAGGCACTGTGGCGCGATCCGGTGGAGGCCGAGGCAATCTTTCGGATCATCGACGCCATGCCCATGCGCCAGCGCGAAATGGAAGGCCGCTAAGGCTTTGCAATTACGTAATAGCGCTTGATCGATATCAAATTCGCTCGTTTGGCCCCCTGCTAGACATCTTACCTAACGGCAAGTTGTAGCTCGTCGTGTCAGGAGGGTGAATCATGCTCAAGGTTACCGCGCTTATTCATGTCATAACCATGCCCGTCATGATGGGGATATTCGTTATCGCTGTCCTCAATATTCCGAGCTTATACGATGCGGTCGGAATTGTGGGCGCCGCCGCGATCGGCTTTCTCGTCGCTGTGCCGGTTAGCTGGTTCGTTGCGCGCCGGATCCAGTCGTCGCGCCTGCGCTAGACCGTCTCTCGGCTCTGCTCTTTTTTGACCCCGCTCTGTTGCCGGCCCTCCGATCGAGCGCCGGAAGCGGCGCATTGACACGAAAATGGCGCTGCGTCATAAGCGGCGCCATCATGATGACGCCGACCCATCTTACGTCGAAAACGACGACCACGTTCTGATCCCTCCTCCCGTGCCTTCCCGGGAGGGGAGGGACGGCGCATGTTCAGTATGGGAGGCGGAACAAGGATCGGATTTAAAATCATGGGTTTCAAGATCGCAGTGGCCGGGGCGACCGGCAATGTCGGCCGCGAAATGCTCGACATTCTCGAAGAGCGTGGATTTCCCGCCGATGAGGTGGTGCCGCTGGCCTCGCGCCGTTCTATTGGAACGGAAGTCTCCTATGGCGACAAGACGCTCAAGGTTCGCGCGCTGGAGGATCACGATTTCTCCGATACCGATCTTTGCCTGATGAGCGCCGGTGGCGATGTCTCCAAGAAGATGAGCCCCAAGATCGGCCAGCAGGGCTGCGTCGTGATCGATAATTCCTCAGCCTGGCGCTATGATTCCGAGGTGCCGCTGATCGTGCCGGAAGTGAACCCCGATGCGATAGAGGGCTTCCGCAAGAGGAACATCATCGCCAATCCGAACTGCTCGACCGCTCAGCTCGTGGTTGCCTTGAAGCCGCTCCATGACGCCGCGACGATTCAGCGCATCGTTGTCTCGACCTATCAGTCGGTGTCGGGCGCCGGCAAGGAAGGGATGGACGAGCTCTTCAACCAGAGCCGTGCGGTCTTCGTTTCCGATCCGATCGAATCCAAGAAGTTCACCAAGCGCATCGCCTTCAATGTCATCCCCCATATCGATAGCTTCATGGAAGATGGCTACACCAAGGAAGAGTGGAAGATCCTGGCCGAGACCAAGAAGATGCTCGACCCGAAGATCAAGGTGACTGCGACCGCCGTTCGCGTTCCGGTTTTCGTCGGCCACGCCGAAGCGGTAAATATCGAATTCGAGAAGCCGATTACGGCGGATGAAGCGCGTGAGATTCTGCGCGAAGCGCCAGGTTGCCTCGTCGTCGACAAGCCCGAGGATGGCGGTTACGTCACGCCGCATGAATGCGCTGGCGACGACGCAACCTTCATCTCCCGCATTCGCGAGGATGCGACCGTCGAGAACGGCCTTGCCATGTGGGTCGTCTCCGACAATCTTCGCAAGGGTGCCGCGCTGAACACGGTTCAGATCGCCGAACTGCTCGTCGCAAAGGGCCTGATCCAGCCGAAAAAGCAGGCGGCCTAGGCTTTCACATTCGACTCGTTTGCCAGGAGGCGGCGCGATGCTACGGCGTCACGCCGCCTCTTTGCGTCTATAACTGCACCCTTCCCATCGCTCGTGCGTTATTCCTCCACTGCTTCAGGAGGATGGCGCTATGAACAAGCATGTAAACGCCGATATTTCGGATCTCTGGCCAGGCGATTTCTATCGTCTCTGGGACACTCTTCCAGAAGAGGATCGGTCCCTCTTGAAACGTCTTCGCGCTTTCATGGAAACCGAGGTCGCGCCGATCGTGGATCAGCACTGGCGCGACGCGACCTTTCCTCATGACATCATTCCGAAACTTGGAGAACTCGACCTGATCGGTACGGCCTGGTCGGGCGAAGGCTTTCGCGATCAATCCTATCTTCTGGACGGGTTGATCGCTGTCGAGCTGACACGGATCGATCCCTCGATCGGCACGTTCGTGGGTGTGCAGGGGCCGCTTGCCGCCGCTTCCATCTATCATTGCGGATCGGACGAACAGAAAGCCGAATGGCTGCCGAAAATGCGCAATTTCGAACTGATCGGGAGTTTTGGCCTGACCGAACCTCAGGTCGGCTCGGCCATCAGCGAGGGCATGCTGACCACGGCCCGGCGCGAGGGGGATCAATGGGTCTTGAACGGCCAGAAGAAATGGATCGGCAATGCCTCCTTCGCCGATCTCAACGTCATATGGGCGCGCGACGAATCCGACAATCAGGTCAAGGCATTCGTGGTCGAGAAGGGGACGCCGGGTTTCGAGACCGAGGTGATTGCCGACAAGATCGCGCTGCGCATCGTTCAGAATGCGATCATCACGCTCAAGGATTGTCGTGTCTCCGAGGCCAATCGGCTGCCGGGGGCGAGAAGTTTCGAGGATACCGCCAAGGTGCTGCGGCTGTCGCGCGGATCGGTGGCCTGGCAGGCGGCTGGCTGCGCGCTCGGCGCCTTCGAGACGGCTCTCGCCTATACAAGAAAGCGTGAGCAGTTCGGGGAACCCGTCGCTTCGTTTCAGTTGATCCAGGAACATCTTGTCGAAATGCTCGGGGCCGTCACCGCTTCCCTGCTGATGTGCAAACGCCTCTCCGAATTGCAGGATGCGGGCGAGGACAGCGAAGAGCAGGCCTCCCTTGCAAAAGCCTTCTGTACCGCGCAGATGCGGCAAGCTGTCGCACGCGGCCGTGAAGCGCTCGGCGGCAATGGCATCCTTCTGGAGCACAAGGTCGCGCGGTTCTTCGCCGATGCCGAAGCGATCTACTCCTACGAAGGCAGCCGCGAGGTGCAGACACTGATCGTCGGGCGGGCGATTACCGGTGAAAGTGCCTTTGTCTGAGAAGAAAACGCTCCGAACACTGATCGTTGGCGCGTCGGGCGGTATCGGCTTGGCGCTTGCCGAACGATGCGCGCAGGATGGCGAGGTCCTGACATTATCGCGCACGGATGACGGTCTCGATATCACAGACGAAAGCTCAATCGAACGGGGCGTCGGCCGTGTCGATGGCGACTTCGACCGGATTTTCCTCGCCACCGGTATCCTGTCGGTCGAACCGGCAGGGCCTGAAAGACGGCTCGAAGAATGCAAACCCGAGAGCCTGGCATATCTGATGGCGGTCAACGCCATCGGCCCGCTTATGGTCCTCAAACATCTGAAGACGAAACTGGTTCGCGATACAACAGCGCGGATCGGCGTGCTTTCCGCCCGTGTCGGCTCGATCGGCGATAACCGGATCGGCGGATGGTACGGGTACCGGGCCTCAAAGGCGGCGCTCAACCAGTATCTGCGTTGCGCTGCGATTGAGTTGTCGCGAAGTCACAAGAGTCTCACGCTGGTGGCTCTGCATCCCGGAACCGTAGAGACACCTTTTACCGCCGCCTATCAGGGCCGCCATAAAACCGTCTTGCCGAGGGAGGCCGCGGCGAATCTCGTCCGCGTTCTGGATCGCCTTGCGACGGAGGACACGGGCGGCTTTTTCGATCAGCACGGCGAACCGATCGACTGGTGAGCCGCCCTGCGTTTCACGTGAATCACACTTCGCGTGAATTCTCTGTCAGAAGACCGCGCTTGCGCATCATGGCCTCGGGCTTCGGCATCTGCCCGCGAAACGCCGTGTAGAGCTTTTCGGGGTCGTCGCTGCCGCCTGCGGCATAGATGTTCTCGCGCAGTTTCCTTGCAATCTCGGGATTGAAGGGATCGCCCGTCTCGGTGAAGGCTTCGAACGCATCGGCGTCCAGGACCTCACTCCACATATAGGAATAGTAGCCGGCTGAATATCCATCGCCCGCGAAGATATGCTGGAAGTGGGGGCTCCGGTGGCGCATGGCGATCGCGTCCGGTTTGCCGAGCGCATCCATCGTCTGCGCTTCGAAGGCGAGGGGATCGTCCGCCGGCGCACCGTCGTGATATTTCATGTCCATCAGCGCCGAGGCAGTGAACTCGACCGTGGCAAAGCCCTGCCCGAAGCCCTGAGCAGCCTCCAGCTTCTCCATCAGCTCGGCGGGGATCGGTTCACCCGTACGCACATGGCGCAGGTGGCTCTGCATGATCTCGGGAACGGTCAACCAGTGTTCGTAGAGCTGGCTTGGAAGCTCAACGAAGTCGCGGCTGACCGAAGTGCCGGAGATCGATGGCCACGTCACCTCCGAGAGAAGACCGTGAAGCGCATGGCCGAATTCGTGGAAAAGCGTTCGTGCTTCATCCATCGACAGCAGGGCGGGCTGACCCTCTTTCGGCTTTGCGAAATTCATAACGTTGTAGATGATCGGTTTTTCGCCGCCATCGAGTTTATGAGCGCTCTGCAGCCGGCTCATCCATGCGCCCGAGCGCTTCGACGGGCGGTTGAAATAGTCGGCGAGAAAGAGGCCGCGTATCGCGCCGTCAGCATCATGGACTTCGAAGGCGCGAACGTCCGGGTGCCAGCCTTTCAGGTCACTCCGCTCGACCATCTGAAGCCCGAACAGGCGGCGCGCGACGTCGAAACAGGCCTCGATGACGCGTTCGAGCGCGAGATAGGGTTTCAGTTCTGCTTCATCGAAGGCGAACCGCTCCGTCCGCAGCCTTTCCTGCCAATAGCGCCAGTCGGCGCCGTCGATCTCTGCGTTCTGCCCCTCGGCCGAAGCGAGTTCGCCGAGGGCCTGGCGGTCATCTTCCGCGACGGCCTTTGCACGTTCCCAGACCGGTTCGAGCAGTTCCATGACACGGACCGGCGTCTTGGCCATCGTATTATCGAGCTTGAAGGCCGCGAATGTTTCGTAGCCGAGCAATTTCGCCCTTTCATCGCGCAAGCGAAGCGTCTCAGCGATGATCGGTGCATTGTCCGTTTCTTCAGAAAGGCTGCCCCGATTGGTGAAGGCCTTGTAAGCGGTCTCGCGAAATTCGGCCTTGCCGCAAGCCTGCATGAAGGGCTCGTAAAGCGAGCGGGAGAGGGTGACGACATAGCGGCCTTCATGGCCGCGTGACTGCGCCGCAGCCGCCATCGATTCAAGCAGATCGCTCGGCAAGCCGGCGACGTCTGCCTCGTCGAGGACCAGCTCCCATTCCGCTTCGTCCTTGAGCACGTTCTGACCGAATGCGGTGCCGAGTTCGGCCAGCCTGGCGCCAATCTCGGCGAACAGGGATCTGTCGTCGCCTTGCAGCTTCGCGCCGGCCCGGACGAACCCCTTCCAGGTCTTCTCAAGGACCTGGCCTGTCTCCCCATCGAGACCAAGCTCATCACGTTTTTCCCAAAGCGCATCGACACGGGCAAACAGCGCTTCGTTCATTGCGATACTGGAGAAATGGCGGCTCAGGGCAGGCGATATGGCTCGTTCGAGCGCCTGAATGTGTGGATTGGTGTCTGCCCCCGCCAGGGCGGAGAAGATAGCCAGGACACGCGACAGCGGTTCACCGGCCAATTCCATCGCCTTGAGCGTATTGTCGACGGACGGGGCCTCCTCATTGGTGGCGATCGCTTCGATCTCGCTTCGGTGCGCCGCCATCGCCGCGTCGAAGACCGGCTCGAAATCGGCCTGATCGATGGCAGCGAAGTCCGGCAGGCCGAGTTCCCCCGTCCAGTGCGTGAGTGGATGGGCGGCAAGATCGATGGAGGGGGCGGTCATGGAAAGTCCGTTCTGATGGAAGGTCGCCTCTTCATTTAGGTTGACGCACCGTCTTCGCAACAAGGCCATCGAGGATCTTGCGAGAAGGGAGGAGCATCGATATCTAGCAATTAATAAGCCAACCTTACGATAAGTATCTCTTACTATGTCATCTGCCACTGAGATCAATATTTTCGAGATCTTCGATCTTGTCCGTCTGTTCCGGCTTCGGTTCGAAGAGGAAATCGCCGCTTCCGACGTGGTTCTCACGCCGGCGGAAGCACGCTTGCTCAATGTGCTGGCGAAACATGGTCCATCCCGTCAGGCCGATATCGCGGAACGGCTGGCGATCGGCGCGATGAGCGTGACAGGCCTGATCGACCGGCTCGAAAAGGCCGGATTTGTGCGCCGTGAATCCGACCCTGACGACCGTCGCGCCAAACGTGTTCAATTGACCGAGGCCAGTACGCCGGTTCTAGAGCGGATTGACCAGGTAAAAGCGCTTTTACGGGGGCGCGCGGAAGCCGATATCGACCGGCACGACTACGCGATCTATGCGCAAGTGGTTCACAAGATGCGTGCCAATCTTCTCGCCCAAGAAAACGTTTCCATCTCGGCATCGGTCCCGAACGAGGAGAACACCGATGCTTGATCGAGACCAAAGCGAAATGCATATGGATCGTCGTGTCGCCTCCGCCTCCGGTAATGAGGGTACTCCGGAATCGACCGGTGTCGAAACCGGGCCGGTGATGAGCGAGCGGCGAGTCAGCCTCCTTGGCGCTCTCTTCGTGGCCATCGGGCCGATCTCGATGGCTCTCTATACGCCTGCCATGACACAGATCGTCGAGGCATTCGGCACGACCGAAGCCATGGTGAAATTGACGCTCACCCTTTATTTCGCCGGCTTTGCCGTGTCGCAACTGGTGGCCGGCCCGCTTTCCGATGCGCTCGGGCGGCGGCCCGTCACCATCATCTTCATGGCGATCTATTTTGCGGCCTCGCTCGCGGCGCTCTTTGCCCCATCCATCGGTTTCCTGATTGCCGCTCGGTTCGTGCAAGGCGTGGGCGCTTCGGCGGGACAGGCGATCGCCCGTGCGGTGGTCCGCGATCTTTTTACCCAGGACCAAAGCTCGCGGATCATGAATCTGATCGGCATCATTCTTGCCGTCGGCCCGGCGCTCGCGCCGACGATCGGCGGTTTGGTTCTGGAAGTCTCGACCTGGCAGGCGATCTTCTTTCTGATGGCGCTTCTTGGCCTGACCGTCATGGCCGGCGCGGTTTTCAGCCTGCGCGAAACCGTGGTTCCGGACAGGTCGCGCCTCAATCTCAGGGTGCTCGGTGGCTCCTACCTCTACCTGATCACCAATCGCCACTTTCTGACGACCAGCGGCGTGATCGGTGGAGCGGTGGGCGCTCTCTACACCCAAGCCACCTTCCTGCCCTTCATCCTGATGGACGATATCGGGCTGACGCCCAGCCAGTTCGGCCTTTCCATGCTGGTGCAGACCGGCAGCTTCTTCACAGGCTCGATTACGACGCGTTTTCTGATGCGCCGTTTCAGTGCCTATCAACTGGTGCCCTTTGGCCTGGGATTCATCGCCATCGGTTCGCTCGGGGTCTCTTTGCTGCTCTTTGAAGAGCCGAGCTTTCTGAAGGTCATGGTGCCGGTCGGATTCTACTCTTTTGGTATCGCCCTGGTCATGCCCGCCATGTTGACGGCGTCGCTTGCGCCATTTCCCCACATTGCCGGGGCCGCTTCCTCCCTGACGGGCTTCATGCAGATGGGCGCTGGCCTGCTGATGGGGTCAATCGGCGCGGCGCTGGGCGACCCCTTATTCGCGATGGGCCTTCTCATTCCGATCATGGGTGGCGCGGCCATCCTTTGCTACCTGGTCTACCGGAGCAATCCGCATTTGGCCGAGCCGGAGCCCCGTCACGACATGACGGTCGGCCCGCAATCGACAGGTCGGGCGCTTCGCGCCGAGACCAACAGAAACGACTGAGGCGGTTTGGCGGGCGTCTCAGGCGGCCTGAAGATGGCCGAGACAGGAGGATGCGATGCGGAACGAGTTCAGCCGCGCAGCATGATCGTGAATCTGGCCGGTCAGGATGACCTCATCGGGTTCATGCGCTGCGATCAGTTTGCTCAGTTGGTGTTCCACCGACTTGGCCGAACCCACCGCGGAGATACGCAGCGCTTCATCCACCATCTGACGCATTTGCGGTCCGATCTCGGCATCGATGTCCTCAACCGGACGGGGAAGGGGGCCGGGCTTGCCGGTGCGGAGATTGGCGAAAGCCTGCTGCATGGATGTCCGTAAATAGGCACCCTCCTCGTCGCTCTCGCCGGCAAAGACGTTGATCGCGAGCATGAAATGCGGCTTTTCCAGCGCCTCTGACGGCCGGAACGTCTCGCGATAGACCTCAGACGCCTGTTCGAGCGCAGCCGGCGCGAAGTGCGATGCAAAGGCGTAAGGCAGGCCAAGATGGGCGGCCAACTGGGCGCCGAACAGGCTGGAACCAAGAATCCAGACGGGCACATGGGTGCCGGCGCCGGGCACGGCGCGGACCCGCTGATCGGCGCTCGCATCGTCGAAATAACCCATGAGTTCGACGACATCCTGCGGGAAGTTGTCCGAGTTCTCGAGGCTGCGGCGCAGCGCCCTTGCCGTCATCATATCGGTACCGGGTGCCCGACCGAGGCCAAGATCGATCCTGTCCGGAAAGAGCGTCGCCAGCGTGCCGAACTGTTCGGCAACGACAAGCGGCGCATGGTTCGGGAGCATGATGCCGCCCGCACCGACACGGATGGTCCTGGTATGCGCCGCAACCTGTCCGATAACGATAGAGGTCGCCGCGCTGGCGATGCCGGTCATGTTATGATGCTCGGCGAGCCAGTAGCGCGTGTACGCCCATTCTTCGGCGTGTTTCGCCAGATCGAGCGTGTTGGCCAGTGCATCGGCGGGCGTCGCACCTTCCGGCACGGGCGACAGATCGAGGACGGAATAGGGAATCATGACGGGCTCCTTCGACCGTGAAGATGGGGTCGGGAGCGGGAATTTTCTATGGATAGACCGCCGCGATTTGCCCGGTATCGCGTGAAGGCCGTCTAGCGACGAATGATATCGGGAACCGTCCGATCCTGCCAGCCGCGCATTGCCAGTTCAGGTCTGTCGGTCTGCAAGGCCGGATACCCCACGCAGAGAATCGCGATCAGCGACCAGTCATCCGGCAAGTCGAGCAGACGGTTCACCGTTTGCGGCTCCACAATCGAAACCCACCCCACTCCGATTCCTTGCGTCCGGGCGGCAAGCCAGAATGTATGAATGGCCATGACGGTCGAATAGCGCAGCATTTCGGGCATGGTGGCGATGCCGAGACCATGGCCGGCGGCCGGCTTTTCGTCGGAATAGACCGCAAGGATCTCCGGCGCTTCGCGCAGGCCGTGCAGCTTGAGCGCACGATAGGCGGCGGCTCTTTCGGGGGCGTAGGCTTTCGCCGCGGCGCGGCTGGCGGCGTCCACGTGATCCGCCAATTGCTCGCGCAAGACGGGCGATGAGACGCAGACGAACCGCCATGGCTGGGCATTCCCGACCGACGGTGCAAGTGCGGTCGTCGCAATCAACCGCTCGAGAGCCCCATCAGGCAGCGCCTCGCCCGTAAAGTGCCGCACGTCGCGGCGCCAGGCGAGGAGGGTTTCGAACTCGGCCCTGAAATCCTCACCGAAGACGGGAGGGGCAGCGCTGTCCGACTTGCGTTCTGCGTGCGACACGGATCGCCTTTCGCTATCGATCCCGCTTGGCGAGGGTCCGAAGGCGCAGAGCGTTCAGCTTGATGAAGCCGGCGGCGTCCTTCTGGTCGTAAGCGCCCTGATCGTCTTCGAAGGTCACGAGTTCTTCGGAGTAGAGGCTTTTCGGCGACTTGCGGCCCGTGACGATCACGTTGCCCTTATAGAGCTTCAGTCGAACGTCGCCCTCGACATTCTCGGACGCCTTGTCGATGGCAGCTTGCAGCATTTCGCGCTCCGGGCTGAACCAGAAGCCATTATAGATCAGCTCCGCATAGCGCGGCATCAACTCGTCCTTGAGGTGCGCCGCACCGCGATCCAGCGTGATGCTCTCGATCGCGCGATGAGCGGCCAGCAGGATCGTGCCACCCGGCGTCTCGTAAACGCCGCGGCTCTTCATGCCGACGAAGCGGTTCTCGACCAGATCGATGCGGCCAATGCCATTGTCGCGAGCCAGATCGTTCAGTCTCGTCAGAATGGTCGCCGGCGAAAGCTCCTCGCCGTTGATGGAGACGGCGTCGCCCTTGCTGAAGCCGATCGTAATCTCGGTCGGCTCATCCGGTGCATCCATCGGGCTGATGGTGCGCATATGGACGTATTCGGGTGCTTCTTCCCATGGGTCTTCCAGCACTTTGCCCTCGGAGGACGAGTGCAGAAGATTGGCGTCGACCGAGAAGGGGGCTTCGCCGCGCTTGTCCTTCGGCACCGGGATCTGGTTCTTCTCGGCAAAATCCAGAAGATCCGTCCGGCTCTTGAATTCCCAGTCGCGCCAGGGGGCGATCACCTTGATGTCCGGGCTAAGCGCATAGGCGGAAAGCTCGAAGCGAACCTGGTCGTTGCCCTTGCCGGTCGCGCCGTGGGCAATCGCGTCGGCGCCGGTTTCCTTGGCGATTTCGACGAGTCGCTTTGAGATCAGGGGTCGGGCGATGGATGTGCCGAGCAGATAGGTCCCTTCATAGACCGTATTGGCGCGAAACATCGGGAAGACGAAGTCGCGCACGAATTCCTCGCGCAAATCCTCGATGTAGATTTCCTTGATGCCGAGCATCTCGGCCTTCTTGCGCGCGGGCTCGAGTTCGTCCCCCTGGCCCAGATCGGCGGTGAAGGTCACGACCTCGGCCCCGAGCTCGGTCTGCAGCCATTTCAGGATGATCGACGTGTCGAGACCGCCTGAATAGGCCAGTACAACCTTCTTGACGCCCTGCCATTTTTCGGCTGCTTCGCTCATATCCAATCCGTTCCGTTCAATCTTGTGTGGGACGCTGCGTTAGCGCAGCGCAAACTCTTTTGCGGCGCTTCTACAGCAGGGCGGGGAGCTCGAACAAGAACCGTCTTCCGTCTAAAAAGCCGCGTTGGCCGGAACGAGCCGCGTTTGGTGCGCGCTTGTCCACATTCTGCCATGCTGCAATGCAATAAATGCATTCCGACTCGTGGCACAAACCTCTATATGTGCGATGAATTTAGAGGGACACCCACCTTTTCCCGGATGAACCGGTCCGCAGCAAAGGTCGAAACCGATGTATCCGCAGCTATCCCAACTCGTTCATAAGATCTTGCGACATCCACATGCCGAGCGGCCGAAATCGGCCTCTTGGCAAACCACGGATGTGCGTCGCAAGACCGCAACCAAGAAGGGTCTGCCGGTGGTTCTTCGCTATGGCGGGCCGGACGATGCGGGGGCCTTGTCCGATTTTCATCGGCGCCAACGGCCCGAAGACCTTCATTTTCGTTTTCTGTCGTCGATGTCGACCGTCTCGCCCGAACGGATCGCCGAGATGCTGAATGGCGACCATGAGCACAAGACGATCATTCTGGCCTTTGACGAATTCGAAAATACGGTGCTCGGTTATGCACTCGTGGCGGGCGATAACAGATTCGACACCGCCGAGATTGCGCTGAGCGTCGATCCTAGCTTTCGGCGGAAGGGCATCGCCTCCCTTCTGGTTTTCGAGGCGGAGCGCTTTGCGGAAGCCCGTGGCTATCATGCCTCGCTTCTGGTCGGCTCGCGCCAGAATCGGGCCGTTATCGGCCTTGAGCGATCATTGGGCTACGAGGTGCGCACCGCGCCCGACGACGCGACGCTCTGCCTCGCCGAGCGGCCACTCTCCCATTGAACCACTGCATTTTCTGAGTTCGCGATATGACGGCCGCGACTTGCAGCAGCGCCGGCTGCGCTCTCAGGCACTTCGCACAAATTTTCCGAAATTTCGACGCAAAACGATATTTGTGGTAACGCTTGGGCGGGGCGCGATTCGATGAGGGGACCGCGAAGTGGACGTCCAAACGCAGTTAAGGCTATCGGCGCGTCGGTTCGATAGCGAAGAGACCATTCTTGATGCCTTGCGCGAGCTCTGCGAGGCCGGTGTCGATCCGGACGAGATGGAAAACCAGCTTGTCAGGCTGGGCCCGACCGATCTGGATATCTTGTCCACCGTGCTCAGCGATTTGCGTGAAGTCATGGCCGCAAATGATCACAAGGCTCCGGTGAGCGCCGCGGAATCGACGCCGTCCGGTCAAAAGCGCTATGGGCGGTTCGCCGCTTCAAGCTGACGGAGGCTTGTTTTCGCGAGCCGTCGATTCCGGCTTTCCGCCCAGGAAGTTCGCCGGGGCTCGGCTGTCGCGCGACAGATAGACTGTCTGGGACGGGAAGGCGAATTCGACGCCCTCACCCTGGACGGTGTTCATGACGCCCATCAGCAATTCCGTCTGATAATCGAAAAATTTCGGGATCGAGCGCGTCTCGATATAGACGAAGATCTCCATCGTCAGGCTGTCGGCACCGAAGTTCAGAAAACGGACTGCCGGATCGTCGTCCTGAATGGCGGGATGCTCCTTCAGATAGGCCTTGAGCGCCTGACGAACACGTTCGATCTCCTCGGCGGTCGTTTCGTAGCGCACGCCGAACTGATGGTGGAAAAGAAACCGCTCCTTCCGGGTAAAGTTCTCGATCTGCATGGATGAGAACGCGCCGTTCGGAATCGTGACGACGGTGTGTTCGAGCGTGCGCACGCGGGTCGAACGAATGCCGATATCCTCAACTGTGCCGAAGACGCCTTCGAACTGGCAGAGATCGCCGACGCGGATTGGCTGATCGACGACCAACATGACGGAGCCGACGAGGTTCTCGATCGTCTTCTGCGCGCCGAGCGCGAGGGCCAGACCACCGATACCGAGAGCAGCCAGGCCCGTACCCACATCGAAACCGAGCATGTCGAGAATCTGAAAGAGACCGATGAAGAGGGCGACGGCGTTGATAAGCCGCGTTATCAGCTTGGTGCCGGAGATGGCCGATGTCTTCTCGCGCCGCGTCATCGTATCGAGCAGACGGCGTGCAACGGCCGAGGTCACGATGAAGACGATCCAGACGAGGGAAAGGATCGCGATGATATCGTAAAGCTGGAAGGTCCATTGCCGGGCGATGACCGAAACGCCTAGGCCGAGACAGGCGAACCGAAAGAGGCCGTTGGAAAAGAGGAAGGCGAGTGGCACGCGGACGCGCCGCGCTTCGTCGCGCGTCTCCGCCGGCGCGCGCCGCAGCCATGTGTTGATCGCGAAGGCGGTCAGCGCCCAGGCCAGGCACCAGCCGATCAGAAAGGTTAGAAACGCCAGCACCGGCACCGCCGCCCAGTCGCCGGCTGGTATGCCAAGCAGTTCATAGCCTTTCAGGCTCGAAGGCGTATAGCGCTCGATCAGTGTGGCAACGGACTGGTTGGCCAGTTTGGGCAGCGCTTTCAGCGTTTCGTCAGCGACCACCCAAACGGCATGGCCGTCCTGCTGAATCCGCCGGACGAGAAGGGGTACATCGCCATCGGGGGAACTGATAATGCCGACCTGATCGAGATCGCCTTCCAGCCCGTCGCCGCTTGCACCTTCATTCGTGTTGTTGATCTCTGACACCGGCGCGAGGCGTCCGGAGCGGTCAAGAACAGTTCTCAACTGCTCTGCGAGTGTCTCAGCCCTGGCGGAGCCTGGTTCCACCTGTAGAAATCGTCCGGCCTGGATCGGATCGTTCTGGGCCATCGCCGCGAGATAGCCCTGCACCGTGCCTCGGGGGGTGGTGCGGCCGAATGCATCGGTGACCGTTTCCTCCTGTTCGGACGGTGGATTGCCGCTCATGTTCGGCAATTGTGCCAGAGCCGGTGCGGCAAGGCCGCTCAGGAGGATCAGGAGGCAGAGAAGCGGACGGAGAGCGTGAAAAAGGTATCGATGCATGGGTCCGGATTTCATCGGGATCGGTAAGCGCGGTACAACAATTGTGCGGTTTCGAAAGATCTGCCCGTAATACCGCTGATTGTGGCGCAGCTTTGCTGCCTTTTGCAACGCAGCAATATCGGGCTCTTAAAGTGCGAGGGAAAAGGTGAGGTAAAACACCGGACTTCTAAGCGCTTCGCCGGTCATACCAGCGGCCCGCATTGCGACCGGCGATCAGCCAGTAGGTCAGGCCGCCCAAAGCGGCTGAGGCGGCCAACGGGGCGGCGTCGACGACACCATCGGGCCCGAGGAAAGCTCCCAATATGCCGATGAGTATGGCCAGTACCACATAGATCAGCCAGCTCTGCCATTGGCGCCATTCCGCAATCACGACGATCGGCAGCCACGCCTTCAGAACGAAAGTGCCGAAGACCGGCAGCATGGTGAAGAAAAAGACGAGCGCGCTGAAGCCCTCGACGAACTCATTGCCTTCGCCAACGATGGCAAAAAGAACCGTAACCGCAGCGGTCGCCACGATGGTGGCGAGACCATAACCAAAGCCGATGGCAAGGAGGCGGAAGACGGCTCGCATCAGGTCCGTCAGTCGGCGCCGTGGCCCGCGACCATCAGCCCCTCGAGCTTCAGGCGTTCGGCCTTGCGCATACGTTCACTCTCGCTCTTGAGCTGGCCGCAGGCTGCCAGAATATCGCGACCGCGTGGTGTGCGGATGGGTGAGGCATACCCGGCGGCGTTGAGAAAATCGGCGAAAGCTTCAATCTGCTCCCATTCGGAACACTCATAGGAACTGCCCGGCCAGGGATTGAAGGGGATCAAGTTGACCTTCGCTGGGACGCCCTTCAGGAGTTTAACCAGATCGCGGGCGTCCGCCATGCTGTCGTTTACGCCCTTGATCATCACATATTCGAAGGTGATGCGGCGCGCATTGGAGAGGCCCGGATAGGCGCGGCACGCCTCCATCAGCTTTTCCAGCGGATACTTCTTGTTGATCGGCACGAGAACGTCGCGCAATTCGTCATTACAGGCGTGCAGGCTGATCGCCAGCATGACGCCGATCTCTTCGCCGGTACGGTAGATTTCCGGAACCACACCAGAGGTGGATAGTGTGATGCGGCGCTTGCTGAGCGACAGGCCTTCACCATCCGAGGCGATCAGAAGCGCCTTCTTCACGGCCTCGAAATTGTAGAGGGGCTCGCCCATCCCCATCATGACGATATTGGTGACCTTACGACCTTCCGCCGGCACGATGCCGCCGGCAGGCGTATCCTTTTCAGGGAAGTCACCAAGGCGGTCGCGGGCCGTCAGAAGCTGGGAGAGGATTTCTTCGGCGGTAAGATTGCGCACCAGACGCTGCGTACCGGTGTGGCAGAAGGAGCAGGTCAGCGTGCAGCCCACCTGGGAGGATATGCACAGCGTGCCGCGGTCCTCTTCGGGGATATAGACCGTCTCGACCTCCACCGGCCGGCCTGCACCACGGGCGGGAAAGCGAAACAGCCATTTGCGCGTACCATCTTCGGAGATTCGCTCTTCGACGATCTCGGGACGTGAAATGGTATAGCGCTCGGCCAGTTTGGTCCGCAGATCCTTGCTGACATTCGACATGTCGGAGAAATCCGAAACCCCCCGCACATAGAGCCAGTGCCAGAGCTGGCTGACCCGCATCCGTCTCTGGCGCTCGGGCACTCCCACCTCGCCAAGGGCAGCGGCCATCTCATCGCGGTTCATGCCGATCAGCGCCGGCTTTTCGGCCGTCGCGGCGCGTGCCGAGGCAACCACGGGCGCGGCAAGATCCTCTCGCGTTTTCGGATCGGTCAGGTCGATGGAAACGGCCATGATGAGAATGTCCGGTCGGTTTCGGGCTGCATCGGGAGTGGTGTACACATACGGATCGCCCGCCGAACGTGCAAGGTAAGCACGTTCGAAGCGGGCGAAAAGCTATCGTATTGGCGGCCAGCCGTGCCGTTCAGGCGATCAGCAGCCGGAGAAGCCGTCGATCGTCGCCGTCACGCCGGAGAGCGAGAAGGTGTAGCTGGTGTCGTTGCCGCGACCGGACTGTGCACGGACCGTCATATCGGACCCGGCCTTCATGGCGGCGACGAGCGCATCGGACTGGCTGGAATCAGCAAGCCAGGCGCGGTTTCCTTCGGCGAACATGTCGAAGCTCTTGCCGCCGACGCTCACGGTGACCGTGTTCTTTTCGTTCATGGAATAGCCGGCAACGAACTGCGGCGACACCTTGTCGTCATCCTTCATCACCATGAAGAAATTGTCGCCGTGATTGAGGCTGGGAGGCTGTTTCGTCTTTGCAAGAGTGGCGCCAAAACAGGTGCCGCCTTCCTGCGCCTGATAGAGAGACCAATCATTGTTGGCCTTGACCAGTTTGGCCTGGGCGAAAGCCGGCCCGGCCATGAAGCTGGCGATAAGAAAGGCGGCGATCGCTTTTCCGGTTCGGCTCGACATGGTTTTCGAAACCCTTTCATCGCATGAGAACAGGCCTCAAAATCAAGGCCTCGTCGGTTGCAGCCAGTTTCGCGCCGTCACGGTTAAGTTTGCGTGAAGCCTGGGAATTTCCGTGGCCGGTCTTCCGCTTCGATCTGGCTGCCCCGTCGTTGCGAAGCACTCAAACGCGGCAAATTCGGCAATTCTTTGGCTGCCACTCCGAGCAGGGGCGGATTGTACGAGAACGGGACGGCCGAAAGCCGTTCAGGCCGGCCCGGCTTCTGCCTGCTCCACATCGATATCTTCATCCGCCAAAGCCTTTCGGGCCGCGGCGTAGTGCGCCTCTGTCATATGCCCGCGAATGGTGGATATCGCATACATCAGCACTGCCATGTCGTCGGTGAAACCGATGCCAAGGATGATATCGGGAAGGAAGTCGAACGGTAGAATGAAATAGGCGAGGGCGGCAAGAAGTATGCCGCGCGCCTTGATCGGCACGTGGGGATCGAGAGCACAGTAATAGGCCGCAACCAGATCCTCGATAAAGGGAATCTGCCGGGCGACACGCTTCAGCTTGGTCCAGAAGGAACGGCGCACGCGATCCTCTCGCTCGGCCCGTTCCCTATCGGAGACGGGCGCAAGAATATTCTCGATCCTGGATTTCTCCATGTCAGTCCTCCAGCCGGCGACCGGCCTTTTCCACGATGGTTCATAAATGGGTCGTGTGATCGGAGCCTGCAACATTCAACGATGTTATTGCTTCCCGGACGCCTTGGACTCGATGATACGCGCCAGTTCGATATCGCGTTCTGTCACGCCGCCCGCATCATGGGTCGTGAGCTGAATATCGACCGTATTGTAACTGTTTGACCAGTCCGGATGGTGGTTGAGCCGTTCAGCGTCGTCCGCGACATCGTTCATGAATGCCATGGCGGCCCTGAAGTCTTTGAAACGAAAGCTCTTCGCGATCGCGTCGCCCGAAGATGCAACCTCCCATCCTGGCAACCAGTCCGCCAGTGCCTTCTTCAGCGCATCGCCCTTCATCACGTCCGTCATACGATGTTCCCTCCATATTTACTGGAGAAGGCGTGAAAGGTTCAATCGTTCCGGCCGGCATAAAAAGAGACTGCGCGACAAACCTTTGAAGGCTCTCGAACACTGTTCGGAAAGACGCGCCGCCATGAAGAAAATATAGAGTTTGATCATCTGCGTTCGAATATTCTGCTCACTCGTTAAATTGCTATCTTTCGGCGGATGTGTTTTCGTTCTCATCACTGCATTTGGCAGGCATGAGGAGTAGGGCGTGACGCAGCAGGACCATGAGCTTGAAGCGATGCATCAGGATGCATCCTTCTCGCCCGATACCATCACCTATGAAACGGATTACGAACTCGGGCAGGACAATATCCGACCCTTCGGGCTGGATATTCACAATCCCGTCTTCGTGATCTCCGCCATGGCGATCGTTGTCTTCGTGGTGGTCTCGCTTCTCAATCAGGAGGCCTCCGCGGAACTGTTCGGCTGGCTGCGTCCATGGCTCACCAGTACGTTCGACTGGTTCCTGATGATCGCAGTGAACATCATTTTCGTGTTCTGCCTGGTGGTCGCGGTCTCGCCGCTCGGAAAAGTCACGATCGGCGGCGAGGGCGCATCACCCGATTATAATTATCCCTCCTGGATCGCCATGCTGTTCTCTGCCGGGATGGGGATCGGCCTTCTGTTCTTCTCCGTGCTGGAGCCGATGTACTACTCCTTGCCGGAGCTGGAATCGCTGCCGCTTGGAATCAATCCCATCGCAGCGGATGGCACGATCGGCAATATGGGCCTCGCCGGCACCGTCTTTCACTGGGGCTTTTCCGCCTGGGCCGTCTATGTCGTCGTTGCGCTCAGCCTGGCCGTCTTCTGCTACAATCTGGGCCTTCCGCTTACACTGCGGTCGGCGTTCTACCCAGTGCTGGGGGAGCGTGTCTGGGGCTGGTGGGGCCATGCCATCGATATTCTGGCCGTCTTTGCCACGCTTTTTGGCCTGACAACGACGCTCGGCCTCGGCGCCCAGCAGATCGCAGCCGGCCTGACCGACGTTTTCGGTATGGAGATAGGGCAGGGCGGGGTCGTCATTCTCATTCTCATCATCACGGCGGTGGCGCTCGGATCGGTGCTGCTCGGCATGGATGCGGGCGTGAAACGACTGGCAGAGATTAATATGTGGCTGGCGCTCGCCCTCTTCTTCTTCGTGCTGTTCGTCGGACCGACCCTTACCCTTCTTGGTCGCTTCGGTGGCACCATGGTGGATTACGTCGTCAATTTCATTCCACTGTCCAACCCGTTCGGTCGCGAGGATACCGGCTACATGCATGGGTGGACGACCTTCTACTGGGCGTGGTGGATCGCTTGGTCGCCCTTTGTCGGCATGTTCATCGCGCGTGTTTCGCGCGGCCGGTCCGTCCGCGAGTTCATCATCTGCGTTCTGGTTCTTCCGTCGCTCGTCTGCGCGCTGTGGATGAGCGTTTTCGGAGGCATGGCGCTGGAACAGCTTGCCGCAGGCTATGAAGGCGCCAAGGAGGTTGTTGTCGCCTATCGGCCCGAACTCTCGTTTTTCCGTATGATCGACCAGTTCCCGCTCTACAGCATCGTTGCGCCGATCTGCCTGATCCTGATCGTGGTGTTCTTCGTAACGTCCTCGGATTCGGGCTCTCTCGTGATCGATACGATCACGGCCGGCGGCAAGATGGATGCACCGGTCGCTCAGCGCGTCTTCTGGTGCACCTTCGAAGGTCTTGTTGCTATCGCACTGCTTCTCGGTGGCGGGTTGAACGCATTGCAAGGCGCCGCCGTCTCCATGGGTATTCCCTTTACCGTCGTGGTGGTTGCAATGTGCTGGTGTCTCTTCCTGGCGCTACGGGCTGAACACAAAAAGCTCGGCATGGTGGCCGGCGAGGACGCGACCACGCCCCATCCGGTGCGTCACGACGAAGCGCCGCGCGGTGAGCACTGGTAAAAACCTATAAGCGGCGGCCCGTCTGACGAGCCGCCGCTTTCGATTCTGCACCAATAGTCAGGCGCTGAAGGCATCCTCATAGGAGGCGGATCGTTGGCTCTTTTCCGGGTTTGTCGTCAGCGCCCAGCTTTCTTCCACGACGTACGGGCCGCCGCCGACGCTGTCTCGCGAACTCATCAGGACAAAGCGTGAGACCGGGAACGGTAAGGTCCGAAAGCCGCCGCGACCTGCCAGCCAACGGGCCAGTTCCCGGTTGTCGGGATTGCGGAGCCGGGCGAGCGTCACATGCGGCGTGAATTTGCGCTTGTCGGACGGCAGGCCCAACCGCTTCGCCCGGCGATCGATATCGGCGGCAAGCTCGCTCAGAGGCACCGAGGGCCAGACCCCTGCGTAGAGGGAATGCGGTTTCTTGCTGCCGAAGGCGTGAATCCCGTCGAGTTCCAGCGTGAAAGCCGCGCGTCTGATCTGATCGAGTGATTCGACGATCTGATCGGCCACATGACCTTCGACGTCGCCGAAGAAGCGCAGAGTAATGTGGAAGTTTTCCGGATCGATCCAGCGGGCACCATGCAGCCCGCCCTGAACGAGGGTTAGGCTGCGTGCCGCGTCCTGCGGCACTTCGAGGGCGGCGAACAGACGCGGCATGGCGGTCTCCTTTTTCACCTCGGTAAGCCTAGCCGATCATCATTTTGAAAACACGGCAAGCGGGCAAAAGGCTTGTCCCCGGCTCTATGATGAGAGCACGAGTCTAGTCCGATCGCCCGTCGATGGTGTCGATGGCCTCCGTCACAACCGGCAAAACGTTTTCGACCATGGTGGAAACGCCAGCGGGATTCGGGTGCATGCCGTCATCGAGAAGCCGGTCGCGATTTGCTGCGACGCCCTCGAGAAAGAAGGGGACGAGGGGTATCTCGTATTCTTCCGCCAGTGTCGGATAGATTGATTCGAACTTCTCGACATATCCGGCGCCTAGTTGCGGGGCCGCGCGCATTCCGAAAAGGATCGCGGCGATTTCCCGCTCGGTGAGGCGCGCAAGAATCGCATCCAGATTGGCCTTCGCATTCTCCGGCGGTAACCCGCGCAGCATATCGTTGGCACCGAGTTCGACGAGAACGAGGTCGGTATCGTCCGGCACGGTCCAGTCGAGGCGCGCCTTGCCGCCGCTTGTCGTGTCTCCGGAAACGGCACCATTCGCTACCTCGGCCTCGTAGCCTTTTTCCCGGAGGGCGGCTTCGAGCCGCGGCGCGAAACCTTCATCCGGGCCAAGCTGGTAGCCCGCCATGAGGCTGTCGCCAAATGCCACGATCTTGACCGGATCGGCCGATGCAGGCGTGCCGATGGTCAGGCCGACAACCAATGCAAGAAGCGAAAAAACAGATGTTCCGCCGTTCGACCAATGTTTGAAGGCCATTGATGCGTTCCCATATGCGAGGGGCGAGCTGGCTTGCAGCCGCGCGTGCTACCAAAAATTGCATATAGGAAGCCTCAACCTTGAGCCCCACCCCTGCACATCTGTCTGGTCCTTCCGCTCCGAGCCGGAGCGGGACCGGTGATCTCGCTGTCGATCTCTCCGATGTCAGCCTGACGCTTGGAAGCGGGGCATCTGCCGTCACTGTGCTGAACGATGTCGGCCTTTCCATTCGGGCAGGCGAATCACTTGGCATTGTGGGCCCCTCGGGCTCGGGAAAGACGACGCTGCTGATGGTCATGAGCGGTCTCGAACGGGTCGACCGGGGCCGGGTCCTGATCGCCGGAACCGACATTACGGATCTTGCCGAAGACGATATGGCGCGGTTTCGGGGCCGCCATGTCGGAATCGTATTCCAGAGTTTTCATCTGGTGCCGAACATGACCGCACTGGAGAATGTGGCTGTGCCGCTGGAACTGGCGGGCCGCCACGACGCCTTCGAGATCGCGGACCGCGAATTGCGAGCCGTGGGTCTCGCCGACCGTATCCGCCACCGGCCGAGCCAGCTTTCGGGCGGGGAGCAGCAGCGGGTCGCCATTGCCCGGGCGCTAGCGCCTACGCCGAGCCTTCTCATTGCCGACGAGCCGACCGGCAATCTCGATCAGGAAACGGGCCGGCATGTGGCCGACCTGTTGTTCCAGCGCGCTGAAGAGGCTGGCACCACGCTGGTTCTCGTGACGCATGATCCGGCATTGGCGGGGCGCTGTGACAGAACCGTTGCCATGCGTTCGGGCCATATTGAGGCGGCCGAAGCAAACGGGCGGCGGTCGGCATGAAGGCCATCGCCGATCTGCGCCTTGCTTGCCGGTTCGCGTTACGCGAATTGCGCGGCGGACTTTCCGGCTTCTTCATCTTCGTTGCCTGCATCGCGCTTGGGACGGCGGCGATTGGCGGGGTCAACGCACTTTCGGCAGCGATCCAGGATTCACTCTCATCGGAGGGGCGTACGATCCTCGGGGGCGATCTGCGGTTCGAACTCAATCAACGCGAAGCCACAGATGAGGAGAGAGCCTTTCTTGCCGATCAAGGCGAGGTTGCCGAATCGGCCGTGCTGCGGTCCATGGCCCGCGTGCCGGATGGCTCAGATCAGACGCTGGTCGAGGTCAAGGCGGTGGACGGCAACTGGCCCCTTGTCGGCTCGGTCGATTACGAGGCAATTGAAGAAGGGGCTTTAGCGAGCCTTCTGGCCGAGGACGGTGGTGTTTACGGCGCGCTTGTGCCCGATCTGCTGCTGCAACGGCTCGGTCTGTCGGTCGGCGACGAGATCGCTCTTGGCACGGGACGGTTCCGTATAGCGGGGCGGCTTCTGACAGAACCGGATGCGGCGTCCGAGGGCTTTGCGTTTGCGCCGCGTTTCCTGACGTCGCTCGACGGGCTGCGCGCCTCCGGCCTCCTTCTGCCCGGTGCTTTGACGGAATGGCAATATCGGCTGAAATTGCCTGGCAACACTTCGCAAAGCGATATCGACGCAGTCCGAGAGGCCGCAGAAGAGCGTTTTCCCGAAGCCGGATGGTCGATACGGGACCGCGACCGGGCAGCGCCGGGCCTTGCCCGAAACATCGATCGTTTCAGCCAGTTCCTCACATTGGTGGGGCTGACCGCGCTTGTTGTGGGAGGGGTAGGTGTTGCCAATGCCGTGCGCGCCCATGTGAACGGTCGCCGGGCGGTGATCGCTACCTTGCGCAGTCTCGGCGCGTCGGGCGGTTTCGTCTTCCGTGTCTATCTCATCCAGATCATGATCATTGCCGCGTTCGGCGTGGCCATCGGATGCATTCTTGCGGCATTGATCCCGCCGGTCGCCGGTCTGTTTCTCGCGGGGCTGCTTCCCGTGAGCATATCAGGCGGCCTCCAATGGCTGCCCCTGGCAAATGCCGCGCTGTGCGGATTCCTCGTGACAGCGGTGTTCGCCATCCCAGCCCTTGGTCTGAGTGCGAGGGTGCGGCCGGCCGATCTCTTTCGCGATGCGGCGGGCGGCGCGCTATCCGGGCGCCCCGAGCTTCGATATCTCGTGGCGGCCGGCATTCTGGCCCTTCTTCTTGCGGGCCTCGCCCTTCTGATTGCAGGCAACCAGACGGTGGCGCTGACCTTCATGGGAGGGGTTCTCTTTGCCTTTCTGGTGCTGCGCCTCGTCGGAACATTGCTGCAATGGCTGGCAAGGCACGCGCCGACCGTTCGCTCCACGCCGCTTCGCCTCGCGATCGGCAATATCCACCGGCCCGGCGCGCTGACGCCTTCGGTCGTGCTGGCACTCGGTCTCGGCCTGACACTGCTTGTCGCTATCGGCTCTATCGACACCAATCTGCGCCGCCAGATCTCCGGCTCCCTGCCGGAAATCGCCCCAAACTTCTTCTTCCTGGACGTGCAGAACGATCAGATCGATGAGTTCCGTTCGATCATCGCTGAGACTGCACCGGATGGCGAACTGAATGCGGTGCCGATGTTGCGCGGCAGGATCGCACTCATAAACGATGTCGAGGCGCAGGAATGGGCTGACCGCCACGCCGAAGGCGGCGAATGGGTACTGCGCGGCGATCGGGGCCTGACCTATTCGCCAACCCTTCCCGAGAATTCCTCTCTCGTAGAGGGCGAATGGTGGGCGGAGGACCATTCCGGAGAACCGCTTGTCAGCTTCGCTGAGGAGGAAGGGCGCGAACTCGGCCTGTCGGTTGGCGACAGTGTGACGATCAATGTTCTTGGCCGCGACGTCACGGCGCGGATCGCCAATTTCCGGCGTGTCGAGTGGGAGAGTCTTTCGATCAATTTTGTCATGGTCTTCTCACCGAACGCTCTTGCCGGCGCGCCGCATGGCTGGCTGGCGACCCTCACCGATCCCAGCGCTTCTGCCGAAGAAGAGGCCGCTGTCGTTCGGGCGGTCACAAATGCCTTGCCGACGGTCACGACGATTGCGGTCCGAGACGCCATCACCTTGGTCGACCGGCTTGTCGGACAATTGGCCACTGCCATTCGTGCAGCGGCGGCGGTGGCGCTCATCGCGTCCGTTCTGGTTCTCGCAGGCGCGCTTGCTGCCGGACAGGCGGCACGACGGCGCGATGCCACCGTTCTGAAAATGCTCGGCGCAACACGGGGTACGCTCATCACGGCGTTCGCGTCCGAATATGCGCTGATCGGTCTGGCCACGGCGATTTTTGCGCTGGCCGCGGGCGGCGCTGCGGCGGCCTACGTCATCTCCGGTCTGATGGAGCTTCCTTTCAGCTTCGATCCGGCCCTGGCGCTCATCATCATCGTCGCCGCGCTCGTATTGACGGTCGGCTTCGGTCTCCTGGGCACCTGGCGCATTCTCGGTGAAAAAGCGGCTCCCGCACTGCGCAATCTCTGATCCGGTTCGACCTTTGTTTTTTCGGTTGGCAAAAGAAAACGCCGCCAGCTTTCGCTGGCGGCGTCTTTTTCGTTCAACGCTGATTGGCGATCAGGCGGCTTCGGCCGTATCGGCCAGATCGCGGAGCACGTACTGCAGAATGCCGCCATTCTTGAAGTAATCCAGCTCATCCAGCGTATCGATACGGCAGAGGAGTTCGATCTCCCTGGTCGAGCCGTCGGCATAGGTAATGGAGGCCTTGGCGGTCTGGCGGGGCTGCAGCCCTTCGAGACCGAGGATGGAGACCTGCTCGCTGCCTTTCAGCTCCAGATCGGCCCAGCTCATCCCATCCTTGAAGACGAAGGGGATGACGCCCATTCCGATCAGGTTGGAACGGTGGATACGCTCATAGCTCTCGGCGATGACCGCCTTGACGCCCAGAAGGATCGTACCCTTGGCCGCCCAGTCGCGTGACGAGCCATTGCCGTACTCCTTGCCGCCAAAGACGACGAGCGGGGTGCCTTCCTCGCGATATTTCATCGCGGCATCATAGATGCTCATTTCATCGCCGGAGGGCTGATAGAGCGTGTAGCCGCCCGTCTTGCCGTCTTCGCCCAGCATGTAGTTCTTGATGCGGATATTGGCGAAGGTGCCGCGCATCATCACTTCATGGTTGCCGCGGCGCGTGCCGTACTGGTTGAAGTCGACCGGCTGGACGCCGTGATCCATCAGATAGTGACCGGCGGGAGAATCCGCCTTGATCGAACCGGCCGGGGAAATATGGTCGGTCGTGATCTTGTCGCCGAGAAGCGCCAGAACGCGCGCATTCTCGATGTTCGTCACCTGCTCGGGCGTCTTGCCCATGCCGACGAAATAGGGCGGGTTCTGGACGTAGGTCGAAGCGTCATCCCAGGTATAGGTCTGGCCTTCCGGCGCATCGACCGCCTGCCAGTTTTCATCGCCCGTGAACACTTCGGCATATTTCTTCTCGAAGAGCGCGCGGGTGACGTATTTCTGGATGAAGTCCTGGATCTCCTTGGAGGAGGGCCAGATGTCCTTCAGATACACGTCCTGACCATCGCTGCCTGTGCCGATCGGATCGTTCTGCAGATCGATATCGACCGTACCGGCGAGGGCGTAGGCGACGACAAGCGGCGGGCTGGCGAGATAGTTCGCCTGCACATCGGGGCTGATGCGGCCCTCGAAGTTACGGTTACCCGACAAAACGCCGGACATGATCAGATCATGATCGTTGACCGCCTTGGAGACCGGAGCCGGAAGCGGACCCGAATTGCCGATGCAGGTGGTGCAGCCGAAGGCGACGAGATTGAAACCGAGCTTGTCCAGTTCGGTCTGCAGACCCGCATCTTCCATATATTCCGCGACAACCTGGCTGCCTGGGGCGAAGGACGTCTTCACCCACGGCTTCTGCTTCAGACCGAGCTTGTTGGCATTGCGTGCCAGAAGTCCGGCGCCGATCAGGACGGACGGGTTGGAGGTGTTGGTACACGAGGTAATGGCGGCGATGGCGACGTTGCCATGGCCAACCGCGTAATCGGTGCCCTCGACCTGGTGCTTCTCGGAAAGGCTTTCGACCGTCTTGCCATATTCAT
>NZ_RCWN01000001.1:2012500-2200000 GCF_003668555.1 Notoacmeibacter ruber | reverse complement strand
CCCGACAATCCCGCTATCTGCGGCAGCATCGCCAGCAAGATGGCGCCCGATAGGAGCACGATCAGCCCAAGCGACAAGACGGGCCGTGGACCCTTCATATCCACCAGTCGACCGGACGGTACGCCTGCGCAAATTGAGATGGCTGGCCCGATCGACATGACCATACCGACGATCGCCTCGCGGAGGCCGAGGGCAAAGGCAAGATAGAATGGCCCGACGATCAGTGTGGCCATCATAATATTCGCGACGAGGAAGTTTGCGATCAAGTAGGGAAGAACGTGGAGATCACGAAAGGCGGAAAGGTCAATTCGGGCTGATCCTCGGCTCGGAGCATTATCGGGTAGCGCTCGTAGGACCAGAAACGCCGTCAAAACTCCTATCGGTGCCAAAACCATGAAGATTGCCCGCCATCCAAGCCATCCGGCCAACAGGCCGCCCATGGATGGGCCGAGCGCCGTTCCGATGGCAGACATGGTGCCGAGTAGCCCCATGGTCTGTCCGACGCGCGCCGTCGCGATCGTTTCCCGTACCAGTGCGATGGTCAGCGTCATCATGAATGCTGCCCCAACCCCTTGGGCCGCCCGTGCTGCTATTAGCAGCCAAAGGTTCGATGCCAAACCGCAAAAAGCAGAGGCTGATGAGAAGAGGACCAGACCGAAGACCAGAACCCGTTGTCGGCCGAACCTGTCCCCGAGCCCTCCTGCGGGTACGACGAACACCGTCAGGGTTGCGAGATAGACGATCACCACCCATTGCACTTCGTGGAACGACGCGTCGAAAACGAGCGATAGGGTCGGTAGCGCGATGTTGACGATACTCGTTCCAAGCGAAGCAAGGAGCATTGAGAGCGCCAGGCAGAAGGGGGCCTGCGAATGCACTCCCCTAAATTGAGGTAATCTGAAATTGCGCATTGGCCGACCCGCTTCCCAAAATCATCACGAGCGGCCATGGTACGAATTCAAGTCAACTTGAGGTCAAGCATGAAGTTGCTCGATATTGCAGAGGTCTCCAGAAGCTCCGGCGTTCCAGCCTCGACATTGCGCTACTACGACGAAATCGGACTGATCTCTTCGCTCGGTCGCCACGGACTTCGGCGGCAGTTCGGACCGGATGTGCTGTTGCAACTGGCGCTGATCGCGATGGGCAAATCGGCCGGATTCTCGCTCGAGGAAATCTCGGGAATGTTCGGGCGCGACGGGAAAGCTAAGCTACCGAGACAGCAGCTTCACGATCGAGCGGACGAACTGGATCGGCATATTCGCGAACTGACCGCACTTCGCGACACTCTACGGCATGTGGCCGACTGTTCGGCGCCGTCGCACATGGAATGTCCCACGTTCAGACGCCTTGTGGATCTATCCGCGCGGCGCCGGAGACGGGGACCGAAGCGCCGATGACGCTGCCATAGCCAGACAAGATGTCGGAAAGGATGCGCTAGATGCTGTTGTTCCAATCCAGCAACTTCGCCTCAAGGCCCTGGGGGCTGACGTGTCGTGGTCGCCCGTTCATTCCTCACCAAAGAGCGCGAGAAGGCCATCCGCCAAGGCAATCCGCCACATGAACTCATCATGGCCGCCAGCATATTCCTGGTAGAATAGGGGATAGCCTTTGGCAACGAGCACGTCCCGCAACTGTCGGTTCATATCGAGGATCGCCGCGGTGCCGCGCCGTCCGACTTCGAACAGCCCGGCGGCGAGGAAGTAGCGCAGATCCTTTTTGTCGGCTCGCGCGATCTCCCATGCTACCTCATTGTCTCTTCCGGGCGGTGCATCATCGGCATGCCACCAGAATGATCCGGAAAGGCTGATGACATTTCCGAAACTATCAGGATGGCTCCAGGCGACGCTTGTCGCGGCAAGCCCTCCGAAGCTCGACCCGGCGATAATCGTTCGATCGGGCGTCGCATCGATCCCAAATTCCTTCTCGGCCAAAGGCAAAAGGGTCTCGGCAACGAAGTTCGCAAAATTGGCGTTCGGTGCAAGCTCTTTGCCGCGCGTCGTGCTGTCGATCGGAGAAATGAATACTGCAGCCGTCGGCGGGAGCGCATCTTCTGCGATCATGTTGTCCAGGATGCGCGGCGTCGGGATGGCTTTCAGGAATTTCTCGGCGTCGAAGACGAAGAGAAGCAGATTGTCAGGATGGGAGGGATCGAAACCGGCTGGCGTGTAGAAATAGACGTCACGCTCATTGCCGAGCTGTTCGCTTCTGACACTCAGGCGCCGGATTTCACCCTTTGCACCGCCGCTTTCCTCTGCCCATTCTGCCCTCGGCGCATTCTCCAGCGCCAGCGTCGACTCCTGATTGAAGGCATCTGGCGCATCGGCGGGCCAAGGGTGTTTGTTGAGCGGATCGGCTTTCGAGGTGGCGAGAATGGCAACCCGCCGGTCGCGGGCATTGCCCGGAACGTCAGGAACGTCGGGTGCGATCTGGTAGGACAGCAATGCGGTGTCCGGTACGGAAAAGCTCATATACCAGATGTCGGTTCCGGCAAGCCGACTCATCTCTTCATGGTCACCCGACGGCGCGCTGAGAATGCGGACATTGCGCTTTGCGCCGCGCGCCAGGAAGGTGACGATTTTCATGCCGTCGGAAGCATCCTCGACAATGGGGGTGCCTTCCGCCTTCACTTCCTCCCAGAACGTTTCCAACGCCGTCGTGTCCGGCAGTTTTTCGGCCAGAGCGTTGAGGCGGGGGCTGAGATAGGTTTCCTCCTTTCTCTGCTGCTCGGAGGCGACCTGCCTGTCGATGATCAAAGTGATCGCGCTTTCTGCCCGCTCCGCCGTCGCGCGAAGCAACGGATCGTCCTCCTGGACCATGAAGAAGAAGCGATTGTCGCCGGCTCCGTCGGTGACGAGGCGGCGCGACGAAACACCCTTCCTATCCAGAAGGTCCAGCGTGATCCGTCCGCTTTCGACACGCGCACGGCCCCTTATGTAGTCGCCCTTTCGAGCGCGCAGGCGAAAATCGGCGGTGGCGCGCCTTGTTTCCAGTACGGCGCTTTGGCTCTGGTCCATCGCAATCTCCGCCGGTTTTTCAGCACAGATGGCGGGCCCGTTGAGGCCCGCCACGAGAGTTATCAGGATTCCGGCTCCGGCCAGATCGCTCAGCCTTGGCATCACCACTTGTACTTCAGATAGCCGGTAATGGTGCGCCCGTTGCCGTAGAAGCAGTCCGAGCCATTCGCGCAGGACGCAATATAGCGTTCATCCGCGATGTTCTGCACGTTGATCTGTGCTGTCAGTCCTTCGAGTTCCGGTGCCTTCGCTGCGAAATCGTAGCTGATTGCAGCGTCGAAAAGCGCGACATCGGGCACTCTGATCGTGTTTTCGTCATCAGCCCAGCTTTCGCCGATATAGCGCACGCCGCCGCCCAGGCTGAGACCGTTGAGAGCGCCGCGATCAAATTCATATCGGCTCCAGAGTGAGGCGAGATGATTGGGCGTGCGCTGGGGCATCTTGCCGACCGTCTCCGGCTCCGTTGTTTCGATGATCTCGCTATCGAGATAGGCATAGGATCCGATGATGCTGAGATTGTCGAAAATTTCGGCGCGCGCTTCGAATTCGAAACCACGGCTGCGGATCTCTCCGACCTGATAAAACCCGGTCCATGGGCTTCCCATCACGATATCGTTTTGCGTGATATCGAAATATGTCGCCGTCGCTGACCAATTCGCGAAATCCGGTGCGTATTTCACACCGATCTCGAACTGTTCGCCGGTGGTCGGATCGAAGGGATCCTGGCCGCTGTCGGGGCTCTCCAGAGAGGGCTCGAAGGACGTGCTGTAGCTGACGAAGGGCGCAATTCCGTTTTCGAAATTGTAGATCGCACCGGCGCGGTATGTCAGCGCATCCGCATCGAAGTCGGAACTCGTATCGGTCAGATTATCGTCGATTTTCGTCTCGGCCAGATCGTAGCGCAGGCCAAAAGCCAGATGAAGATTGCCGAACTCGATCTGATCCTGAAGGTACAGACCGAGCTGCGAGGCGTAGGTATCGGTGCTGGCCTCATCATCAAACGGGTAATCGACATCGCCGAGGCCGTAGTCCGGGTCGGTCCAGTCTATCGTATTGACGACGTAGGCGGTCCCGTCATCGTAATCACGTGCCGTATAGCGGTAATCCAACCCGCCCAGGATCGTGTGATATAAGGGGCCGGTATCGATTTTGGCCTCAGCTTGGTTGTCGATCGAGAACTGGTGACGACCATCTGCCGTTCTGCTCAGGTTGCGTCGGATCGTGGTCTCCGTTCCGGACAGGATGCAGCAGGAAATCAGCGTGTCATAGTCGAGGTCGAAGTAGCTGTAGCGAGCATTCTGTCGGACGGTAACGTTGTTTTCAAACGCGTGTTCGAACTGGTAGCCGACGTAGAACTGCTGGCGTTCGGACTTCTGAACATCTGGATCGGAAACGAAGAAATCGCGCGGGATGTAGCCGGCGGATGTGCGCTCGAGCGTGCCTTCGAGGGGCAGAAAGTTGTGATAGCCGGCATCCGGCTCATTCAGGTAAAAAGCCTGCAGCGTAAGCGAGGTTTGTTCGGTTGGCTGCCATGTCAGCGAGGGCGCGATGCCGAAGCGGCTCTGTTCTGCGAACTCTTCCTGAAGGTCCGTTCGCCAGCCTGTGCCGACCAGACGGTAAGACCAGTCTTTCGCCTCGTCCAAGGTTCCGTAGAGGTCGAAGCTGGCTCCGATGCGGGAGTTGCTGCCGACTTCGATCTGCGCTTCTCCTCCCGTTTCGCCTGTTGGTTTTTTGGTGACCAGGTTGGCGATGCCGCCGGGATTCGACTGACCGTAAAGGATTGAGGACGGCCCCTTCAGGACCTCCAGCCGTTCCAGGAACCACGGATCCATCTGGCTGATCTGGCGGGCCGAACTATCGCCGAACTGCAAGCCATCGACGAAGATTGGCGTGTAGTAGAAGCCACGCATGAAGAGCTGTGTATATAGCTGGTTAGAGCCTCGGTATTCGGTGAAGACGCCGGGTGTATACCGAAGCGCCTCGGCTACGGACTGGGCCCCCTGATCCTCGACCTGATCGGCCGGGACGACAAAGATCGTCTGCGGTGTCTCTTCGATCGGCGTGTCGGTTTTCGTCCCGGTCCGGCTGCTTTTGGCGATATAACCCTCGACCGGGCCATCGCCGGCTTCCCCTTGACCCTCGACCGTAATCTGCTCCAGCACCGTCGGCTCGCTATCGGTCTGTGCGTACGAGGGAGAGCCGAAACAGGCAATGGTACTCGCTGAAGCGAGAAGTGAAAGCGAATGTCTCACCATCAACGGAAGGCTGCCCTTCGATGGGCGCTCCGAATTCGAGACGTTGTTCTTATTGACCATAATTCCCCTCATGGACGTCTAAGCTATTGAATTTGAAGTGGTGGCCTCCTTGCAATATTATATGACTTAAAGAGTCAACTAAATTGCTGGAGCGGGTCTTTTTTCCTGCTTCTCGGTGCAGGAGTGTCACACCGCGAGAGCCTCCTGATCGTGAAACTCCCGGAAGGCGAGCGAGCAATTCGGCTCTGCGCATGCGACCGCGGCAGCAAAACCGGTAGCGATTGCAATATGGTGGAGGTGCCACGCGCCATGGACGGCCTTGAGATCGATCGACAGCGACGCTTTTGTTTCCCCCTGATCGACGCCCGCACTGACATCGATCTGGCGCAGATCGATGTCCAGTCCGCGGCCGATTGCCTTGGTTACTGCTTCCTTCCGGCACCAGAGAGCGTAGAAGAAACCGGCTCGTTCCTTCTCCGGTAAGCGGGCGAGGCATTGTTGCTCTCGCCGGGCCAAGACCAGTGGAATGATCTCATAGGGTGGGGTGGGCGAGATGCGTTCAATATCGATCCCGACAATATGACGCGATATGGCGAAGACGATCTCGTTCCCGCTGTGCGACAAATTGAAATGAATGGCTCTTGCGGGGCCGGGCAGAGAGGGCTTGCCCCACTCGTCGATATGGAATGCGAGTGTCGCGGCGGGCTGCCCGACATAGCCGGCGAGGACACGGCGCAATGCGCTGCGGGCGCAGATGAAGGCTCGGGCAACTTGCGGACTGCAGCGAGCGGCACGTTCCTTCTCATCTGTGGACAGGACAGCGCCCATCCTTGCAGGCAGCGAGCTCGGGATTTGCATTCGCCAGATATCGACCTGCCCTTCACCGAGCGCCCGTAAGCCGCTCGGCGACCGGTCGGGAGGGCGGCGTTTAGCCGCGAAGGGTTGCGCCGCCGTCAACATAGATATCCGCCATGGTGATATGGGATGCCCGGTCGGACAGCAGAAACAGGACCGCATCGGCCACGTCTTCCGGTGTGGCCAGCTTGCCGAGAGGAATGCCTGCCTTGAATGTCTGAGCCGAGCCGGCGATGACGGCCTTTGCGCCATCGGCATCGGACCACATGCCCGTCTGCATCGGCGTCAGGGTGGAGCCGGGCGCAACGATATTGCACCTGATACCGTGCGGCGCGAGCTCCAGTCCGAGTGAGCGCGTAAACATGGTGGCGGCCGCCTTCGACGCGGCGTAAGCCGCCATGGCGTGGCGCGGAACGCCTGCCGCGTTTGAACTGACCGTGACGATGTTGCCGGTACGTCTTTTCACCATCCGCCGGGCAAGGGCGCGGGAAAGGTGGAATACGCCATCGGTATTGACGGCGAAGACCCGCCGCCAATCATCGTCGGTCGTTTCCGTCACCAGACCGGTCGCTAGAGCGCCGGCGAGGCTGACGCCGCTATCGATCGGTCCAAGCGTCTCTTCGACCTCATCGACCAGCGCTTCGACGTCTGCCGTGTTCGAAACGTCAAGCGATCTGGGGATGATGGCATCGTTTGGGGGAATTGCAGCGATATCGAGATCGGTTGCGAGAACCCGTGCCCCCTCGCGTGCAAGTGCTTTCACGAGTGCAAGGCCGATACCGCCTGCGGCGCCCGTCACAAGAACAAGTTTGTTCTCAAGACCCCACAAACCGGCAGGATGAATGGTCATAGGGCCGCCTCGATATCATCTGCCAGGCACGGCACGCCGCAGACCGAGGCGACATAGGAGAGCGCCATATCGTGTTTTTCACGGGAGAAATCGGCCAGTGCGTCGGCGACAAAGAAGGGCTCGATATCGCGCATGAATGCATCTGCGGCAGTGAGCAGACAGCCAATATGTGCATAGACACCGCAGATCACGATCTGGTCGCGGCCACGTGCGCGCATCGCCCTTTCCAGATTGCTCCGCTGGAAAGCGCTGTAGCGGTGTTTGGTCAGCACGAATTCGTTTTCACCGGGCGCGAGATCCGACACGATCGGCTGATGGATGTCAGGATCGCTCATCCCGGGACCCCACAATTCCGCCTGAAGGCCGCGATCGCGACGGTCCTGATTGGTGGTCTGCGCCGTATAAAAGACAGGCACGCCCACCAGGCGGCATTTCGAGATGAGGCGCTGAATATTGGCGCTCGCCGTTGCGATCGGATCGCTATCGGGCTGATACGGTCGCAGGAAATAACGCTGCATATCGTGGACAAGAAGCGCCGCGCGGTCGGCTTCGAGCCTGAAAGGCGCGCGCGCTTTGGGAAGGTCATCCCTGACCGGCAGGGGATAGGGCGCGATTGTGGGCAGGCCGGGCGCGTTCATGCGGCGCTCTCCTCATCGTTTGCCAGAAGCTGCTCGCGCAGACGGGCCCGCAGTTCCTTGCGGCTGATCTTGCCGACGGCGGTCGTCTCGAAGCGGTCGAGGTGAACGATCTGGTCCGGAATCTTGAAAGCTGCGATCCCGCGCTTGCGCATCCAGCTTTTGAGCGCCGACGGTTTGATCGTTTCGGCTTTTGACAGAACGAAGGCGCAGCTTCTTTCGCCAAGCGCCGGGTCGGGTACGGAGACAACGGCGGCATCGAAGACGTCAGGGTGGGCGAGCAGGTGGTCTTCGACCTCTTCGGCCGAAATCTTTTCGCCCGCGCGGTTGATGTGGTCTCCGGCGCGGCCGAGCACTTCCAGATAGCTATCCGGCATTTTTCGGACCACATCGCCGGTGCGGTAGTATCCGTCCATTGTGAAGGAGCGCGCATTGGCCGCCGGATCGTCATGATAGGCGCGGATCGTATAGGGACCCCGCGTCAGTAGATGCCCGGCGCTGCCGTCCTCGACTGGCTGGTCGCCATCGTCGACCACGAGCACTTCGTCATGAGGGCTGATGGGGCGGCCCTGCGTGTGAACCACGGTGTCGTCCGGGTCGTCGAGGCGAGTATAGTTGACCAGCCCTTCGGCCATGCCGAAAACCTGTTGCAACTGACAGCCCAGTTTCGGTTTTACGTGACGGGCGGCTTCCGGCAGGAATTTCGCGCCGCCGACGAGCAGCACCTCCAGGCTGGAGATGTCGGCCGTATTGGTTTCTGAGGCCTTCAGCCAAAGCAGAGCGAGCGGCGGCACGAGACCGGTGATGGTCACCTGTTCTCGCTCGATCAGCGCGAACGCGATATCGGGGCTGGCCGCCCTCGTCAGCACAACCCGTCCGCCCGCATACAAGGTGCCCATATGGCCGGGCGAACTCATGGGGAAATTGTGAGCAGCCGGCAGAGCGACGAGATAGACGCTTTCCTGCGTTACGCCACAGATCTCGTTGCTGGCGCGGAAGCTGTAGATATAGTCGTCATGGGTTCGGGGGATCAGCTTCGGCAGTCCCGTGCTGCCGCCCGAAATCTGCATGAATGCAACAGAGGACGGATCGGGATCGGCAGGCAGATCGACCGGCTCTGCCACGCAGTCTTCAAGACAGATGAACTCCCGCGCTTCGCCGGAGAGGATTACATGCCGGATCGTCGAGACCTGCGCTTTCAAGTCACGCGCCAGTTCGCGATAGTCGAAGCCGTCGTAGCTATCGCACGCTATATAGGCAGCGGCTTCCGAACGTCTGGCAAGGTGGTCCACTTCCGTCAGCCGATGGGCCGGCAGCGCATAGACCGGCACAAGGCCCGCGCGGAACAGGCCGAATACTGTGGAGAAGAACTCCGCCACATTGCCCATCTGTACCAGAACCCGTTCGCCCGGCTTCAGGCCGAGTTCGAGAAAGCCGGCGGCATGGGTTTCGGCTCGGCGCTGCAATTCGCCATAGGTCCAGCGGCGCCCGCCGTCGACGATCGCGACCGTGTCCGGACGATTGGTGGCGTTGCGGCGCAGAAATGCGGAAAAGGTCTCACCACGCCAGTAACCGGCGGCGCGGTAGCGTTCGGCCAGATGGGCGGGCCATATCTGTTCGGCGGGCTTCATGAAAAGGCCTCCAGTGAAGGATCGATGCCGAGTGCATTCAGCATGGCGTTGAATTTGGCGCCGGTTTCAGCAGCTTCGGCGACAGGGTCGGATTGGGGGACGATGCCCGCGCCGGCGAAGAGCCGTGCCTGCGCGCCGCAAATTTCGGCGCAGCGAATGGTGACGTACCAGGCGCCGTCGCCTTTTCCGTCGCACCAGCCGACCGAGCCTGCATAAAAGTCGCGTTCGGCGGGTTCGAGATCGCGGATCAGCCGTGTGCAGCGGTCGCGCGGCAGGCCGCATACGGCCGGGGTTGGGTGAAGAGCGGAGGCCAGCACAACGGCCGGAACATCCGGGTTTTTCAGTTCGCCTTCGATCCGCGTGCCGAGGTGCCACATGCTCCGTGTGCTCGTGACGGTCATCCCGTCCGGCCGGCGCAGATCACTGCAATAGGGCGCCAGCATATCGAGGATGAACTCCACCACGATGGCGTGTTCGCTACGATCTTTCACGGACCTGTTGAGGGCTGCGGCCGCTTCGGCATCCCTGGCCAGCTCATCATGGCGTTTGGCCGAGCCCGCCAGGGGATGCGAAACGATTTGAGTGCCCGTTTTTTCCAGCAGCAATTCCGGCGTGGCGCCAGCCATCAACCTTGGTCGTCCGTCCTTTTCGGGAAGAGGAACGAGAAAGGCGGTCACGGCTGGGTCGGTTGCCAGCTTTCCGAACAGCGCTTCCACATCGATGTCGTGATCGGCGGTAGCCAGGAGGCTTCGCGCCAGAACGATCTTGGTCAGTCTGTCGCTGCCATCCGTGTCGGCAGCCATGATCCGTAGGGCATTGCCGACCGCTTTGGCATATTCGGCGGCGTCCGGCTCGGCGCGGAGGTTCCAGCGAAGCGGAGGTGCGGGCCTTGGCAGAGCCCAGCTTCGCGCCGGCACAACCTGCTCGGCCTGCCAGAGATAGTCATCCCCACCCCTGTCGAACGGCAGGGCGCCGGCCAGAATCGCTTCCGCGCCAGCCTTGGCAAAGAAAGCGCCGCTTCTTTCGCTGATGGTTGAGGCATTGCCCCGCGGCAGCATGGCCGCGCGTCCCAGGCCGCGGAAGGCATGGTGACGGGATTGGAACGCGAAGAGCGCATCCTTTTCGTCGAGCGTCCGGGCGGTGTTGGTTTCGACGGTCATCTCGGTCATGGCAGGGTCCTCGTCTGAGGGGTCCCGGTCGTATTTCTTTTCACCGGGGCATGTTGCGATGTGTCGCCGTCATCTGCCTCGATCGCCTCGCGGATCAGCGTGTCGATGAGCGGCCCGAGGATTTCGAGCGAGGCGGGGGACATGATGTCCTCGTGGGAGCAGTGCGGGAGACGGTGGACGGACAGGTCGCCGACACGGCCCAGCCAGCAGCGATCGGGATCGATCCCGGGGGGGACCGATTTTCCGGCGGCGAATAGTGTGAGCCGGCCTTCATAGTCCGGCGTTGTCGCCGAAGAGAGCAGGGTCACGGCGTCGTTGTAGTTCTCGAAGATGTGGCCGAACATCTCTTCCTTCTCGCGGCGGAAGTCGTCATCCATCACATCGGCCATGGCTTCGTTGATGAACTGTTCCTGCTCGCGTTCGGCACCGAGATTGGCCTGCGCTCCCTCTGGATCGCTCCAGTCGTGTTCTTCCGCCGGATAGGTGTCGAGCAGACCCAGAAAGCGTACTGTCTCACCGAGTTTGCGCAGCCGTACTGCCAGACCATGCGCGATGGTGCCGCCCAGCGAATAACCGAGCAGGTAGTAAGGCCCGTGGGGCCGGACTTCGCGGAGAATCTCCAATTGACGATCGCAGGCCTCGTCGATGGTGTGGCTCATTGCGATCGGACCGTTTGGCCGGGGCGATTGCAGGCCGACGATCGGCATTCCGGCCCGCAAATATCTCGACAGGACGCTGTACTGCCAGGAGACGCCGGACGCGGGATAGATACAGATGAGTGGCGGCCCATCGCCGTCGCGCAGACGGATGACCGGATCGAAACCGCTTTCGGCCATGCGGCCGACCAATTCGCCGGCGACGAGATCCTCGGCCAGCTTCTCCACGGTCGGCTTCAACATGATCTGTCCGACCGAGATGCGACGTTTCAGATCACGCCGGATGCGCGCCGCCAGTCGCATCGCCAGAAGAGAGTGGCCGCCGACGGCGAAAAAGTCGTCCTCGGCATAAATGACTTCCCGGCCGAGCAGTTCGGCGAAGATCGCGGCGATCTGGCTTTCAAGCCCTTCAGCCGGCAGGCGGCTTTTCTCCCGTTCCAGCGATATGTCCGGCTGCGGCAGCGCCTTGCGGTCGAGCTTGCCGTTCGGTGAAAGGGGCATGCTTTCGATCGGCATGAAGATCGTTGGCAGCATATGTGCCGGCAGCACAGCGCGCAGCGCTTCGCCGATCGCCTCTGTTTCCAAATGTTCGTCATGCGATGAGACGAGATAGGCGACGAGCTGGCGGCCGTCGGCGCCGTCAAGGCTGGCGGCACCGATCTGCATGGGCTGTACCACAGCCTGGCTAACCCCCGGCAGCTTTTCGATCTGGGCCTCGATTTCCCCGAGTTCGACGCGCTGGCCGCGGATCTTGATCTGATGATCCGTTCGGCCGAGATATTCGACCTCGCCATTCGGCAGCCAGCGGGTCAGATCGCCGGTGCGGTACATGCGCTCGCCCTGGGCGAACGGATCGGCGACGAAACGGCTGGCCGTCAGACCGGGTCGTCCGAGATAGCCATCGGCAAGCTGCACGCCGCAGAGATAGAGTTCGCCTGCAACGCCGACCGGGACGGGTCGCAGCAGATGATCCAGAATGCGCAATTGCGTGTTCCAGACGGGGCGGCCGATCGGCACATTGCCGTCGCCCTCGAGATGTGCGCCAAGAGCGGGCGCGAACGTGACATCGATTGCCGCTTCGGTGGGGCCGTAGAGATTGTGAAGTTCGGCTTCGAAAAGACGGATGAAATCTCGGCCAAGGGTTTTTGGCAGGGCCTCGCCGCTGCAAAAGACGCGCCTTAGCGTTGTGCAGACGCTTTGCGAGCGTGACTGATCCCTCGCCTCTTCGAGGAAGATTGCCAGCATGGACGGCACGAAATGGAGCGTCGTCACGGCATGCCGGTCGATCAGGTCGATCAGCGCGGAAGGATCGCGATGGGCATCGGGCGGTGCCATCACAAGCCTGGCGCCGACAATGTAGGACCAGAAGAATTCCCAGACGGAGACATCAAAGCCGCAAGGGGTTTTCTGAAGCACCGTATCTTCGGGCGCGAGCGGATACTGGTCCTGCATCCATAGTATGCGGTTTACGATGGCTCGATGGCTGATGACTGCGCCCTTGGGGCGGCCGGTTGTGCCGGATGTGTAGAGCACATAGGCCGGTGAATCCGGCGTAATGAGACTGTCTGCCGAGCTGTCGCGAACCTCTGCGTCCGCTTCGCCGATCTTTTCGAAGACAATTGCGGGCAGTTCGTCGGCAGCGAGAAGTGAAGCGGATGCCTGATCGGTAATGACCGCTTTCGGCGAGGCATCGCTCAGCATGAAAGCGAGACGGTCCGAGGGATAGGAGAGATCGAGCGGCAGGAAAGCAGCGCCTGCCTCGACCGTTGCCAGAATCGCGATGCTGAGCCTGGCCGAGCGGGGCAGGGCGACGGCGACGATATCGCCGGGTCCGACCCCCTTGCGGTGCAAGCACGCCGCCAGATGCAGGACTTCATGCCGAACCTGTTGGAAGGTAAGTTCGAGGTCATCCTCGACAAGTGCGATCGCGTCGGGCGTGCGCCCCACCTGCGCCATCAGAAGATCGCGCAGGGTAATGGGAGGAAGAATGTGGCGTGTTGCGTTGATCTGCTTGATCAGCGCGCGTTCGCCGCTCGTTTGCAGCACTAGGGAGGCGACGGTCCGCTCCGGTGACCTGACGAGGGCTTCGAGAATGGCGACGACGCGGTCCGCCAAAGCCTCGGCGTCATCGATAGCGCCGCGATTTTCGATCAGGAGCGTGAGCCGCTCACCGGGCAGAACGAGCAGCGCCAACGGATAGTGGCTATAGCCGCGATTATGGACATTGCGGACCGAGAGCCCGGCGAAGTCTCGCGCCAGATAGTCGTTGTCCGGATAGTTTTCGACCACGAGCAGCGTATCGAACAGGGATTCGCCGCCAGCGACCGACTGGATCTCGCCCAGCCCCATACCGTCATGGTCCATCAGGACCGATTGGCTGGCCTGAAGCGTTTTTGCCTGATTCCAGAGATCGAGATTGGGTGTGAGACGGGCGCGAACCGGAATGGTGTTCAGAAACAGTCCGATCTGTTCCGCAATGCCGTCCACCGGCGCAGAGCGCCCCGCGACGGGGGTGCCGAAAACCACATCGTCGCGGCCCGCCATCGCGCCGAGCACGGCGCCCCATACCGTCTGCATCAGCACATTGAGCGTCACACCTGCTTGACGTGCGCGGGCCGTCAGATCCGCAGTGAGGTCAGCCGGCAGGGCCCGCTCGCACTCCTCCACCGTGCCGCTCGCCGAAATATGATCGAAAAGACGGGTCGGCACGACGCCTTCAAGCGCGGCTTCCCATGCCTTTCGGTCCGAAGTCGTGTCTCGCGCGGCAAGCTGTCTTACGACCGCAGCATAGTCGGCAGGCGGTTCTGTCAGCCCCTCCGGATGCTCATAGCCATCGAAGAGCGCGCGCAGCAGGATCGGTGTCGACCAGCCATCGATCATCAGATGATGCACGACGATGAGCAGAACGTGCCGCTCGCCGGAGAGCCTTATCAGTGTGGCGCTGATCAGGTTGCGGAAACCGGCGCCGTAATGGTGGCGTTCGGTCGCAAGGGTTTCGAGACGATGCAGGGCTGCCGTCTGTTCGCTTGCGGAGAGGTGAGAAAGATCGTGCTCTTCCCAGGGCCAGATATGGCTCTCGTCGCTTTCCAGCCGGGGGATGACCAGCAACGGCTCGTCGGCGAACTGCGTGTCGAAGAGACCGGCCAATTGTGGATGGCGTCTCAGGACGTCATCGAAGGCCTGTCGCAACCTCGGTGCATCGAGAGGGCCGACGAGATCGAGGCGGGTGTAAGCGTTATAAGCGCTCGCTTGATCGCCTGTTTCGGCGTGGAACAGCAAACCCTTCTGCGTCGGTAGAAGCGGGACGACGGTCTCCACTTCGCCGTAACGGGCGGAAAGCGCTGCCTCGTCGACCAGGTTCGTCCATTCCTGTGTCGCCACGGGGTCCGGCTCGGGCTTTGCGAGAGGCTGTAGCAGCGCAGACATGTGGAGGGCGTCTCGTCCCGAAAACACATCGCGGGGGCGTAGACCCAGCCCTTTCGATCGAAGGGCGGCGCATAGCATGATGGCCGTGATACTGTCGCCGCCAAGCGAGAAGAAGTCGTGCTCCAAGCCGATCGCAGGCAACTTCAACACGTCTGCCATCGCCTGGCAGATCGCGACCTCCTCTGGTGTCGAGGCAGCCCGCCGCACCGACACGGACGGTGCAGGCAGTCGCTCCCGATCGATCTTGCCATTGACCGTCAGCGGGAAGGCGTCGAGCGTCACAAAGGCCGACGGGATCATATAATCGGGAAGGTGCGTGCGAAGCTCGTGGCGCAGGCTCTCGGACCGATCCTCAGTGTGGGCGGCCGTCGCCGCGTCATCGACCGTGCAATAGGCGATCAGCCGGTGGCTGTCATGAACCGCCTCGGCCACCACCAGCGCCTCGCAAACGCCGTCCAGCCTCTGCAGCGCCGCTTCGATTTCGGTGGTCTCGATCCGATAGCCTCGGACCTTGATCTGATGGTCGCTGCGACCCAGGAATTCGACTTGTCCTGCGCCGTTCCAACGCACCCGGTCGCCGGTTCGGTACATGCGCTGTCCCGCGCAGAACGGGTTTGCAACGAAACGCTCGGCGGTTAGCGCCGGACGACCGAGATAGCCCTGCGCAAGGCCGCTGCCGGACAGGTAAAGGTCGCCCACCACGCCGATGGGGACCGTCCGCAACCGGTCATCCAGAACATGCGCCACGGTATTGCCGATGGGGCGGCCGATAACCGGTCGGTTCGAGCAGGTCAGCGGCGCGTGAAGCGCATCGACCGTATATTCGGTCGGGCCGTAGAGATTATGCGCTTGCACCTGCGGGTAGCGGCGCAACGTATCCCAAAGTGTCAGCGATACGGCCTCGCCGCCGACCAACAGCACTGAAAGCTGGTGAGCGCCCGTCTCCAGAAGACCGCAATTGATCGCTTGCGCGCAGAAGGAGGGCGGCAGATCCATGGCATCGATACGGCGAGCGGCGACGGCCTCGACCACGTGCTCGGCGTCGCGGCGCAAATCTTCGCCGAAGACGTGAAGCTCCTGACCGTGCAGCATCCAGAATATCTGCAGCCAGGAGGAATCGAAGGCGAAGGAATGCGTGTGGGCGGCGCGCAAGGCGCGTCCGGGATGCTTCTCTTCAACCGCCTTCAGTCCGGGAGCGTAGATGGTCGGCATATGTGACAGGAACAGGTTGAGAAGTGCACCATGGGTGTTCATCACACCCTTGGGACGGCCGGTCGAACCGGAGGTGAAAATGATATAAGCGGTCGTATCTGTGCTGAGCGGAGCCTTCCGTTCATCGGGCCGGAGCGCTGATGCCTCCCGTTTCTCGATGGCGGCGCGCGTTTCCGCATCATCGAGGCAAATCCGCTGCGGACCGTCCGGCAGTCCTTGAGCCTCGGCGGCTACCGTCAGGATCAGTTTGGGGGCGGCATCCTCGCACATCATGGTGAGCCGCTCGGGGGGATAATCAAGGTCGAGAGGCATATAGGCCGCGCCACTGGTCAGGACGGCCAGCATGGCGACAACCGTCTCGTCCGAACGGGGTAGAGCGACCGCGACAGTGTCACCCGGCCCGACCTGCCAGGCTATGATGTGGCGCGCGAGGCGGCTGACCGCGCCAGACAATTCGCCGAAGCTCAACACGGTCTCTTCGTGCACGAGCGCGACCCGATTGGGTGTCTTCGCGGCCTGGCGGGCGAAGACGTCGACGATCGATCTGAGCGCCCCGGGTGTTTCGACCTCTGGTCCCGTCGAAACTCTGGCGAGCAGGTCCCGCTCTTCAGAACCTGTCGCCGGCAATGCCCCGATCGAAGCGGCCTCATCCGCGAGGAACGCGTCGAGAAGCGTTTCGAGACGTACGCCGTGGCGCTTCAGATCGTCATCGGCATAGCGTTGGGCATTGGCACGCAGCTCGAAGGTGATCCGCCCGTCGCGGATCAGCAGGCCAAATTCGATATCGTCGACCGGGCCGGTCGCCAAATGGTGGGTTTGCCCGACTATTGAACCAAGCCGGACATCGTAGTCGAACATGCGATAATTGACGACGGGGCCGTATAATTCGCGGCTCGATCCGACAAGGCCAAGGTCACGGCGGATGCGTTCTGCGTCGTAGCGCTGATGTTTCCGAACCTGCCGAAGATTGACGCTTATGCTCTGGGCAAGCGCGATCAGAGAGGCTGTCGGATCGACTGCGACCCGCACCGGAAGGACGTTGACGACTGGCGCGGTGGAACGGATGGCGACTGACCCCATGCGCCGCATGAACGGCACGCCGACGACCTGATCCGTCTCGCCAGAGAGGCGGTGCAGATAGGCGGTGACCGTGGCCAGGAGGAGGTCGAATATCTCTACACCGCGGGTTTCCGCTTTCTGCTGAACGAGCGGCAGGCTCTCCGGTGGCAGCCTGTGCAGGTGTGCGATGACACCGGCCATGCTTTCGGAGGCGGTACCTTCGTCGCTTGAGGACAAGCTCAGGTCCGGCGGCAGGTCGCGGCAATATTCCGTCCAGAACAGACGGTCGCGCTCCATGCGGGAAGAGGAGAGATAGGCTTTTTCTTCCTCGATAACGTCGGCGACCGGGCAGAATGGTGAGGGCGAGAGGTCGTCACCATTGGTGAGGTCGCTGTAAATCTCCGCGATGCGCCGGGTCAGCGCGGTGAAGCTGAACCCGTCAAGCATGATGTGATGATAGCGCTGATACCAGAGCCAGAGACGTTCTCCATCGACATGGCCGCAGTCGATGAGCACATGCCGAAACAGGCATTGGTCGCTCGGAACGCGCAGATCACCGCGAAGATCGTCGGCCATGAACCGTTCGGCGGCGGCGCGTGCGTCCTGCCTCGCGGTGAGATCGAGCAGTTCAGGCTCGGGAACGGTCTCGGTATCGCCGCCCCTCAATTCCTGCCAGGGGCCGGCCTCGTTCTCAACGTAGCGGGCCATCACCGTATCGGCTTCGGCCAAGCCTGTGCGGATCGCCTGCTGCATGCAAGCGAGATCGATCTCGCCCCGCAGTTCGATCGTGTGGGCGATCGCATAGGCATTGGCAGCGCTGCCCACCTGATCGGCGAACCAGATGCCCTGCTGAGTGCTGAGGAGAGGAAGTGTAACCATGGGGTTGCTATCCAGTGACGTCAGTGGCGCTGATCATCCGCGCCATTTGCCGGCGAAATATCGGCCCAGTGATGCTCGACGTGATCGAGGCACTTGGAGCGCTCATCGGGTCCGAAAACGGCGGTCCAGCCCGCCGGTACCACGGCGAAATCAGGCCAGAGGCTGTAGGCGCCCTCAGTATTCGCCAGCACGAGGAAGCGATGGCTCTCATCGTCAAACGGGTTGGTCTGTGCATCGGTGTCCATAGCAGCGGTCCCTAATGCCATTGGTCGTCGAGGCGAGGCTCGGGCGCTTTTGCCTGTAGAAGGTCCCAGATCCCGTCGATGGTGGGATTGCTTGCCAGCTCTGGAAAACTCACCGGAATGCCGGCTGCCTTCCATTCGCTGACGAGCTTCATCGCGCCGATCGAGGTCAGGCCGAAATCCATGAGATTGTCGTCGTCCTCAGGCTCTTCATCGAGAAAACGACTGAGTTGCTCGCGAAGCGACTGTTTGGAGATGCGAGGGTCTGTCGTTGCGGCTTGGGCTTGGCTCATCTGTTCCTCTGTCATGTTCTGACGCGCTGTGAGATGTCGGATCGGGCCGGTCTCATGACCGTATCCCTTGCGTATCGGCGACCGGCTCGGCAGCCGCCGCACGACGGTCTGCTAGGCGAAGAAGAAGGGCGAGGATGGCTGTGGCGCCGATGGCGGCCGCCCCGAGGACCAGGATACTTCCGGCCGGCAAAAACGCCTGCGCCAGAGCGCCGATCATCAGCGCGCCCACAATATCGCCAAGGGCTTCCTGCGCAGACCAAAGACTGTTGATCCGACCGAGATAATGGTCGGGCGTCTCCGCCTGAATCATCGAATACTGAAGGAGAGAGGCGATGGCCGTCGCATAGCCGTAAAGTGCGAGCACCGGCAGCGCCAAATAGGTGCTGGGCATCAGACCGAGTGCCATGACACAGGCGAATGCCGTGGCGCACATGCCGATCATGACGGCTTCCGGCTTTACGACGGTTCGCGCCCAGCCGCTCAGAACAGCCCCAAGGGTCGCGCCGACCGGCACGGCAGAATAGAGCAGACCGACTTCGAATGCGCCGCCACCATAGGTTTCAGTCGTAAGGGCAGGGAACAGGACGCGGATCGCGCTCGAGAGCGTAAGAAGGCTGCCGAAAGCGAAGATGGCCAGGATCGCCCGCCGTCCGAGGACAAACGAAAAGGCCTGGCTCAGCATACGGAGCGGGTGGTGCATCTCCAGTCGTGGCGGGACCATTGTCGGCAGGCCAAGCAGGGTCAGCACGGTGATCAGCGTGCCGACGGCGGCGATGACGTAGTTCAGGCCGACACCCTGCCATGCGATGACGATACCGCCGATCGCCGGGGAAATGATGGTGGCGAAGCGTGCCGCCATCATGCCGAGCGCGCCGGCCTGCATGATGTTTTCACGACCGACAATGTTGGGCATAGCGGCCATCAACGCCGCAACGCCTATCGCGCCGAAGAACCCGTCCCAAAACGCCAGCGCACATATGGCGATGACGGAGGACGGCCCGAAATAGGTGTTGGCAGCCAATGCGACAAAGCCGAAGCCGCAGACGCTTCGGGCGAAAAGGATCAGGCGGCGCCGGTCATAGAGATCGGAGAGCACGCCGCCGAGAAGAAGCCCGGCGAAGAGCCCCGCGCCGTCAAGCGCGGAGACGATACCGACATAAAAACTGGACCCAGTCAGATCATAGACCTGAACCGGCACGCTGACGGCCAGCATGCCGAGCCCCATGATCGAAATCGTCCGGGCGATCAGAACCTGTCGGAAAGCTGCATTTTCCCGGAGAAGCGACAGATCGACAAAGAGGCGGGACAGGGTCATGAAACCCCTGCCTTTGCCCTGCCCAACCAACACATGGAATTGTCGTATGGAAGCGAAGCGATCATGAACCCTACACGAACCGACATCCTTCAGCCTCAGCGCCCTCAAGCAGCGGGCGTCGGATGAAGGAAATTAAAGATGACTCATGAAGTCATAATTATTCTGCGCCGGTTCTGTCGAGCGTATTCTATTGCGTTCAAGCGCCAGATTATTTTCCGAAATGGTCAGTCTTGGCGAAGAGGCATGACGCACTTGCGTCGTGGGATTTTACTCAACCGCGGACCCGTTTTGGCGTGAGGCCGTAAGCCTTCCGAAAGGCGGTCGTGAAACTGGAAATACTATTATATCCAGCGATATAGGCCGCTTCAGCGATCGGGACGCCTTCTTTCTCCAAGGCTGCGCGAGCCCTGCTCAATCGCTCCTGGCGAATGAACTCGAAAACCGTCATATTGAAGCATTCTCGGAAATAGCGCTGTAGCGTCGAGACGCTGAGGCCCGCTTCGGCGGCGATGGTTTCGATGGTCAGCTCTTCCTGCAGATTGTCGAGAATGTATTGGCGTACGGTTTCGCATTGGCGGCAATGGAGGAGGGAAGGGCTTTGATCAAGGGGCTCGCAGCTCTGCAACATAGAACCCCAGCACTGCCAGATGATCTCGAAAGCGCGTGACTGCTTGTGAAGCGTCAGCATTTCGCCCTGCAGAAAGGCTGGCGGCCGCATGATCTGCTCGGCCAGTCTGACGATGTGGCGCCCGGGTTCGAACTGGAACGTCGCCAGATGAACCCCCAGAAAATTGCGAAAGCACGGCTCTTCGGCCTGTTGCGCATCCATGAGGCGTTGCAGCCAGGGGCGCGGCGCCGATATCATCACTTTGCGTAGGGTGGTTTGACTGTCATGGCCAAACCGAACCGAGCAGAACCGTGCGACATTCAGTAGCAGCGCGGTCGGCCTGGGATGATGGTTGTCGCCAGCATCGAGACGAAACTCCACCCCATCCATAAAGAACTGCTGCGAACCCTGAAGCAGGATCATGACCATGAATTTCGGCCAGACAGGATGTTCCTCATCGTCTAGCGTACATGTACGCACACCTTCGAGAGCCCCGACGAAAAGGCGCTGGGGAAGTGCAGGGAGGTGGTGTTCGAAGCCTCCATCGACCGTAGCCGGCTGAGATGTTTCGGAATCGGGGCGCATGATGATCTCGTGGCGTTGCCGGCGCTTTTTTATTATGTGACCTAATTAGTCAAGAATAAGGGCGCAGGTCTGCTTTGTCCCTGCACCGGCCATCTGCGCTGAACCCCTTCAGATGGCCCGGCTGCCACGCTTCATCATTTCCCCTATTTTTGGCAGCACGTGCGGTGCAGACTGGACAAAAACGCGGCTCAGGATCGAGAGGCTGTGTGCGGAGGAGGCGTTTGCTGCTATCCACCCGACCAACTCACCTTCATTGGAACCACCGACGACGTGACATCGATGCAATTGACCGAAGGTTTCGACCTTTCCTCCAACAATACGATGGGGCTGCGATCCGTTGCGCATTTGGGCGCGGCAGTCACCGATGTGGAACAAATTCCGGCTCTGGTGCAGATGGCGCGGCAGGCAGAACGGCCGCTCCACATTTTGGGGCGTGGCAGCAACTGCCTCCTCAGAGACGATATCGACGCGGTGGTTGCCGTAATGGAAGCCCAGGGCAAGACCATCCGCGAACTCGAAGGCGGAAAGGTGCTGCTGACAGCACAGGCTGGCGAAGACTGGCCCTCACTTGTTGAATGGAGCGTCCGTCAGGGCCTATGTGGCCTTGAGAACCTGGCCGGCATTCCGGGAACCGTCGGCGCGGCTCCGGTTCAGAATATCGGCGCCTATGGAGTCGAACTGGAAAGCCGTCTTCACTCTCTCACCGCGTATGACACCGTCGAGGATCGGTTCGTCACCTTTGAGCCGGCAGCATGTCAGTTCGCCTATCGCACCAGTCTCTTCAAACAGACCGCACCGCGATACATCATCACGAGCGTGACCCTTTCCTTGTCGAAGAGCTGGACCCCGGTTCTCCATTATCCCGGTCTTTCGGATGATCCCGCCCTCGGCGACGCACTATCGGTCATGAATGCCGTCTTGAATATCCGTTCGGCCAAGCTGCCCGACTGGCACCGGATCGGCAATTGCGGCTCTTTCTTTCACAATCCGATCGTGTCGTCTGACACCGCCGAAAAGATCGACGGCGTACCCGGCTACCCCATGCCGGACGGGCGAACCAAGCTTTCGGCCGCCTGGCTGATCGATCGGTGTGGTTTCAAGGGATATCGGGTGGGTGGGGCCGGCATTTACGACAGGCACGCCCTGATTGTCGTCAATCACGGCGGCGCGACCTACGACGAGATCGCAAATCTCTCGGCAGAGGTGAAGGGCGCCGTCAAATCGCGCTATGGTGTCGATCTCGTTCAGGAGCCGATCATCATTTGATCGGCGCGCCCGAAGCGCGCCGATCGTTCATTGGGCATTCCATCCACCGATCAAAGGATGCGGCGCCTCAGGAAGGCCGACACGATCTCACCGACGATCACCAAAGCCAGGATTGCCAATAGCACCGTTGCCGCCTCGGGCCAGTTGAACGTATCGATCGCACCCTGAAGGATGATGCCGATACCGCCAGCGCCGACCAGCCCGAGAACGGTGGATTCCCGCAGATTGATGTCCCAGCGCAGGATCGATACCGCCCAGAAGGTCGGCATGACCTGCGGCACGATCGCATAGGCAATGACCTTGAAACGCGATGCGCCGGTAGCTTCCAAAGCCTCGACCGGTCGTTTGTCGATCTCCTCGATCGCTTCGCCGAGGAGCTTGCCGATGAAGCCGATCGACCGGAACATAATCGCCACGATGCCGGCCACCACGCCGGGGCCGAAGATTGCCACGAAGAGCAGGGCCCAGATGATCGTGTTGACCGAGCGGGACGTCACCAGAATCAGACGTCCGAGCCAGAGCGTCACACGGTTTGGCGTGGTGTTCTGGGCGGCCAGATAGGCGACGGGCAGCGACATGAAGACCGCGAGGACTGTCGCGAAGGTGGCGATGTTGACCGTCTCCCACAGGATGCGAAGGATCGATCCGAGATTCGTTGCGTCCGGCGGGTACATCCGGCCAAACAGGTCGCCCATCTGGCTTGGCGCATCCCACACCCATGCCCAGATGACTTCGATCGAACTCAAGGCCCAGGCGATAGCCAGCGCCGTGAGGGCGAAGATGCCATAGCGCTGCATGCGCTGCTTGGGCGTGAAGCGGGTCCATTCGTCCCGCCCGAATTGTTCGGAAATCGTACTCATGCGACCCGCTTCCTGATCTGTCCGGAAATGCCTTCGGAGAGAAGGATCACGGCAACGATGACGATGGTGATGGCGAGCGCGAAATCGTAATCATAACGCCCGAACGCATTGGCAAGCGTCGCGCCGATCCCGCCGGCTCCTACGATGCCGACCACCGCCGAGGCACGGAGATTGGAATCGAGCTGATAGATCGTCAGTCCGATCTGCCGGGGCATGATCTGCGGGAAAATCGCATAGAAGACGGTCGAGAGATAAGGAACGCCTGCTGCCCGCATTGCCTCGACCTGGCCGAAATCGATCTCCTCGATGCGCTCGGCCAGCATTTTGGCGACAAAACCGATCGAATAGACGATCAGCGTCAGGACGCCGGCAAAGGGACCGAAACCCACTGCTTTGACGAAGATGATAGCAACGATCACGGGGTGAAAGCTGCGCGCCACGATGATGATGAAGCGACCCAGATAATAGATGGGCAGGGGCGCCACATTGCGAGCCGCCATGAAGGCGATCGGAATGGACAGCAGGACGCCGCCGGCCGTCGCCAGAATCGCGATCTTCAGACTTTCCAGAAAGCCATCGATCAGAAGGCCGCTTCTTTCAAAGCTGGGCGGAAAGGCCCCACCGAAGATAAGGCCGGCCCGGCCGAACCCGTCGATGACGCGCTGCCAGTCGATCGGCATCGTCGCTGCGACCCAGCCGAAGTAGACGATGGCGACGATATAGACCGTCCACCGGACGACGGGATTGGAAATGAAGGGCGGGCGCTTCCATGTATCGCGCGCGGCCGTCATGACGCTTCCCTCAAATCTCCGCTGCGGTCGGCATGCGGATTGCCGGAATAAATTTCCTCCATGGCATGCTGATCGAGCTGGGCCGGCTTGTCGTCGAAGATAATGCGACCGTAGCGCATACCGACGATCCGGTCGGTATATTCCTTGGCCTCGGTCACATTGTGGATGTTGATCAGGACGGGGAGTTTCAGCTCGCCCGCCAGATCCCGCAAGAGCCCCATGATCTGTTCGGAGGTCTTGGGGTCGAGAGACGCCGTCGGCTCGTCCGCGAGCAGGATTTCCGGGTTTTGCATCAGCGCGCGCACGACACCGACGCGCTGGCGCTCGCCGCCGGAAAGCTGGTCCGCCCGCGTGTTGGCGTATTGGGCGATGCCGACTCTCTCCATCAGTTCATAGGCGTGCCGGATATCTTCCTTGGGATAGTGGCGCATGATCGCGGCCCAGGTGGAGATATATCCCAGGCGTCCCGACTGCACGTTCTCCATGACAGTGAGGCGGTCAACGAGATTGAATCCCTGAAACACCATGCCGATCTTGCGCCGGGCAGCGCGCAGTTTCTTGCCGCGCAGGCCCGTCAGTTCGGTGCCGTTGAGCACGATGGATCCGGAGGTCGGCTCGACCAACCGGTTGATGCATCGCAGAAGCGTCGACTTGCCGGCGCCGGAGGAGCCGATGATCGAGACGACGCTTTCACCCTCGATGGTGAGGTTCAAGTTCTTGAGGACTGGATCACCGCTGCCATAGCGCTTCACCAGATCGGTAATTTCCAACATGTTTGTTCACTCCGTGCGGAAGCCGGCGCATCGCATGAGGTGCGCCGGCTCGCCACTGCCTGCTTATTCGGCGGCCAGACCTTCGGGCGTGTATTCCACGCCGTTCGCTTTCTGGATCTGGCGGATCACTTTCCACTGATCCTTGTAGGTGATCGGAATGAACTTGGAGACGCCGCTGAACTCTTCACCAAGAGCGGTACCCGTAAAGTCGAAGCTGAAGAAGGCTTCTTCGATCTTGTCCTTCAGTTCGGGGGTCAGGTCGTGCGCATAGGTGTAGGACGTCGTCGGGAAGGGGTCGCTTTCCCAGACGATACGGACCTCGGATGGATCGTAAAGGCCACGCTCGGCCATCCGGTCCACCACCTCGGACGCAACCGGAGCGGCGTCGTAGTCGCCAGCGACCACGCCGAGCATCGACTGGTCGTGGCTGCCGGAATAGGTGACTTCGTAATCCTCGTCCGGCACGACGCCGAGATCGGGGAAGAGGGCGCGCGGAGCCTGGTTGCCCGAGTTAGACGTCGGCGACGTGTGCGCGACGCGCTTGCCCGCCAGATCGGCGACTTCCTTGATGTCGCTATCGGCCTGGGTATAGACCTGCAGCTTGTAGCCAAACTGCCCATCGTCAGCGCCCATGATGGCGAAGGGAACGGCGCCGGCGAGATTGACGGCGAACGGCGTCGGGCCGGTAGAGAAGCCGGCGATGTGAAGCCGGCCAGAGCGCAACGCCTCCACTTCGGCGGAGTTGGACTGAACGGCGAAGAACTGTACATCTTTGCCCGTCACTTCTTCGAGGTGCGAAATGAAGGGCTCCCAGATATCTTCGTAAATTGCCGGATCTTCGACCGGTGTGTAGGCAAACACCAGCGTATCGGGATCGCGAAGCTTGCTCTCGTCGGTCGGGGCGTCTGCCACGAGATCGCCGTCGGCATCACAATATTGCTTATCCAGCGCGCCGCGATTTTCGCAATTGTCCTGAGCCAGGGCCGGGGCGGCCAGCATCAGCGCCGCAAAGAGCGTTGTACTAAAAACTGTTTCCTTGAGCATTTATAGTTCCTCCCACTCATACTCATGCGCGCCAATATGACGCGGTCGTTTCGATGACACCATCGTTTTTTGGGATATGCAACAAGAGACGGCTAGAATTTTTGGCTTTTCTCATAGAAACTTGTTCGGTCCTTGCGGAAAGGCAGTTTGATAATGGCGCAGACGAGCGAGTCCCGGCGGCTGAAAAAGCAGGAACGCCACCAGCAAATTCTGTTGGAACTGAAGTTGAAGCCGCATGTGCGGGTTGCCGATCTTGCTGGACAGTTTGGCGTAACAACAGAAACCGTGCGGCGCGACATTGAGGATCTGAGCCGCGAGGGCCTGCTTCAACGCGCGCATGGCGGCGCCAGCGCTCCTCATCCTGGGTCCCAGCACAGTCTCGATGCGCGGCGGCTCGAATTCATCGCCGAACGCGAGCGCCTCGGCCAGTTTGCTGCGACGCTGGTTTCCGATGGCGATACGATCATGATCGATGCGGGCGCAACGGTCATGGAGTTTGCGCGTGCCCTCGCTTTCGCTGACCGCCGGGTGCTTGCGATTACCAACAGTCTCCAAGTCGCGCTGATCCTCGGACAGAGTGCAAAGGCTCGTGTGAAGCTCGCTCCCGGTGCCTACCTGCCGCAGGAGGCGGCCGTCGTCGGGACCGAAACGTGCGATTATCTGAAGCGCTTTCATGTCGATGCGTGCTTTCTTGGAGCGTCCGGCCTCAGTGAAGCAGGTGTGACGGAGGCCATCGAGGAATTTGATACGGTCAAGCGTACGATGATGGGGCAGAGCCGCCTCTGCCGCTTTCTGATCGACGGTAGCAAGTTCGGCCGCACTCACCTCTCGCGCGTCGCCAGTTTCAGCGAAATCGATACGCTCGTAAGTGACACTCTACCGCAGGACCATCTCGGAGAGCGCCTCCAGACGGCCGGCGTCAATATTCTGACCCCCTTATCTCGACGCGAGACCTTTGAAAACGAGCGCCGTCATCTCGCCTGTGACTGAAAATTCCGGGCAGAGAGAAGGAAGGAGCGCCTTGACGGTGCTAATTGTATCCGTCATTCTGGATATATGGATATGGAAGACGCCAGTCTGGTTCTCACGGCCCTTTCGCAGCCCTCGCGGCTGGAGGCTTTTCGTCTGCTCGTCCGTCATGAGCCGGATGGCATGGCTGCCGGCGCGATCGCACGGGAAATGGCCGTTCCGCAGAACACCATGTCGGCTCATCTTTCCGTTCTTGCGCGGGCGGGACTGGTATCAAACGAACGGCAGAGCCGGTCGATTATCTATCGAGCCGATATCGGGCGGCTACGTGAACTGATGCTCTTTCTCGTCAATGATTGTTGCGGGGGCAGGGCGGATCTGTGTGGGTCGCTGGTAAACGAGCTGGCGGGTTGTCTGCCGGCAGGACGAGATAAACGCTCGTGACGTGCCGTCCTGCCATGAGGAATTTCGCGACAGGTTCAACACGGCCCGCCCCCAGAGGCTGGCAATGGAGATTGCATGACTGATACTTCCGAGCCGACCGGCCAACCGCTCGGGGCGTTCGAGCGCTATCTCACGCTATGGATCGCACTGGCGATCGTCGCTGGCGTCATTCTCGGCAGTGTCGCGCCGGGGCTTGTCGATGCTGTCGCATCGGCGGAGGTCTTTTCGATCAATCTCGTCGTGGCCGTGCTGATCTGGGCGATGGTCTATCCGATGATGATCGGCGTCGATTTTGGCGCCGTGTCGGGCGTTGCCCGGCAGCCAAAGGGGCTTTTGCTCACCCTCGTCATCAACTGGCTGGTCAAACCCTTCACCATGGCTTTGCTGGCCGTTCTCTTCTTCGAATACATTTTCGCGCCACTCATCTCTGCCGAGGAAGCAGACCAGTTTACCGCCGGTCTGATCCTGCTCGGCGCGGCACCCTGCACGGCGATGGTCTTCGTCTGGTCGCAACTGACACGTGGCGACGAAACCTACACGCTGGTCCAGGTCTCGGTGAATGACCTCATCATGATCGTGGCTTTCGCACCGATCGTCGCATTCCTGCTTGGCGTAACAGACATAGCGGTGCCGTGGGAAACGCTACTTCTGGCAACTGTCCTCTATGTGGTCCTGCCGCTTCTGGCAGGCCTGCTGACCCGCCGCGCGCTAGGCTCACCAAAAAGGATCGAGGCCTTTACGGCGCGGATCAAGCCGTGGTCGATCATCGGCCTGATCGCCACCGTTGTCATTTTGTTCGGGCTGCAGGGCAGTGTCATCCTTGCGCAGCCATTGATGATCGTTCTCATCGCTGTGCCGATCCTGATTCAGAGCTACGGCATCTTCGCGCTCGCATATGGCGCAGCCTTCGCATTGAAGGTGCCGCACAAGATCGCGGCACCTTGTGCGATGATCGGAACGTCGAACTTCTTCGAACTGGCGGTGGCGGTGGCGATCAGCCTGTTCGGGCTGAATTCGGGTGCGGCGCTCGCGACGGTGGTCGGTGTTCTGGTCGAGGTGCCTGTCATGCTCTCGCTGGTCGCTTTTGCGAACCGGACGCGTGATCGTTTTTCGTCCTTCGAGACCGCTTCCTCCCGCTAAGCGCTCGCCCATCGCCGTCCAATCACGAAATGCCAGGCGTTTGTTCTTGCGCAAACATCTGTGGCCTTGCTCCGGATAGTGATGCACCGGTCATCAGTTTCTGACCGGCCGACGGCGAATATGTCCGGCCGACGGCAAGATTGGGTGCCTTATGCATGTTCTCAAGTCCGGAGCGCGCGCGTCGGCCCGCTATGCGGATACTCCTGCCATTCTACGCCAGGGATTTCGGATATTCTTTCTTTCCGCGGCGCTGTGGGCTGTGCTCGTCATGGCGTTGTTCGTGCTGACCCTTTCCGGTTTCGATGTTCTGCAAACGGCCTTCACGCCCGTCGACTGGCATATTCATGAACTGCTGTTCGGCTACACCGGGGCGGTGATTGCGGGTTTTCTGCTCACCGCTGTGCCCAACTGGACAAAGCGTTTGCCGGTCGCAGGCGGGCGTCTGCTTTTTCTCTTTCTGCTCTGGCTCATCGGTCGCGTGGCGGTCGGCACGTCCGCTTTCATCGGCGGATGGGTCGCCGCGTTCGCTGATCTTCTGTTTCCCGCCTACCTCATCTTCGTGATCGCCCGCGAACTGATTGCAGGAAAAAACTACCGCAATCTGCGGGTGCTCGTTCTCTGCACTTTTTTCGCCGCGGCCAACTTGGCCTTTCATGTCGAGGTCGCGCTATCAGGAACGAGCGATTACAGCCGGCGAGGCGGGATCGCCGTCATTCTGGTCCTGATCATGCTGATCGGGGGGCGGATCATCCCAAGCTTCACGCGGAACTGGCTGGTTCAGCGCAAGAGTTCATCGTTGCCGGTCCCGTTCGGCCGTTACGATGGTGCGACGATCGCCGTGTCGGCCATGGCACTTCTGGTATGGACCGGTTTGCCAGACCATGCGGCGACCGCCTTCATTCTCGGTCTCGCGTCCGTATTGAACATGTTTCGACTATATCGCTGGAGGGGGTGGAAAACGGGCCGGGAGGGGCTGCTCATCATCCTCCATCTGGCCTACGCGTTCATACCCCTCGGGCTGCTCGCCGTGGCGTTTTCCATCGTCACTCCCGATCTGGTGCCGCCGACTGGCAGTCTTCACCTGCTGACGGCAGGTGCGATCGGCATGATGACCATGGCGGTCATGACCCGCGCCAGCCTTGGACATACCGGTCAGAAGCTCCATGCGGACGGGCCGATCCTTTCGATCTATGCGGCGCTGGCCGCCTCGGTTCTACTGCGCTTCGACTATGCCATTGCGCCTGATCCGCTGATCCTGACGCTCAGCGGCTCTCTTTGGATCGCGGCATTCCTGCTGTTCCTGCTGCGTTATGGGTCTATGGCCGTCCGCTAAGGATGGTACGAAAGCGGCGGCTGCGGTTACGGTGAGCCCCGGTGGCTACTGACCGCATGCATCGCGGTGGCGCCCGTCTCGTAAAAGATCTGGCGAAGCGGTTTGAAGCGCTCCGAATAGCTGCGCACCGGCGCAACAGGCAGACTCTCTTCATCGCCGGAGAGCAATGCGCGAGCGGTGGCCGCTCCGAAGACGGTGCCTGGCCCGATGCCGCGGCCTGAATAACCGAACGGCGCATAGGCATCTGGACCGAAAGCAAGGATCTTCGGGACATGGTCTGCGGTCATGGCGATACGGCCCTGCCATGCAAATTCGAAGGGAATATCGCCGATCTCTGGAAAGAGCGTGTGCAATTTGCGGCGTGACCACCCGTGATGGATAGCTCGACCGGGACCATCCAAATCGCCGACCCCGCCCAGGATCATGCGCCCGGCTGCGTCCAGGCGAAACGATGTCATGATAAGGCCGGTGTCCCAGCAGCCTTCGCCTCCAGGCAGGAGATTGGCTCTTTTGTCTTCCGGTATCGGCGCAGTCGCAAACTGCGAATAGTGGACCGGAACAAAATGAGGCTTGCTCTGCCCTTCGATCTGGCGGTGGTAGGCATTCGTTGCAAGCAGAAGGCGTTTTGTCCGGACGGAATGGCCGTTCGTCTCGACGAGCCATTCACCGCCATTACGGCTGATCCGGTCGACCTTGCTGTGGTCATGAATGGATGCGCCCGCGTCGCGGGCGGCTCTTGCCAGACCGCGGCAATAGGCTTGCGGCTGTATCGTGCCGGCGCGCGGATCGAACAGGGCGCCGTGAAGGCTGGCGGCTCCGGTTCGCACGTGGGTCTCCTCTGCGCCAAGCAGCCGGAGAGGGGCACCGTAGCGATTACCCTGCCGATAACGGTCTTCGAGGTCCTTCAAGCCCGAAGGCGAGTGAGCGCAGTGAAGTGTGCCAGAGCGTGTCGCCTCGCACTCGATCCCATACGTCTCGATGCGTCTGAAAACCTCATCCGGGGCGCGGGCAAGGATATTGACAAGCCTCTCGCCCGCTTCCCGGCCCATGGCCTTGATCAGCGCATCGGGCGGAAGCCAGAGCCCGGCATTGACGAGGCCGACATTGCGGCCCGACCCGCCATCGGCAACCGTCTCTGCCTCCAGCAGACATGCTGAGGCGCCTTGCGTCGCGGCCTCCAATGCTGCCGAACACCCGGTATAGCCGCCGCCGATAATGACGAGATCAGCTGACTTGTCGGCGGCGAGAGGCTCCGTTTCGACGCATTCGGCGCTGCTATGGCGCCACAAATTGCCGTTGGGTCGGGAATTCACTTTGCCTCCGCCGTTTCATCCAAGGACTACGCACCTGCAGTCCACGACTGACAGGCCGATCCGGGAGGAAAGCAGCGATGAATTCCCGACGCAATGTCTCCGATGGAAAGCTCGATCGACTAGTCGAGCATTTCCACCGCAAGTGCCGTGGCTTCTCCGCCGCCGATACAGATAGAGGCAACGCCCTTGGTGAGTCCCCGGCTCTTGAGAGCACCCAATAGTGTCACCAGAATGCGCGCGCCGGAGGCGCCAATCGGATGGCCGAGCGCACACGCGCCGCCATGCACATTCACCTTCTCATGCGGTATGGAGCGCTGCTTCATTGCCACCATCGGCACCACCGCGAACGCCTCGTTGATCTCGAAGAGGTCGACATCGTCATAGGACCAGTCGATCCGTTCCAGCAATTTGTCCATGGCGAAGATCGGTGCGGTCGTGAACCATCCCGGCTCCGCCGCATAGGCGCTGTGGCCGACAATGCGGGCGATTGGGGTGGTGCCGCTTTTCTCCGCCTGTGATGCGGTCGTCAGGACCAGCGCCGCCGCGCCATCGTTGATGGAGGAGGAGGACGCTGCCGTGATCGTGCCATCCTTTCGAAAGGCCGGTCGCAAATTCGGAATCTTGTCCAGTTTTATGCTGCGGGGGCCTTCGTCGCTGTCGATGACGGTCTCGCCGCGGCGCGACTTGACGATGATCGGAGTCATCTCCCAATCGAAGCCACCATCCTCATTGGCCTTGGCCGCGCGCTCCACGCTCGCGATCGCGTAGGCGTCCTGCGCATCGCGGGTCAGCTGGTATTTTTCGGCACAGTCCTCTCCGAAGGTTCCCATCGAACGGCGCGTTCCATCGGGTGCGACGTCGTAGGCGTCTTCAAGGCCGTCCAGCATCATGTGGTCGAGAACCTGGCCGTGGCCGATCCGATAGCCGCTCCTTGCTTTTGGCAAAAGATATGGCGCGTTGCTCATGCTCTCCATGCCGCCGGCCACCATCACGTCACCCTGACCGAGCTTCAGAGCGTCATGGGCGAACATGACGGCCCGCATGCCCGAGCCGCAGACCTTCGAAATGGTGTTGCACGGTGTTTTCTGATCGATGCCGGCATGAATGGCAGCCTGACGCGCCGGCGCCTGGCCGAGGCCTGCCGGAAGGACGTTGCCCATGAAAACCTCGTCGACCGACTGGCCGGACACTGAAGCCTTCTTCAGAGCGGTCTCGATGGCTGCCGATCCGAGTTCCGTCGCCGATACGCCGGAAAGTTCGCCCTGGAAAGCACCCATAGGGGTTCGTGCAGCGCCTGTGATCACGATGGTTTCAGATGTCATGGCAAACTCCTGAGTGAGGGGCCGGGGTGTAAGGCCAGGGCCTCTCATACCCCCAATTGGCGGCGATCATCCACAACCTTGCCGTCATTGGGCAGACTGCCGGGACGATCGAATACGATATTACCGCGAAGGCGGCATTCCGCCCGCAAGGCATCGGCCAGCCGTTCGGCCAGACCATTCGGTTCGCCCTCGCATTCCACGTGTAGCGTCAACTGGTCGTGGCCCTCGTTTTCGGTAACGATCAGGCGCGCGCGGTCGATCCCGTCAAACGGCTTGATGATGCGGGCCACCTGCGAGGGATGAACGAACATGCCCCTGACCTTCGTCGTCTGGTCGGCACGTCCCATCCATCCCTTCAAACGCGGCGCGGTTCTGCCACAGGGCGATGGTTCCGCCATAAAGGCCGACATATCGCCGGTGGCAAAGCGAATGAGCGGATAGTGCGGATTGAAGGTCGTCACCACGACCTCGCCGACCTCGCCGACCTCGCCGCTCTCCACCGGATCGCCCGTTCCGGGCCGGACGATCTCGACCAAAGCATTTTCATCGGTCACCATGCCGTCGGCGGGACCGGCGCTCTCATAAGCGATCAGCCCGAGTTCGGCCGTGCCGTAGCACTGGCGTACGGTGATGCCTCGCGCGGCGTACCATTCGCGCAGGTTTGGAAAGAGGGGGCCGCCGCTTACAAGAGCGCGGGTGAGCCCTGACACATCGATGTTACTGGCGTCGGCCCGTTCCAGAATGGTCTTGAGAAAATCGGGTGTGCCGACATAGGCGGTGAGACCAAGTCTGCCGATCGCCTCGGCCTGCTGCTCCGTATTGCCGATGCCGCCTGCGAAGACCGAAGCACCGACGGCCATGCAGCCATGATCGAACATGAAGCCGGCGGGGGTCAGATGATAGGCGAAGGTATTCATGACACGATCGCCCGCGCCGATGCCGGCTGCATGCAGAGCCCGGCCCATGCGCCAGTGCTCCTCATCGGCTTCCGGCTCGATAATCGGGCCGGGCGACAAAAAGAGACGGCGAAACTTACCCGCATCCTGTGTCGCAAGGCCGCCGAGGGGCGGGCTTTCCGCCTGAAGGGCGGGCAGATCCGATTTGCGCAGGATCGGGAGCTTCGCGAGCGCGCCACGGTCACCTACCGTCTGGGGATCGATATCGGCCAGCGCCTGCTGGTAATAGGGCGCGTTCGATTTGGCGTTGGATATCTGGCGGCGCAGGGCGTCGAACAGGTCGGATTCGCGGTCGTGCGCCGTACGCTCTTCAAGTCTGTCGAAGAATTTGGACATGGTATCCTCCGCTTCCGTCAAAGCCAGCGCTTCCGGCGACGGAAGCTCTTGACGTTTCGGAACGAGCGGCGCTCGCCGCCGCCCAGATAGAATTCCTTGACGTCCTCGTTCTCGGACAGCTCGGCGCCGGTGCCGTCGAGCACGATCTTGCCGTTTTCCATGATGTATCCGTAGTCGGCGACCTTGAGCGCCATGTTGGCGTTCTGCTCGACGAGAAGAATGGAAATGCCGAGTTCCTCATTGAGGCGACGGATAATGCCGAAAACCTCTTTCACCAGAAGCGGAGACAGGCCCATGGACGGCTCGTCCATCATGATCAGCTTCGGCTTCGCCATCATGGCGCGCCCGATCGCCAGCATCTGCTGCTCGCCGCCAGAAAGGTAGCCAGCGAGGCCCTTGCGTTCCTGCAGGCGGGGAAAGAAGCGGTACACTTCCTCGATTTCTGACTCGATATCGGCGTCGCGGCGGGTAAACGCGCCGAGCCGGAGATTGTCACGGATCGTCATGTCCTGAACGATCCCGCGCCCTTCCATGACAAGAAAGATGCCGTCGCGAACCTTCTTGTCGGGGGCTGTGTAGGTGATATCGCTATCGTTATAGCTCACCGTTCCGCGGGTGATTTCGCCATCCTCGGTCTTCAACAGGCCGGCAATTGCTTTCAGCGTGGTGGATTTGCCTGCGCCGTTCGCACCGAGCAGCGCCGTGATCTGGCCGCGCCGCGCATCGAGTGACATGCCGCGCAGAACAAGGATCACGTCGTTGAAGACGACCTCGACATTGTTCAGCGACAGCAATGTGTCGTTCGCCTTAGAGGGCGCATTATCCGAGACTTTGGCTTCGGCGGTCATGGTCATGTTGCGTTGGCTTTCCGCTTGGCTTGCCCGACGGGTGGTGGTCGCTGGCCGGCCTGTCCGGGCCGGCCAGCAATGTCATTTCGGCTTACTGGCCGAGCCATTCATCACGGCGCGGGACGTCGATCTCGGCGATCTTTTCGATGACAGCTTCGCCGTCCTTGAACGAGCCGGAGTTGATCGTCACCTTCAGCAGGCCGCGATGGTCGTCCTCGGTCCAGGTCGAGGGCGAGCAGACGCCTTCGAGGCCTTCCGGCACCCAATCGCTCTTCTGGTACATGCCATCACGGATGTTCTTGCCATTGATGCCGCCATTGGCCTTGGCCCATTCCATGGCTTCCTTCATGTAATAGGCCGAGCAGACGCCGCGCAGGTAATGGTGGGTCGGACGATCGCCGACCTGGCCTTCGCCGTTCTCGACGATCTTTTTGACCAGTTCCATGCCGGGTACGTCAGCGCCGTAGAACGGTGTGGAGGACGGGAAGATGAGGTTCTGCGTCTCGGCAGCTTCCACCGTCTGATAGTCGCCGGCCCATGGGTTGCCCATATAGGTGGCTTCGACGCCGACCGTGTTGCAGCTCTTGATGAGCGAAACGACCGAGCCGCCCAGATTGCCCATATAAACATACTGGGCACCGCTATCCTTGATGGTCAGGCACTGCGCCTTGAAGTCACCCGGTGCGAGCGGCACGACAACCGGCGGAGCCACGGTAAAGCCCAGCTCTTCCGCGTAAGATGCGCAGGCTTCTTTCGGAGCGTTCGGATAGGGGTGGTTGTCGCCCGTATGGACGAAGGTCGGGTTCTCGACGCCCTTCTCCTTGGCGTCTTCCGAGGCCCACTGGACGAGCGCACGGCAGGAATCCGAATAGGACGGACCGTAGAAGAAATTGAACGGCGCCGGTGCCCTTGTATTGGGGTTCTTGCCCTGCGGATCGGTGAGGTGGGCCGAATAGGAACCGGAGATCGTCGGGATTTCTTCGCGCGCCACGAACGAGATCAGGGCTTCGGTGTCAGCCGTGCCCCATCCCTGAAGGGCGACCATGCCGTTGCCGACCCACCTTTTGAAGAGAGCAATGGCCTCTGGAACCTTGTAGGCGTAGTCGACAGTGTCGAGCTCGACCATGGTCCCATCGATGCCGCCATCGGCGTTGATCTGCTTGAATGCGTCGGAAACGCCGGGCCCGTACTGTTTTCCGACGAAGGAGGTGGCGCCCGTATAGTCAGCCAGATGGCCGACCAGAACGCTGTCTTCCTGTGCCAAGGCCGAACCCGAAAGAATGGTGCCTGCCGCAAAGGCGGTGGCGAAGGTCAGTCGTGTGAGCGACATCATAGTCGTTCCTCCCAGTCGCGGCCTTGTTCGGTCAGATTGGGCGGCGCCGCGAGGACCGCCACAGTCCGTGTCGCCACGTGCCCCTCCCGGGCTACGTGGCAATTGGTCAGTGCGAGAACGGGTAGAGTTTCCAGCTCGCACGCATCATGCGCCAGCGGTGAACCAGTCCTTCCGGTTCCAGAACAAGGAACAGGATAATCGCGGCTCCGACGCTCATCTGTTTGATATAGGCCGTGCCCTGCGCGATGGCCGGCACAACTGTCGCCAGCGCGTTTGCGAACACTTCCATCGCTTGCGGCAACAGAAGGATGAAGGCTGCGCCGAGCAGCGATCCGGATACGGATCCGAGACCGCCAATGATGATCATCGCCAGGAACTCGATCGACAACAGGATCGTGAAACCTTCCGCAGAGACGAAGCCAAGATAGTGGCCGTAGAGTGCGCCGCCGATCCCGGCGAAGAAGGACGATATGCCGAAGGAAAGGATGCGGTACTTCGTCAGGTTGATCCCCATGATCTCGGCGGAGAGATAGTGATCGCGCACCGCGACAAGCGCGCGACCGTCACGGGTTCGCGAAAGATTGGCGACCCCGATGAAGGTCACGATCACCCAGAACAGGACCAGATAGAGATAGCGCGCATCGCTGTTGAACTGGAAGCCGAAGAGGCTGGCCGTTTCAGCAAGCGAACCGTAGGTGCCTCCGGTGAACCAGTCGGCACGGGCGAAGAAGTCCTCGAGGATGTACTGTGAGGCGAGCGTGGCAATGGCGAGATAGAGACCTTTCAGCCGCGCGGCCGGGATGCCGAAGATCATGCCGACAGCCATGGTCATGACACCGGCCAGCGGGATTGCGATCAGCACCGGGATGCCGCGGCTTGCGATCCAGGCCGATGCGAAGGCGCCGAAGCCGAAAAAGGCGCCGTGGCCGAGTGATATCTGGCCGGTCATGCCCGTCAGGACGTTCAGTCCCAGCGCGGCGATTCCGTAGATGCCGATCAGAATAAGCTGCGACAGAACGTATCCGCCGAAAAAGAGCGGAGCCAGCGCAACGAGTGCCAGGCCGACCATGACCGCCATGGTCTCATTTCTGGTGCGGAAGATCGTGCGGTCCGCCGCATAGGAGACGCGGAAATCGCCGGTCGGTCTTGGATTCGGGACGTGAACCATCAGTTTACACTCGCTCGATATCGGGTGTGCCGAACAGGCCGTAAGGCTTGATCATCAGGATGATGAGAAGGACGTAGAAAGGCGCCACGGAGTACATGTTGCCGACATGGAGGTACTGACCGTCGACGAACTCGGCGAGGTTTTCCAGAATGCCGATCGTCAGGCCGCCGATAATCGCGCCGACAATGGAGTCCAGACCGCCAACGATCACGGCCGGGAAGACCTTGATGCCGATGATGGCGAGTGAGTTGGAGACGGCCGAGACGAGGCCGATGACCACGCCGGCGATGCCCGAGACGACCGCCGAGATGGCCCAAGCCATTGCGAAGACCCGTCCGACCGAGATACCGAGCGATTGAGCGATCTGCTGGTTCCAGGCGGTGGCGCGCATCGCCAGTCCCCAGCGCGAATACTGGAAGAACCAGAAGAAGAGACCCATCACGAATAGTGAGAGCACCAAGCTCATAATGTAGGCGGTCTCGACATTGAGGCCCGCAATCTGGACCGTTGCGGTATCGAAGACCTGCGGAAAGCGGACGGCATTGTTGCCGAAGATCCAGTTCATGGTCGACCGCATGAAGATCGACAGGCCGATCGTTGCCATGATGACCGAAATGACCGGTTCACCGACCAACGGTCGTAACAGGACGACCTGAACCAGAATGCCGAACAGCATCATGAACACGAGCGAAAAGAGAAAGGCGAGCCAGAAGGGCAGGCCCATGGAGACGACGAGGGACAGACAGACCCATGCGCCAAGGACCACGAATTCGCCCTGGGCGAAGTTCACGACCTGTGTCGATTTGTAGATGAGCACGAAGCACATGGCGACGATGCCGTAGAGCATGCCGACAATGGCGCCGTTCACCAGAAGCTGGACGAGAAGTGAGGTGTTCATGCTGCCTGGCTCTCCGTCGGTTGTGCGTCCGGGGCGTTTTCAAGCGTTTCGATCGCCAGCGTCGTGACGATGCGCTGCTTGCTGCCGTCCTGGAAGTTGATGACCGTGTCGATGTCGACATGATCGGAGCCCGAATAGATGCGCTCGATAATGCCCTCGTATTTTTCCGCGATGACGCTGCGGCGGACCTTCTTCGTGCGGGTCAGTTCGCCGTCATCGGCATCCAGTTCCTTGTAGAGAAGAAGGAATTTCGTGATGCGTTGCTGCTTCGGAAGCGTTGCGTTGACGCGTTCGACCTCCTCGCGAAGCAGCGCATAGACCTCCGGCCGGGAGGCGAGATCGGAATAGGTCGTGAACGAGATCCGTCGTTCCTCGGCCCATTTGGCGAGAATCGGATAGCGGATGCAGATCATCGCTGCGAGATAAGGCCGGTCCTTGCCGAGAATGACAGCCTCGGCGACATAGGTCGAAAATTTGAGCTTGTTCTCGATGAACTGCGGTGAGAAACGCACGCCGCGTGATGTTGTCGCCAGATCCTTGATGCGGTCGATCACGACGAGATGACCTTTTTCGGTCAGGTAGCCGGCATCGCCGGTTTCGAACCACCCGTCCTCTGAAAAGCTCTCCGCGGAGGCTTCCGGATTCTTGTAGTAGCCGCTCATCATGTGCGGATGGCGCACCAGCACCTCGCCCAAGCCTTCGGAATCGGGGTCACGAATGGTCAGTGTACAGCCGGGCATCGGGAATCCGACGGTTTCATAGTCGACATGCCCCGCCTGGTGGACGGTGTGGGCGCCGAGCGCTTCGGTCTGGCCGTAAAGCTGCTTGAGCGGCAGTCCCATTGCCTGAAAGAACCGGAACGTTTCCGGCCCCATGGCGGCGCCGCCAGTGGCCGCAGATTTCAGCCGCGAAAAGCCCAGCCGGTCCCGCAGATGGCGGAAAAGAAACCATTCGGCAGCAGAGGATCTTTCGCCGCCTTCCATGGCTTTCATGCCGCGCGACACGCCCCAGTTGTAGATGCGGCGCTTCCAGGGACGCGCATCCATGATGCGGGCGCGAATATCGGCAGCCACCGATTCCCATGCGCGCGGCGAAAGAAGCACAAAGGTCGGCCCGATCTCGCGCAGATCGGCCATCATGGTCTCTTCTTCCTCGGGGAAGTTCACCTTCATCCGCGCCAGGAAGTTCCATGCAACGGAATACATCTGCTCCATCACCCAGGAGAGCGGCAGAACCGCGACGTATTCGTCTTCCGGGCCGCGCGGGTCGGCGCGAAGATAGGTCACGGCGTGGCCGATGAAGGCGTTGCCGGTCCACTCCGCCAATTTGGGATTCGATGTGGTGCCGGAGGTGGTGCACAAAATGGCGACGTCGGCGCCATCGGTCTCTTCCACCATGCGGCTCCAGAGCCCGGCTTCCTTGTCCAGGACGGCCTTGCCGCGCTCTTCAAGTGCCTCGATCGAGATCAGCCGCGGATCTTCATATTTCCTCATGCCGCGGTCGTCGGTGTAGACGATGGCCTTGATGCTCGGGATCGTGTCACCAAGCTCGAGCAGCTTGTCGACCTGCTCCTCGTCTTCCGCGATGATGACCTTCGGCTTGGCGTAGTCCACCAGATAGCGGATCTCGTCTTCCAGTGCGTCCCGGTAGATGCCGAGGCTCATGGCACGGCACGCATGGGCAGCCACTTCGCCCCATACCCATTCCGGGCGATTATCGCCGATCAAGGCCACCACATCGCCCTGGCCGACGCCTATATCGCGGAATGCGGCGGCCATTTTCGAAATATGGCCTTCGACCTCGGCCCAGTCATAGCTGATCCAGATGCCGAATTCCTTTTCGCGCTGGGCGATCGCCTTCGGAAAGCGCTCGGCATTGCGGCGAAGGAGCTTCGGCAAGGTCTTCAGTTGGCCGGCTTCCCGGATATCCTCGGATGCCTCGGGCCAGCCGATCTCGCTGCCGGAAATCGTCAGACGTTTTTCTGTCATGCGATTTCCCTTTCCTGTTCGTCGGCAAGAGCATCGAGCACCTCATCCTCCTCGCCGAGATAGGCCTTCTTCACATGTTCGTCGGCGAGCACTTCCTCAGGCTGGCCGGCGGCGATGACACGCCCGAAATCCAGCACCGCAACGCGGTCGGAGAGATCGACGACCACGCCCATATCGTGCTCGATCATCATGATGGTCATGGCGAATTCTTCGCGCAGGGCGATGATGAAACGGGCCATGTCCTCTTTCTCTTCGAGGTTCATGCCCGCCATCGGCTCATCGAGAAGGATCAGTTCGGGATCGATCGCGACGGCGCGTGCCAGTTCGACGCGTTTGCGAAGGCCATAGGAAAGGGTTCCTGCCGGCTCGTTCCGCACGTGCTGGATTTCCAGAAAGTCGATGATGGTTTCGACGAAGCGCCGCTCGGCCAGCTCTTCACGCCGGGCGCCGCCGACCCAATAGGCCATGCCTGTCAGGAAATTGTTCTTCAGCCGATGGTGGCGGCCAACCAGAATGTTGTCGAGGACGCTCATATGTCCGAAGAGCGCGAGATTCTGGAAGGTGCGGCCGATGCCGAGTTTCGCCCGGTCATTGATCGAATGTTTCAGCAGGTTGTCACCGCGCCATTCGATCTTTCCCTCGGTGGGGCGATAGCGACCCGAAATGCAGTTGAGCATCGATGTCTTGCCAGCGCCGTTCGGTCCGATCAGGGAGAACAGCTCTCCCTTTTTTACATCGAACGAAACGTCGCTCAGCGCCTTCACGCCGCCGAACTGCAGCGAGACGCCGTCAACGCGCAAAAGCGTGTTTTCCTGATCTGCCAAGCAGAATCCTCCCATCGGCATGTCCGCCGGCGGGCGTTTGCCCGCCGGCAGCTCCTCCCAAAGCCGAGGCTCTAATTCGGAGAGAAATGTTTCAAGAGTTTTGCGACCGAAACATTTCCCGTCAAAGTTCCGTTTCACAGTGATTTGGCTTTGCCAATCCTTGCCAGCGCTGGCAGTTTCGCTTCTCTGACGTGAGGAGGGAAGGCGTCATGACGGCGGAATTCATGCCCGATACGCTCGACATGCTGAAAGACGGTCTGAACCGGATCGATCAGGGGCTGACCCTGTTCAACGCTGATCTCAAGCTGGTCTTTGTCAATGAACGGGCGTCGGATCTACTCGGTCTCCCAGAGGAATTGACGCGGCCGGGCACACCATTCGAAGCGCTGATACGCTGGAACGCCATGCGCGGAGAATATGGTGCTGGCGAGGTGGAGGCGATGGTAGCGGAGCGGGTTCGTACGGCGCGTCTGTTCCGCAGTCACACCCTTGAGCGCGTTCGGCCAAATGGCGTGGTGCTGAATGTGTCGGGTTGGCCGCTGCCGGGCGGCGGTTTCGCAACGCTTTACTCTGACATCACGCTTCAGCGGCGCCGGGAACTGGAGCTGGAACGGCGCATTCTCAAACGCACCGAAGAATTGCGGCAGAGCGAGGAGCGCCTGCGCCTCATGGCCAATGAGGTGCCCGCCGGTATCGCTTACCTGGATCGGAGTGGCGCCTTTCAATTCGTGAACAGGCGTTTCGCGCGGGCCTACCAGCGCGATCCCGATGATCTGGTTGGAAAGCAGGAGAACGAGGTTCTCTCGACGGAGACCTGGCAGCGCGTGCGTCCCTTTTTCGCCCGTGCATCGCGCGGCGAAGCGCAGACATTCGACATACCGATCCACTTTCCGGACGGCAGAACACTGGAAACGCGCACATTTCTCAGGCCCGACAGGGCGCCTGACGATACGGTGAACGGCTTCTACGTGCTGACCGTGAACATCACCCGGGAAAAGATGGCTGCCGCAGCGCTGGCTCAGGCGCAAAAGATGGAAACGCTCGGTCAGCTTTCTTCCGGCATCGCGCACGACTTCAACAATCTTCTGACCATCATTCTCGGTAATCTGAAGCCGCTCGCCGACCGGATCGAGAACGACGAACTGCGTCGTGAGATGGTGGAGCCGGCGATCCGCGCGACAAGGCGGGGGGCGGATCTGATGCGCCGTCTTCTCGCCGTCGCCAGACGCCAGCCGCTCTCTCCCATGCGGGTCGATCTGAATGACTCAATCCGAACGGTCACCGATCTTGTCCGCCCCTCGCTCGGCGAAGATGTGGAACTGGTTCTGCAAAGCAGCCATGAGGAACCTCATGCCTATGCCGATCCAGCGCTCCTGGAAACCAGCCTCATCAATCTTGTCATTAATGCTGCCGATGCGATCGACGGTCATGGCACGATCACCATCAGTGCGCGCAACGGAGCGGGCGATACGGTTCAGATCGTCGTCGCCGATGATGGCAAAGGCATGGATGAGGAGCAGCGTACGCGGATCTTCGAACCCTTCTATTCGACCAAGCCGGGTGGGGAACGAAGCGGTCTCGGCCTCACCATGGTGCAGGGGTTCGTTACCGATTCAGGTGGGGCAATTTCAGTCGAAAGCGCGACGGGGCAGGGGACCGTATTCACGCTGGATCTGCCGGCCGCCAATTCGTTGGTCGAAGATGGCGTCAGTGCTCTTGTCGATGGCTCCATCGTGACCAGTCAGACATTTGCCCTCTCGGGCAAACTCCTTCTTCTCGTCGACGATGAGGATGCCGTGCGCCATGTTCTGCGGCGCGACTTGGTGGCCTCGGGCGCGCATATCCTCGAAGCCGATAATGGAGCGGAGGCGCTGGAACTTCTGGAGAGCGTGCCGGGAATAGCGGCGGTGGTGTCCGACGTGTCGATGCCCGTGATGGGCGGTATAGAGCTGGCCGGTGCCGTTCGTCGGAACTGGCCGAATTTGCCTGTGACGCTTCTCTCCGGCTATGGCGCGGAAGCCAAGGATGGACGACTGCCCGCCGGTGTGCCGATTGCGCACAAGCCGGTGGATGCGGCGGCCATAGCATCGAGTCTTGCCGTGGCGGCCTCGTTCATCGAGCATGAAAGAGCCGGTGCCGACCGGAGTGTGGATTGATGAGTGAACAGGATCTGATCTATCTGCTGGAAGACGAGCGGGACCTTGCCGCGGTCTTCCGACGGGAGCTGGAAGCTGCCGGCATGGCCGTCTCTTATTTTCAGCGGCTATCGGATTTTCGCGCGGCGTTGGAGCAGCGAGCGCCTTCACTTTGCATCATCGATCTCGGTCTGCCCGATGGCGACGGACTATCGGTGCTCGGTAACCGCCTTGGCGATGCCGGCGTTCCGACCGTCGTCGTCAGCGGACGGGGCACGCTGGACGATCGGCTCAAGGGATTGGAACAGGGAGCGGATGATTATCTGCCAAAGCCTGTCGAACCGGCAGAACTGGTCGCCCGTGTGCGAAGCGTGCTGCGCCGTTCGCGTCAGTCGGCTCAACTGGCGAAAGCCCCTGCCAACCAGGCCGACCGAGAGCGAATTGCTGAGTTTTCCGGCTGGCGGTGCGACTTCACACGTTATGAACTGACCGGCCCGGATGGCGTGGTCCAGTCTCTTTCGAACGCCGATGCGGAAATTCTGAAAGCATTTCTCAATGCGTCCGGGCGGGTGATTACCCGCGACTTTCTGCTCGAATGCCTTTTTGCAAGCGGTGAAGAGCCATTCGACCGGAGCGTGGATGTGCGTGTCTCGCGCCTTCGCAAGAAACTCAACGACAATCCCAAGAGCCCGAACTTCATCCGGACCGTTTACGGAGCGGGATATGTCTTTGCCAGCCCGGTGGTCTGGTTGGCGGGCTGACCCGTTTCACATTGCCCAAGCATCTGGATTCAACGTCCGCTGGCTTGCATTTCTCCCTGCGAAATGCAATGAATGAACGATCATTCATTAACCGGTGAGCTGCTTTTGTTGAAGACACGCCGTCCCGATACCCGCAATGAGTTGCGCCGCGAAGCGCTGCGGCTTTTTGCCGAGCGCGGCTACGCAGCGGTCTCGATGCGCGATATCGCCGAGGCGGTCGGTGTGCGGCAGGGTGCGATCTACAATCATTTTGCCGGCAAGCAGGATCTGCTCGCCGCCTTGATGATCGAACATATGGAAACGCTTATCCTGGCTCTGGATGAGGCTCTGTCGGGAGAAAGCGGCCCGATCGCCAGGCTGCAGGCCTTCGTTCGGTTCCATGTCGGCTACCACATCGACAAGCCAGACGATGTCTTCATCGCTTACATGGAACTCCGAAATCTCGAGCCGGAGGGCCGCGAGCGGGTCCATGCCCTGCGCAATCGCTACGAGGCCGTCCTGCGGGACGTGTTGGCCGAGGGGCTGAGAAACGGCGCCTTTCGCGGGCCGGATGCAGCGGTTCAGGCGCGCGCGCTCATCGCCATGATGACGGGTGTCACCGTCTGGTACCGGGAAGGCGGACGTCTCGGTCGCCGTGACGTCATCGAGAGTTACGTACAGATAACATTGCAAAGTGTGGGGATCGATTACCCCATTGGAGGAGAGGACTGATGTTCGACCAGACCATGAATTTCGCTCTCGGAGAGGAGATCGACGCGCTTCGCGAGACGGTTCGCCGTTTCGCGGCGGAGGAGATCGCGCCGCGTGCCGCCGAGATTGATTCCAGCAACGAATTCCCCTCCGACCTTTGGCGGAAGATGGGGGATCTCGGCTTGCTCGGCGTGACCGTGCCGGAAGCCTATGGCGGCGTCGAGATGGGCTATCTCGCCCACTGCGTCGCACTGGAAGAGATTTCCCGCGCTTCTGCTTCCGTGGGGCTTTCCTATGGCGCCCACTCCAATCTTTGCGTCAACCAGATCAACCGCAACGGCAGCGAAGAGCAAAAGCAGGACTATCTGCCCAATCTCATTTCGGGCGCTCATGTCGGCGCGCTTGCGATGAGCGAGCCGGGTGCCGGCTCCGACGTCGTTTCGATGAAGCTGAAGGCCGAGAAGCGCAATGACCGCTTTATCCTGAATGGCAACAAGATGTGGATCACCAACGGGCCGGACGCCGATACGCTGGTCGTCTACGCCAAGACCGAGCCGGATGCGGGACCACGCGGCATTACCGCTTTCCTGATCGAAAAGGATTTCAAGGGATTTTCGACCGCCCAGAAGCTCGACAAGCTCGGTATGCGCGGCTCCAATACCTGCGAACTCGTCTTCGAGGATTGCGAAGTCCCTTATGAGAACATTCTCGGCGAGGAGAATGGCGGCGTCCGCGTTCTGATGAGCGGGCTCGATTATGAGCGGGTGGTGCTCGCCGCCGGGCCGCTCGGCATCATGGCGGCCTGCCTCGATGTGGTCGTGCCTTATATTCATGAACGCGAACAGTTCGGTCAGCCGATCGGCACCTTCCAGCTCATGCAATCGAAAGTGGCAGATATGTACGTCACGCTGAATGCCTGCCGCGCCTATGTCTATTCCGTCGCGGCATCGTGCGACCGTGGCGAAACGACGCGCAAGGACGCTGCCGGCTGCATTCTCTACGCTGCGGAAAAGGCGACGCAGGTCGCGCTCGAGGCCATTCAGGCGCTGGGCGGTAACGGCTACATCAACGAATATCCCACCGGTCGCCTGTTGCGTGATGCGAAGCTCTACGAGATCGGTGCCGGCACCAGCGAAATTCGCCGCATGCTGATCGGCCGCGAACTCTTCACGGAGACGGCATGAGCGCGATCATTCAGAGTCAGCTTGCCGTTCGTTCCGAAGCATTCGAAACGAACCGGCAGGCTATGGAAAGCCAGATGGAGGCGGTCCGCGAGGTTGCGGAGAAATCACTTGCGGGAGGCAGCGAGCGGGCGCGCGAGCGCCATCTTTCGCGTGGCAAGATGTTGCCTCGCGACCGTGTTCAGAGCCTGCTCGACCCCGGTTCCCCCTTTCTGGAGGTGGGGCTGCTGGCCGCAAACGGACTTTATGGCGATGAAATACCGGCGGCAGGCGCTATCGCCGGTATTGGCCGCGTCATGGGCCGCGACGTTATGGTGCTGGCCAATGACGCCACGGTGAAGGGTGGGACCTACTACCCGCTGACGGTCAAGAAGCATCTGCGCGCGCAGGAAATCGCCGAACAGAACCGTCTGCCCTGCGTCTATCTGGTCGATTCCGGCGGGGCCAATCTGCCGAACCAGGACAAGGTCTTCCCCGATCGCGACCATTTCGGGCGAATCTTCTTCAATCAGGCCCAGATGAGTGCCAAGGGCATCGCGCAGATCGCGGTTGTTATGGGCTCGTGCACGGCGGGCGGGGCCTATGTGCCGGCCATGAGCGACGAGACGATCATCGTCCGCGATCAGGGCACGATCTTTCTGGCCGGTCCGCCGCTCGTCAAGGCGGCGACGGGTGAGGATGTCACGGCCGAAGAACTCGGCGGCGGCGATCTTCATACGCGCCTTTCCGGCGTTGCCGACCACTTGGCGGAGAATGACGCGCATGCGCTCGCCATCGCGCGGCGCATCGTCGGTAATCTCGGTCCGGCCGAGCGAACCTCGCTCAACCTCCTGACGCCCGAAGCGCCAGCCTATGATCCCTCCGAACTGATGGGTATCGTTCCCGCCGACCCGAAAACGCCTTATGATATTCGTGAAGTGATCGCGCGTCTGGTGGATGGTTCGCGCTTCGACGAGTTCAAGTCGCGCTTCGGCGAAACGCTGGTCTGCGGCTTTGCGCATCTTTACGGAATGCCGGTCGGCATTCTGGCCAATAATGGCGTCCTGTTCTCCGAAAGCGCCGTGAAGGGCGCGCATTTCGTCGAACTGTGCAGCCAGCGGAAGATCCCGCTGCTCTTCCTGCAGAACATTACCGGCTTCATGGTCGGGCGGCAGGCGGAGGCCGGCGGCATCGCGCGCCACGGCGCAAAGCTCGTCACGGCTGTTTCGACAACGGCGGTGCCCAAGATCACGATGATCGTCGGCGGCTCTTACGGCGCCGGCAATTACGGCATGGCGGGGCGCGCCTATTCCCCCCGTTTCCTGTGGTCCTGGCCGAACAGCCGCATCGCGGTGATGGGCGGAGAGCAAGCCGCGCGGACGCTTGCCATCGTCAAACGCCAGGCCATGGAAAAGCGAGGCGAGCAATGGAGCGAAGAGGACGAGGCCGCTTTCCGCAAACCGACGGAAGAGATGTTCGCCCGCCAGAGCCATCCGCTCTACGCATCGGCCCGCCTCTGGGACGACGGTATCGTCGACCCGGCAAAGAGCCGCGACGTGCTGGCGCTTTCGCTGGCCACCACGCTGAACGCGCCGATCGAAGAGACGCGCTTCGGCCTGTTCCGGATGTGAGGAGATTATCATGACCATCAGAAAACTCCTCATCGCCAATCGCGGCGAAATCGCCTGCCGGGTGATCCGCACGGCGCGCGATCTCGGCATTGCGACCGTCGCCGTCTATTCGGATGCCGATGCGTCGGCCATGCATGTCGCCATGGCGGATGAGGCCGTTCGCATCGGTCCCGCGCCGGTCGGCGAGAGCTACCTCAAGGGCGATACGATCATCGATGCCGCGACCCGGACAGGCGCGGACGCGATCCATCCGGGTTATGGCTTCCTGTCGGAAAATCCCGATTTCGTCGATGCCGTCGAAAAGGCCGGACTGGTTTTTGTTGGTCCGTCCGCCGAGGCCATTCGCGCCATGGGCCTCAAGGATCAGGCCAAGGCGCTGATGGAGAAGGCGGGCGTGCCTGTCGTGCCCGGCTATCACGGCGACGATCAGGATCCGGCTGCGCTGAAAGAAAAGGCTGGTGAGATCGGCTACCCGGTTCTCATCAAGGCGCGTGCGGGCGGAGGCGGTAAAGGCATGCGCCTTGTCGAACGTGCCGAGGATTTCGAGGAGGCCTTCGCCAGTGCCCGCCGCGAGGGGCAGAACAGCTTCGGCGATCCCGCCTGTCTGATTGAGAAATATATCGAGAAGCCGCGCCACATCGAAGTGCAGATCTTCGGCGACCAGCATGGCCATGTGGTTCACCTGTTCGAACGCGACTGTTCGTTGCAGCGGCGTCACCAGAAGGTGATCGAGGAAGCCCCGGCGCCCGGCATGACCGAGGACATGCGTGCCGCCATGGGCGAAGCTGCCGTGCAGGCGGCGAAGGCCGTGAACTATGCCGGTGCCGGCACCGTCGAGTTCATCGTCGATGCGTCGGATGGTCTGCGCCCGGATGGCTTTTGGTTCATGGAAATGAACACGCGTCTGCAGGTCGAGCATCCGGTGACGGAGTATGTTACGGGTCTTGATCTCGTCGCACTTCAGATTGCGGTGGCGCAGGGCGAGGAGCTGCCCTTTGCGCAAGACGACCTGACACTTTCCGGCCACGCCTTCGAGGCGCGCCTTTACGCCGAAGATGCCGAGGCGGGCTTTCTGCCGGCAACGGGTGAGCTGAAAACGCTTCGCTTTGCCGAAGAAACGGGAGGTGTCCGTATCGATACGGGCGTGCGCCAAGGCGATGCCATCACCCCGCATTACGATCCGATGATCGCGAAGATCATAACCTATGGACCGGATCGCAGCAGCGCGCTCGCCAAACTCGAACGAGCGCTGGAAGAGACGATCATCACCGGCTCGGTTACGAATCGCGCCTTTCTCGCGCGGCTGGCTGCCGATCCCGACTTTGCCGCAGGCGACGTCGATACCGGCCTGATCGCTCGAAAGCAGGATGAACTGGCGGCCGCTGACGAGGCCGATGCCGAAACGAAGGCACTCGCCGTTCTCGCGCTTCTACAACGCAAAGAGCCTGGCCGGTTCACCGATCCGTTCGAGGCACTTGCCGATTTCCGGCTCTATGGTGCCGCGCAGCAGCTCGTCCTCCTGGACGACAAGGATGGAGGCGCGCAGGAAATCGCCGTCCGGAGCGAAAGGGATGGCGCCCGCCATGTGAGTCTGCCCGAAGGGCTTCTCAGTTTTGAAGCCTTCGAGATCGGCCCCGATGGCGCGCTCACCTTCCGACGGAACGGGCATCTTGGTCGCGCAGTCATCATCCGAGATGGCGGCACGGTCACGGTGGCGCGCGGCCGACACGCTCACAGTTTCACGCGGCACGATCCCGCCGCGACGGATCAGGGGCTCGGCGGCGACGGATTGGTCGCTCCAATGCCCGGGCTTGTCCGTCAGGTCAGCACGTCGAAAGGCACCGAAGTCGAGAAGGGCCAGACGCTCATCGTCTTGGAGGCGATGAAGATGGAGCATTCGCTGACAGCGCCACGCGACGGTGTGATCGCCGAACTGATGGTGAAGGAAGGCGATCAGGTCGAACAAGGCGCGGTCCTGCTCCAGCTTGAACCGGAGGAGGAGTGATCCGATGGCAGCAGGAGACGACGTCCTGATCTTCGAGATGGCGCCTCGAGACGGCTTGCAAAACGAGAAGACGCCGATTTCGACGGAGCAGAAGATCGCGCTGGTCGACAAGCTTTCGGTCTGCGGGTTTCAAAAGATCGAAACCGCCAGTTTCGTGTCGCCCAAATGGGTCCCGCAAATGGCAGACGGCGCTGAAGTCCTGGCCGGTATAAAACGCCGCGAGAAAACGCGGTACACGGCGCTCACGCCGAACATCAAAGGCTTGGAGCGCGCCATCGCGGCCAATGTCGATGAAGTCGCGATCTTCGCAAGCGCTTCGGAGAGCTTTAGCCAGAAGAATATCAACTGCTCCATCGCCGAAAGCCTGGAGCGCTTCGCGCCTGTGGTCCAGGCGGCGCGTCAGGCGGGGCTGCCGGTGCGGGGCTATGTGTCCTGCGTCACCGACTGCCCCTATGAGGGCGAGATCGCGCCGGAAGCGGTGGCGAATGTGGCCGCCGATCTCGATGCGCTCGGCGTTTACGAAGTCTCGCTCGGTGACACGATCGGCAAGGGTACGCCCGAAACCGTCTCCGTGATGCTTCGGGCGGTTCTGGAGCGGCTACCTGCGGACAGGCTCGCTGGTCATTTCCACGATACGGGTGGTCGCGCGCTGGACAACATCAAAGCCAGTCTCGCCCTCGGTCTTCGCACGTTCGACTCGACTGCTGGCGGGCTGGGCGGTTGTCCATACGCGCCGGGGGCGAAAGGCAATGTCGCGACGGAAGCGGTGGTGGATATGCTGGAAGGGGAAGGCTTTGCGACCGGTATCGACCGGGATGCGCTGACAGAGGCAGGCCGCTTTGCCCGGACATTGAGGCCGTCATGCTGACCCGGGGCAAAGACTGGGAGGATGTGCGGACGTCGTTTCGGTGGCAGATACCCGAGCGTTACAATATCGGGGTCGATATTTGTGACCGGTGGGCCGAAACCGAGCCCGACCGGGAAGCGATTGCCGAAGTTGCACAGGACGGGAGCGTGCGGCGCTACAGTTTCGGTGAACTTCGGACCATGACCGACAAGCTCGCCAGTGCTCTGGCCGGTCGCGGCGTCGGACGACGGGCCGGTGAAGCGAACGGTGATCGCATCGGCGTTCTTCTTCCGCAACGGATCGAGACGGCGGTCGCTCATATTGCAGCGCTTAAGCTCGGCGCCATCTCCATTCCGCTCTTCACGCTTTTTGGTCCCGAAGCCCTGATGCACAGGCTGGCCGATTCCGGTGCCTCGGTGGTCGTGACCGACGTCGAAGGCGCAGCCAAACTCGCGGCGCTCCGCCCCGATCTTCCCGATCTGAAACTCATTCTCTGCGTGGATGGGCCACAGGAAGGGTGCGAGGATTTTGAGACCTTCTGTGCCGGGGGCAGCAGCTCTTTCACGCCGGTGGATACGGCGGCGAACGATTCGGCCCTGATTATCTACACCTCCGGCACGACCGGTGCCCCGAAGGGCGCGCTGCACGCGCATCGCGTGCTGCTCGGCCATCTGCCCGGCGTCGAGATCAGCCATGATTTTTTGCCTCAACCCGGCGACCGCATGTGGACGCCAGCCGATTGGGCCTGGATCGGCGGTTTGCTCGATGTTCTGATGCCGGCGCTGCATCACGGTGTTCCAGTCGTGGCGCACCGTTTTCGCAAATTCACGGGTGAGGGGGCGTTCGCCTTCATCGCCGAGCATGGTATTCGCAATACCTTCCTGCCGCCAACGGCTCTGAAGATGATGCGACTGGTGCCACCCGAAAAGCGCGCATCTGTCGATTTGAGGTCGGTCGCCAGTGGCGGCGAAACCCTCGGCGTTGAATTGATCGAATGGGGTCGTGATGCGCTTGGCGTGACGATCAATGAATTCTACGGCCAGACCGAATGCAACATGGTCGTCTCCTCATGCGCAGAGCTGGAGCCGGCCAAACCGGGTGTCATGGGTCGGCCATCACCCGGCCACGAGGTCATCGTCGTCGATGAAGACGACGGCTCGCCTCTGGCAGTGGGAGAAGAGGGCGCCATCGCCGTGCGTGCGCCTGACCCGGTGATGTTTCTGGGATACTGGAACAGAGCTGAGGCGACGGCAGAGAAGTTCGTGACGGGTGATGTGAACGACGGATGGATGCTGATGGGAGACCGCGGCGTCATCGAGGACGATGGCCGCATCCGGTTTATCGGACGGGATGATGATGTGATCTCTTCGGCGGGTTATCGGATCGGTCCCGCCGAGGTCGAGGATTGCCTGCTGCGGCACCCCGCTGTCAAAATGGCCGGCGTGGTCGGCTGGCCTGACGATCTTCGCGGCCATGTGGTTGCGGCCTTTATCGTGCTGGCGGAGGAGGCCGTTCCGTCTGACGAACTGGCGAAAGAGATCGCGGAGTTCGTGAAGTCGCACCTCGCCGCTCATGAGTATCCGCGCATCATACGATTTGTAGACGAAATGCCGATGACGACCACCGGCAAGATCATCCGTGCAAAACTGCGCGAAACGGCTGCGCAGGAGGCAGGGTAAAATGATGAAAGGTGATTTCACGACCATCTCCGTCGCGACCGATGAACGGGGCGTTGCCTATCTCACGCTTGACCGCCCCGAGAAGAAGAACGCCCTCTCAGCCGGCATGATGGACGAACTGATCGAGTTCGTCCGGCTGGTGGAAAATGACAGGAGCATCAGGGCGGTGGTGCTGGCCGGCTCTGAAAAGACATTCTGCGCGGGCGGCGACCTGGGCTGGATGATGACGCAGATCGAGACCGACCGGCAGGGCCGGATGGAAGAAGCGCGGCGGCTGGCTTTCATGCTGAAGGCCATGAACGAAATGGCCGTGCCCCTGATCGGCCGGGTTGAAGGCGTTGCCATGGGCGGTGGTATTGGCATGGCCTGCATTTGCGATACCGCCATTGCGGCAGAGGATTGTCGATTCGGTTTTACCGAAACGCGGCTCGGGATCATTCCGGCGACGATCAGTCCCTACGTTCTCGCCCGGATGGGTGAAGGAAAGGCGCGGCGCGTCTTCATGAGCGCGCGTCTTTTCAATGGCGGGGAAGCTGCCGAACTCGAGATTGTCGCCAAGGCGGTTGCTGCGGATCAGATGGACGAGGCCGTCGAGGCGGAAGTGGCGCCTTATCTGAAATTGCCGCGCGAGGCGGTGGGCCGCGCAAAGCACCTTGCACGTTCGCTGGGTCCCAGAATCGATGAGCAGGTGATCGAGCATACGATCGCGCAGCTTGCCGATGCATGGGAAACAGATGAAGCCCGTGAAGGCATAGCGTCGTTTCTTGAAAAGAGAAAACCCCACTGGGCCTGATCTCCGACCAGGCCCAGTGGGGTAGCTATCGTAGTCTCTACTGCAGGCTCGTCCCCGCTTAGAAGCGGTAGGTGACGCCCGCGCCGATCAGCCAAGGATTGATGTTGGCGTCGCCGGTCAGCTCGTCGCCTGCAACGGTCGTGGCTTCCCACTCGGTTTCCAGGAACAGCTTCTTGACGTCGAAGTTCACGCCCCAATGGTCGTTGACCATGTAGTCGAAGCCGACCTGCACGGCAGCACCGAAGGCATCGTCGATATCCATGGAAGCAAGCGCACCTTCGCCTTCTTCTTCATAGAAGATCGTGTAGTTGATACCGGCGCCGACATAGGGCTGGAACTTGCCGAAATTGGTGAAGTGATACTGCAGGAGCAGTGTGGGGGGCAGGACCCACGTGCTACCAACATCGCCAAGGCCGAGGCCTTCTTCCGAAACGTCGGTATAGGTCGTTCCGAGAATAAGTTCTGCCGCGATGTTCGGCGTGAAGAAGTAGGAGATGTCGATCTCAGGGATGACCGTATCGGAAAAATCCAGTTCGGAATCGTCAAGATCGTCAATACCACCTTCGTCCTCGACGCCGACAAAGACGGCGCGTGCGCGGACCTGCCAGCGGCTGGCAGCAACCGGAGCTTCCGTATAATCGACAACCTGGTAATCTGCGGCCTGGGCAACGGGGCCTGCGAGAAGAAGCCCAAGCGCGGCAATGCCGGTTTGGGCGAGCGTCTTGGAGAGCATGATTAAACCCCTCTAATCATTTGTGTTTCGACGGCCGGACGCTAGGCTTGTGAGAGGCGTATGATTTGATTTAGATCAAGCGTTTCAGTGGCTTGTTTCGACTGTGGCGAAATTGTCACTGGAATATGGAGATTGAGGGTCTAGTGCTTGATGGGCGGCCCTCCAATGGCGGCTTTCAAAAAGCGAAAGACTGACCTTTTCCGACAAGAACGGTTCGCAAAAGGGCGTTGAAGGCGGTTATTGTCGCCAGAGGCTTTTGTGCCGTCTATTGAAAGCGAGCGCGCAGGATCATGAATAATCTTCGAGGCAAAACTCTTCGGGCGACCGGATTTCACGCGCCCGTCTGCGGCGAGATCGATCATTTCGATGATTCCCTGATTCGGATCGGGGCCGATGGAATGATCGAGGCGGTCTTACGGTCCGGAGATGATGCCTATGAGGAGACGCTGAGATCGGCGCGCCAAAGCGAGTCGCTTGTCGATTTGCCGGATGATGCAATCCTTCTGCCAGGCTTCGTGGACCTCCACATTCACGCCCCGCAATATCCGCAACTCGGCAACGCCCTCGACGTGCCGTTGGAGGTCTGGTTGCAGACCTATACATTCCCGCTCGAGGCACGCTATGCGGATCTCGCCTTCGCGCGTCGGTCCTACACCGTACTCGTCGATGACCTTCTGGCGTCCGGGACGACGACGGCGGTCTATTTCGGCACGATCCACGATGATGCGAACCGTCTGCTGGCCGACCTCTGCATCGAGAAGGGGCAACGCGCCTTCGTCGGACGTGTGGCAATGGACAATCCCGAAGAATGTCCGGACTTCTACCGTGATGCCGGAGTCGCGGAGGCGCTTACCGGCACTGCGGGGCTGATCGAACACATTCGGTCGCATCCCGATAATAAGGACGAGCGGGTGAGACCGATCGTCACGCCCCGCTTTATCCCTTCCTGTACCGATGAACTTCTCGGCGAACTCGGCGCGCTTGCCGCTGCACATGACTGCACGACGCAGACCCATTGTTCCGAGAGCGATTGGCAACATGGCTACGTATTGGAGCGGCACGGCATGACGGATACGGAGAGCCTTGACAGATTCGGGCTTCTACGATCCGGCACCGTTCTTGCGCATGGCAACTTCATATCCGAAAGCGATATGGAGAAGATCAAGGTGCGCCAGTCGGCAATTGCGCACTGTGCGCTTTCCAATATCTACTTCTCCGACGCGGTCTTCCCCCTGAAGTCCGCGCTTCAGAAAGGCCTGAGGGTCGGCCTCGGGACCGATATTTCCGGTGGCCCTTCAGCCAGCATGTTCGACAGCGTGCGCAGCACGGTTTCCAGCGCCCGCCTTCTGGAACGCGGCACAGATCCTGCCCTTTCTCGGGAGGAGCGGTCCCGGCGCGGCGATGTGCGGATCGATTTTCGCGAGGCGTTTCATCTGGCGACGGCCGGTGGAGGGCACGCTGTTGGCCTGCCGGTCGGCAGTTTCGAGGTGGGTCAGCAGTTCGACGCCATTCTGGTTGATCCCGACGCGCCGCGCGGGACGATCCGCCTCTGGCCCGATCTCTACGAGGGGGACCAGATCCTGCAGACCATCCTGTTCAATGCCAGCCGCGCAAACATCGCTTCCGTCTGGGTCGGCGGAGAGCGACGTTCGGGCCACGATCTCTGAAGCTGAAACGCTTTGTTTCGCTAGGCCCCTTCCACCTTCTCGGTGACGGGGTTGAAGCAGGCGCAAAGACGTTCGTCGACAGGCTCCAATGGCGGCTCCTGGCTGCCGCATTTCTCCAGCACATTGAAGCAGCGCGGATTGAAGTTGCAGCCGGTCGGCGGATTGAGAGGAGACGGCAATTCACCCTCAAGACGGATACGGTTCTTCTGCGCGAATGGATCGGCCACCGGCGTGGCGGAGAGCAGCGCGGCGGTATAGGGATGGCGCGGCTGGTTGAAGACCGTCTCGGCCTCACCGACCTCGACCGGCTTGCCAAGATACATGACCATGATCTCGTCGGCGATGTGCCGGACGACGGACAGGTCATGGCTGATGAAAAGGTAGGCGAGACCGAACTCATCCTGAAGATCCATCAGGATGTTCAGGACCTGAGCCTGGATGGAAACGTCCAGTGCCGAGACGGGCTCGTCGAGGACCAGCACCTTCGGATTGAGCATGAGGGCGCGCGCGATGGCGATGCGCTGGCGCTGGCCGCCCGAAAACATGTGCGGAAAGCGCTGATAGTGCTCGGCGCGCAGGCCGACGCGTTCCAGCATGGCTTTTGCCTTGCGCTGGCGCGTCGGTGCATCGTCATCGGTATTGATCTTGAGAGGCTCTTCAAGGATCGCACCGATCTTCTGACGCGGATTGAGGGATCCATAAGGGTTCTGGAAGACGATCTGGACCGCCTTGCGCATTTCCGCTGAAGACCTGTCGAGCGGCTTGCCGTCGATGGTGATGCTGCCTTCGGCCGGAGCCTCGATCATCGTGACCATACGGCCAAGCGTCGATTTGCCGCAGCCGCTTTCTCCGACAACCGCGAGCGTCCGCCCGGCGTAGAGATCGAAGGAGACGCCATCCACGGCGTGAACGGTGCCACTCTCGCGGAATAAACCGCGGGCAACTTCGTAGCGTTGCTTCAGGTCGCGGGCGATCAGAAGGGGCTCTTCGCTGCCGACGTGGCGCGTGCGAAGGACCGGTGTTTCGCTGGTGGTTTGCGCCATGCTCATTCCGTCAACTCCGCCATTGCCTGACCAACGGGCGTGGGGTAGGGGTGCCCGCGCGGGACGCCCTGTTCCAGCGGATAGTTGCACAATGCATGTCCGAATTCCGTACCCTGTCGCTCGACGGTACGCCGGCAAAGGTCGGTGGCGAACGCACAGCGGGGCGAGAAGAGGCAGCCGGTCGGCCTGTCATCGGCGCCCGGCACCTTGCCGGGAATGGCAGGCAGACGGCCATGTTTCGTGGCCCGCTCCGGCAGGGCGGAGAGCAGTGCCGCCGTGTAGGGGTGATGCGGGTTTTCGAAGAGCGGGCGTACATCCTGCTCTTCGACTCGCTGGCCTGCATATTGCACGTGAACGCGCTGAGCCGTCTCGGCCACGACGCCCATATCGTGGGTAATCAGAATGAGCGCCATGCCGCGTTCGCGCTGAAGATTTCCGAGCAGGTCCAGAATCTGTGCCTGGATGGTGACGTCGAGCGCGGTGGTCGGCTCGTCGGCAATGAGGAGCTTCGGATCGCAGGCGAGCGCCATGGCGATCATGACGCGCTGGCTCATGCCGCCGGAAAGCTGGTGCGGAAATTGCGACAGGCGTGTCTCGGGCGAAGGGATGCCGACAAGCGACAGAAGTTCGATCGTCCGCTCCTTGCGTTCGGTTCGACCAAGGCCGAGATGCTTGCGCAGGGATTCACCGATCTGGAAGCCGACGGTAAAGCAGGGATTGAGGCTGCTCATCGGCTCCTGAAAGATCATGGCGATGTCACGGCCAAGCAGCTTCCTGCGCTCGCGCGTCTTCATCGTCAGCAGATCATTGCCGTCAAATTCCAGCCGGTCGGCCGTCACCGTGGCCGTGAAGGGCAGAAGACCCATCAGCGCCAGCATGGAGACCGACTTGCCGGAGCCGCTCTCCCCGACGATCGAAAGAATGTCGCCGCCGTCGCAAGATAGCGAGACGTTGTCGACCGCACGGAACGGACCGGAGGCCGTGGCGAAGGTGACGGAGAGATTTTCAATGTTAAGAAGAGCCATGGCGTCAGCTCTCCCGCAGTTTGGGATCGAGGGCGTCACGCAAACCATCGCCCATCAGATTGATGGCGAGGACGGTTGCGAGAATGGCGAGGCCCGGAAAGGTGACGACCCACCATGCGCGAAGAATGAATTCGCGGGCCTCGGCCAGCATGGTGCCCCATTCCGGTGTGGGCGGCTGGGCGCCCATGCCAAGGAAGCCGAGCGCCGCAGCGTCGAGAATGGCATTGGAAAAGGCGAGCGTGCCCTGCACGATCAGCGGTGCCAGACAGTTCGGCAAAATGGTGACGAACATCAGACGAAGCGGCCCGGCGCCGGCCACTTCGGCACTCGTCACATATTCACGTCTCTTTTCTGCCAGGACGGAACCGCGCGTCAGACGCACAAAGTGCGGCTGAAGGATGAGCGCGATGGCGATCATCGCATTGATGAGGCCCGGTCCCAGAATGGCGACAAGCACGAGCGCCAGCAGAAGGGATGGGAAAGCCAGGATCACATCCATGATCCGCATGATCGCGGTATCGATCCAGCCGCCGAACCATCCGGCGATCAGGCCGATGATGACGCCGACGGAAACCGAGAGGGCGACGACGAAAAGCCCGACAAAGAGCGAGAAGCGCGCGCCGTAGATGAGGCGTGACAGCAGATCGCGGCCAACCGCGTCCGTGCCCAGCAGATATGCGCTGGTGCCTCCCTCCTGCCAGAAGGGCGGAAGGAGCAGTGCACCGCGGTCCTGAGCGGCGGGATCATAGGGTGCGATCAACGGTGCAAAGATGGCGATCAGGACGATGGTCGCGAAGACGATCAGGCCGATCACGGCGCCCTTGTTGCGAGAGAAATAATGCCAGAATTCGCGCGCCCGCTGCCGGCGGATGGACCAGACGGTCACCTCTCCGACGGGTTTGGTATGCGCGTCGCTTTCCTGAGCTTCGACATGGACCATGATGGTTCCTCAGTGCCGGATACGTGGATTGACGAGGCCATAGGCGACGTCGACAAGCAGGTTGACGATCATGATGATGCCCGCGATCAGCAGCAGCCCACCCTGAACGACGGCATAATCGCGCTTGAAAACGCTATCGACCATCCACTTGCCGATGCCCGGCCAGGAAAAGATCGTTTCCGTCAGGATGGCGCCGGCGAGCAGCACCCCTACCTGCAGGCCAATGGTGGTGATGACAGGAATGAGCGCATTTCTGAGCGCATGCAGGCCGATCACGCGGCGGGGCGGCATCCCCTTGGCACGTGCGGTTCGGACATAATCCTCACCCAGAACTTCGAGCATGGCCGAACGCGTCTGACGCGCGATAACCGCGAGCGGAATCGTCGCCAGCACGACCGATGGCAGGATGAGATGGCTGAGCGCTGAAAGGAACGCGCCCTCCTGTCCCGACAGCAGGCTGTCGATCAGCATGAAACCTGTCACCTGCGGGAAGAAATAGAGAAGCGAAATACGGCCCGAGACAGGCGTCCACTGAAGAATGCCGGAAAACAGGATGATGAGCAGAAGGCCCCACCAGAAGATCGGCATGGAGTAGCCCACTAGCGCTACGCCCATCAGGCTTTGATCGAGCCACGAGCCGCGTTTCACGGCGGCCAGCACACCGACCGGGATGCCCACGGCCACCGCGATGATGATGGCGACGAATGCCAGCTCGATCGTGGCCGGGAAGAGCGTGAAGAACTCTTCCAGAACCGGGCGCTTGGTGACGACCGATGTGCCGAGATCACCCTGCAGGGCGCTCCACACATAGTCGAAATACTGCATGAAGAGCGGCTGGTCGTAGCCGTAGAGCGCGCGCAGTTCGGCATAGCGCTCCGCGCTCATACCGCGCTCGCCAGCCAGCATCAGGATGGGATCGCCGGGAATGAGACGAATGAATGCAAAAGTGACGATCGAAACGCCGATAAAGGTCGGGATCAGCAGTCCGAAGCGCTTGAGGAAAAAGCGTAGCATGTCTGTTCTGATGGAAGAGGCCGGGCCCTGAGGCCCGGCCGTTTCGTTTTAGTCTTCGAGATCCACACCCTCGAAAGCATGGCCTCCGAGCGGATCCTGTTTATAGCCGGTGACCTTGTTGCTCATCGGCATGACCGTCACGGAGTGAGCGATGGTCGCCCAGGGCGCCTCCCGTTTGAAGACTTCCTGAGCCTGCTTGTAGAGCTCGGCGCGCTCTTCCTGCGTGCCGGACTTGGCCTTGGTGATCAGGTCGTTGAACTCTTCATTGCACCACTGGGCGCGGTTGGAGCCACCGACTGCATCGCAGCCAAGCAGAACGGCGAGGAAGTTGTCCGGGTCACCATTGTCGCCCGTCCAACCGAGTAGGACGGCACCGTCACGATCTTCGGCCTTCGAACGTTCCAGATACTCGCCCCATTCATAGGAGACGATTTCCACATCGACGCCGACCTTGCTGAAATCCTCCTGGATCAGCTCGGCCATGCGGCGGGCATTCGGGTTGTACGGACGGGCTACCGGCATCGCCCAGACCTTCATGGAAAGGTTTTCGACGCCGGCTTCTTGCAGCATCTTCTTGGCCTGCTCCGGATCGTATGCGTCGTCCTCGATCGCCTCGTTGTAGGACCACATTGTCGGCGGGATCGGGTTCTTCGCGGCCTCGCCGGCACCCTGGAAGACGACGTCGAGAATGGCTTCCTTGTTGATCGCCATATTGAGCGCCTTGCGCACTTCTGGCTTGTCGAAGGGCTCCATCTTGGTGTTGTAGGCCATGTAGCCGACGTTCAGCCCTTCCTGCTCCATCACGGTCAGGTCGTCGTTCGACTTCAGGCTCTCGATATCGGCCGGGTTCGGATAGGGCATGATCTGGCATTCGCCGGCCTGCAGCTTCTGCTGGCGGACCGAGGTGTCGGTCGTGATGGCGAAAACGAGGTCGTCGATCGGCTGCTTGCCGCGGAAATAGTCCGGGTTGGCCTTGTAGCGAATGACGGCATCGGGCTGATAGGCAACGAACTGGAACGGACCGGTGCCGATCGGCTGCTGATTGAGCTGCGCTTCATTACCGGCTTCAGCCAGCTGGTCGGAATACTCCTTCGACAGGATGGACGCGAAATCCATGGCGAGGTTGGCGACGAAGGGCGCTTCCGGACGGGTGAGGGTGAATTTCACCGTCATATCGTCGACCTTCTCGATCGACTCGATGAGGTCCGGCATGCTCATGCCGTTGAAATATTCCCATGACGCGCCTTCCACATACTGATGGAAAGGGTTGTCTTCATTCATCTGCCGCTCGAAGGAGAAAATCACGTCGTCGGCGTTGAATTCGCGGCTCGGCGTAAAATAGTCGGTGGAATGAAACTTCACGCCTGGGCGAAGATGGAAGGTGTATTCCAGGCCGTCGTCGGAAACCTCGTAGCTTTCGGCGAGGCCGTTTTCCAGCTCGGTCGTGCCGGGTTTGAACTGGACCAGACGGTTATAGACCGGCTTGGAGGACGCATCGAAGGTGGTGCCGGCGGTATAGAGAGCCGGGTCGAAGCCTTCGGGCGAGCCTTCGGAGCAATAGACGAGCGTCTTGGCCTGGGCGGCCAGAGGCAAGCCGGCGGCCATGGCAGCGGACAAAGCGGTGGCTGCCAGAACTTTACGGCTGAGTTTCATCGTATGGAATCTCCCAATTGGAACATCTTGCTTCTTGGCAAGGGCCGCGTCTCATCCCCGGCGGTAATCGCTCGAAGGGCGCAGCCTTGGCGTGCAACAAACGACAGAATTGGGCTGATGACAAGTCATGCCCTTTGGTAAGGCAGAGATTCCTTGATCCACCATCCACAAAAGCCGTTTTTTTCCTCGGGGGCTTCAAGGACGGATTCAATGATCTTCACAACGCCGCTGATTTGTGAAAGTGACGCTTTCCGGTTCAATGGAAATCACGGGATTTTGGAATGATGCGTGCCTGGCGCGGGTGGCGCATCTGCATGGGTGGCAACGGGTTTGTGACATGATCGGCCCGGCAGAGCTGAGCTGCGAGCCGTCCTTCTGAAAGCCGTTCCAGTGCGTCGCTGCGGTCGGTCAACCGTCGTGCGACGACATGGATCACATCGGCATCCCTCTGGATCGAGCCTTCCACCGCCATCAGACGGGCCGTCATGACCGCCTTGCGGAATGTTTCCATCACTTTCGGCCAGACGACGAGATTGGCAACGCCGGTTTCATCCTCCAGCGTGATGAAGCAAACACCCTTGGCGCTGCCGGGCCGCTGACGGATCAGGACCAGGCCGGCGAGCTTGAGGCGCGCGCCCGATCGCAGCGCTTTCAAATCCGCCGCCGTCCTATAGCCCTGCCGCTCCATCGACTTGCGCAGAAAGTGCATGGGATGCTGTTTCAGGGACAAACGCGTGGTCTGGTAATCGGCAACCACATGTTCGCAGATCGACATGGCCGGCAGCAGGACCGGCTGTTCTTTTCCTTCATCGTGCTCCTGACGGAACAATGGCAGGTCCGGTGCATCGCGAATGGCACGCGCTTCCCACAGCGCGGCGCGACGGTCCAGCCCCATCGAACGAAAAGCGTCTGCTGCGGCCAGCGTATGGATCGCACCACTGGCAAGGCCGGCACGGCTTTTCAGGCTTTCAACCGTCTCGTACGGTGCTTCGCGGGCTGCACCCAGCCGGGCTGCGGCTTCTTTGCCCAGTCCTTCGATCTGCCGGAAGCCAAGCCTTAGCGCCCAGCCTGTCCCGGATGGCTCCAGCGTGTTGTCCCACGCGCTATAATTGACGTCCGCCTCGCGTACCTCGATGCCGTGTTCGCGCGCGTCGCGGACGATTTGCGCCGGCGCGTAAAAGCCCATGGGCTGCGAATTGAGAAGCGCGGCGGCGAAGGCATCCGGGTAATGACACTTCAGCCAGGACGAGATGTAGACCAGCTTGGCAAAGCTGGCCGCATGGCTCTCCGGGAAACCGTATTCGCCGAAGCCCTTGATCTGATCGAAGCATCGCCGCGCGAAACTTTCTTCGTAGCCGCGCTTTACCATGCCTTCGATCATTTCGTTCTGAAGCGCGCCGATCGTGCCACGGGAGCGGAACGTTGCCATGGCCTTGCGCAGTTCGTTGGCCTTCTCGGACGAAAACTGGGCAGCCTCGAGCGCGATTTTCATGGCCTGCTCCTGGAAGATCGGCACGCCGAGCGTTCGCTTCAGAATGTTCTTCAGCTCATCAGGATCGTGCGGCGGGGCAGGCTTTGGGTAGTCGACTTTCTCCTGCTTGTTCCGTCGCCTCAAATAGGGATGGACCATATCGCCCTGAATCGGTCCGGGCCGAACGATCGCCACCTCGATCACCAGATCGTAGAGTTCTCTCGGCTTCAGGCGGGGCAGCATGTTCATCTGCGCCCGGCTTTCGACCTGGAAGACGCCGAGGCTGTCGGCGCGGCAAAGCATCTCGTAGGTTGCCGTGTCCTCCTTCGGCACGGTATCGAGCTCATAACGCTTGCCGTAATGGGCTGCGATCAGGTCGAAGCATTTTCCGATGCAGGTGAGCATGCCGAGCGCCAGCACATCGACCTTCAGGATGCGCAGTTCATCGATATCGTCCTTGTCCCATTCGATGAAGCTGCGGTCGGCCATGGCGCCATTGCCGATGGGGACGGTGTCTATCAATGGGCCTTCGGTAAGGATAAAGCCGCCAACATGCTGGCTGAGATGGCGCGGCATGCCGATCATTTCCGTGGCGAGACGGATGGTGCGTGACAGGATGGGGTCGGACAGGTCGAGCCCCGCCTCATTGACGTTCTTTTCGCCCATTTCGCGGCCGAAACTGCCCCAGACGGTTCGGGCGAGCGCACTCGTTACATCTTCCGACAGGCCCATCGCCTTGCCGACTTCACGAATGGCGGAGCGGGGGCGATAGTGGATGACGGTGGCACAGAGGCCGGCACGATGCCGCCCGTATTTTTCATAGATATGCTGGATAACCTCTTCGCGCCGCTCATGCTCGAAATCGACGTCGATATCGGGCGGTTCCTCCCGCTCTTCGCTGATGAATCGTTCGAAGAGCATTTCGTTTTCGGCCGGGTCGACCGAGGTGATGTCGAGGACATAGCAGACAGCGGAGTTGGCGGCCGAGCCGCGCCCCTGGCAGAGAATGCCCTGGTCTCGCGCGAACGTCACAATGTCGTGGATGGTCAGAAAATATTGCGGAATCTTCTTCTTCCGCACCAGCGACAATTCTTTGTCCAGCGTCTTTCGAACCTTGTCGGGAATGCCTGACGGATAATGTCTGGCCGCCCCGGCCCAGGTCAGTTTCTCTAATTGGCTCTGCGCTGTCTCGCCTTCAGGCACTGTTTCATTGGGATAGTGATAGGCCAGTTCTCTCAGGTCGAAATGACAGGCATCGGCAACCTGGCGCGTTGCGGCGACAGCGTGCGGCCATTCGGCGAACAGGCGAACCATCTCCTGTGGTGACTTCAAATGCCGCTCGGCATTGGCGTCGAGAAGGAAGCCGGCCTTCTGAATCGTGGTCTTTTCGCGGATGCAGGTCATGATGTCCTGCAGCGGGCGACGCGCCGCCTCGTGATAATGCACGTCGTTGGTGGCCAGCAGGCCCAACCCGTTCTGCCGGGCGATCCGGTCGAGCCGGTTGATGCGTGCGCGGTCATCGCCCCGATAATGGTGGCAGGCCGCCAGATGACGAAGCGTCGGCAGACTGGCCGTCAGGTAGGAGAGATCCTCCGGCAGATCGTCCGGCGGCAGAAGAATAAGCTGGGTGCCTTCGGCATGGGCGGCCAGATTACCCAAAGTGATGTCGCACACACCCTTTTGCTGCCAGTTGCCCTCGGCATCGTTCATCTTTCCCTTGGAGAGCAGGCGGCAGAGCCGGCCATAGGCGGCGCGGTCGCTCGGATAGGCCAGAAAGGCCTCGCCGGTCAGCAGGTGCAGGCGACAGCCGATCACCGGGCGGATATTGGCTTTCACCGCATCGGCATGAAGGCGCACCACACCGGCCATGCTGTTGATATCGGCAATGCCGAGAGCATCATAGCCAAGCGCCCAGGCGGTGCCGACCAGTTCCGCTGCATCGGAGGCGCCGCGAAGAAAGGAGAAGGCGCTCATCACGCCGAGCTCGACATAAGGCGTGCGGGGGTTAGCGGTGAAGTCTCCACTGATCATCTTGCGCGGGTGCTGGTGGTCGTTCTGCGGCATGGTGCAGCCTCACGCAAAAAGGCCATGCAGGAACCAGCGCGGTTCGCTGCCGCGACCGTCATCGTGCAGGCCTTCGCGATAGATCCAGAACCGGCAGCCGGTTGCGTCTTCCACCTTGTAATAATCGCGAAGCCGCGTTCCTGACCGGTCGCGCCACCATTCCGGAGCGATCCGCTCGGGCCCCTGATAGCGAGCGATGCGATGGGGGCGGCGGCGCCAGACGAATTGGGCGGGCGGTCCCTCCGGCACGGCATAGAGTACGCGCACCTCCTCGGCCGGATCGAGCAGGCGAAGGGGGCGTTCTTTCCTTTCTGCTTCGTCGACGGCGTCTTCCTGCTCCGCCAGAGGCGCGCCGTTTCGGCGTGCCCGTTCCGGCACATGGCTTGGGTAGAGGTGGGGGCAGTAGATGGTTGTGTTGCCAAAGCGGTTGGTCAGCCGGTCGATAAGGCGAGGCAGATCGAGGTCGTCCCCGAGCGGGCTGGTCAGATCCGACTGGACCGTATTCATGGCTTCGGTTGCCAGAGCTTCCAGCATGATGACGTCGAAGCCAAAGCCGGGATCGAGCTTTTCGACCCGCTCGGCAAAGAGCGAAACCATATGGTTTGCGTCGCGTGTCGGTGCGGCCGTGGCCGCTTCAATACGGCTTGTTTCTCCATCCGTCCGATAAACGGAGAGACGGACACGCCTGGCGCCTTGCCCCGGCTCCAGAAGAATCTCGCAGAGCCGGTCGCACAGTTCCGGTAAATGGCTGACAGGGTCGATGATCGGTTCGGCCAGTCTCTTGCGGACAGCGAAATGCGGCGCTTCGTTTGGCGCGGATAGGGGTTCTTCCGTTCGCCCCAGCGCCTGATCGAGACGCAAAAGGGGATTGGCGGACAATTCGCTGCGCGAGAAACGCCGTGTCAGATGCAGGCGAGGCATCTTCATCAGGTCGGCGATCCGTCGCAAGCCCAACCTGTGCAGCAACAGCACGGTCTCGGCCTCCAGCCGAAGGGCCGCGACCGGCAGGGACGCAAGGTCCGCCGCCGGCTCCATGCAGAGCGTATGGCTTTCGCCATAATGAGAGAAGGCGTGGGCGGCGCCGATGGTAGGCGCGATGGCAATGCGGCAGCCATAGCCAAGGCTGCCAAATCGCGCCTCCATATCGGCCAGCATGGCGGCTTCTCCGCCCCACAAATGATCGGAACCGGTGGTATCGAGCAGCAAGCCGTTGCTGCCTTCAGCCACGCTCCAGGGACACCAGCGGCGCGACCAGAAGGCCAGCTTTTCCAGCGCGGCCCTGTCGCCGACAGGATTGGCTTGTTCGAGCTGAAGCGTCGGACAAAGGGCGCGCATGTCGACGGCTCTTGCCCCCTTGCGGACGCCGGCTTTTCTGGCCCCTTCGTTGAGATCATGGATGACCGGGCCTTTCGGGCCGTCCGCGATCAGAGCGAGCGGCAGGTCAGGAGGCGGCTCGTCTGCCTGCCTCTTCCGCCACGCCAGCCAGCGTTCCATCGCAAAGCGCGGGAGCCAGATGGAGACGATGCGCCGCGCGGTCATAGGATGCCACCCAGTGGCCCGGGCGCCGGTCACGGGAGCGAAACAGTTCGGCATGCCAGAGCGAGCCGCCTGGCGCTTTCGGATCGTAAGGGAGCGGAGCAGAGGGAAGCGAGTGCAGCCGCCAGCGGTCCCGCGCGGCGCTGAGATCGGCTTTCGCACCATGACGGATCAGCCAGCACGGTGTGCCGCTGGTCTCGGCCCGCATGGCCAATCTCTTGCTGGCGGTGAAGTCCAGCACTTTCGGGTTGCCCCATATTTCCGCCACGACCGCCGAGAGCGCACCACAGCGCAACCCCTCTTCGGCAGCGATCAATACATCGGCGGGTCTGGACAAGCGCGCGCGAATGAAAGGTCTGGATACCGCATAGGGCTCGCCGATTTCGCATAGCGTCAGCCGGTCGGTGATCCACAGAAACGGCCGGGTCGTCCTGCTCAGATGCGCCAGCACGAATCCCGTATTGGCCCCATCTGCGGAGCGCGAGGAAAAGGCTTCGGCAAGCCGGGGCCGCCCATCTGGCAAGGGGACGGACACAGACGGCTCCCTTGCCGAAATTCGGGCGTGAAATCCGGTCATCAGGCATGGGTCATCAGGGTCTAAATGTTCTCTTTATGTTCTAATTCTGGTTATTGCTGAGAGTCAAGCGGAGTCCGCTTTCACGCGTGCTGTCGGAACGGAAAGAGAGAGGGTCGAGGGCGATATGCCGTCTGTTGGCCCGCGTTATTCTCCGGTTTGCGGCAGTTGGGCAAGCCGCGTCAGGCTGTCTTTCAGGATAGCCCATTCTTCCGGCGAAAACTGGCAGGCCAACTCCCTATTATAGATCTCGGCCGCCGCAGTGAGGTCGTCATAGGCCGCCTTTCCCTGGGGGAGCAGAGAGAGGATTTCGCGGCGCCGGTCCTCGCGCGATTCATCGCGCTTCAGAAAGTGTTTGTCTTCCAAGGCGCTGACGGCGCGGGAAATCTTCGTCTTATGCATCTTGGCCATGGTGCTGATCTGCGAAGCGGTCAGATCGCCATAACGGCCAAGGTGAAACAGAACACGCCACTCGGTTCGCAACAGGCCATAACGCTCGCGATAGGTGTTGCTGAAGTGGAGGCTTGTTTCTTCGGCCGCCTGGTTCAGAAGGTAGGGGAGAAATCCTTTCAGATCGAACGCACCGCTCTCAGTCATCGTGGTTCTTTCTCCTCTTCATCTGTTTTATCGGCTCGATCTTTCGGGTTGATAGTTACAAAAGCAACTATTAGGCTCCTGCGCAAATTGTCGGGAGGAGATCGACATGAACAAGCAGACGAAGACCGAGGCTCTGACGCAGGCAGCGACGCCCATCGGCACCACTGAAGGCTATATGCCCGGCTTTGGCAATGATTTCGAGACCGAGGCGCTGCCCGGTGCTCTTCCCCAGGGAATGAACAGCCCGCAGAAATGCAATTACGGCCTCTATGGCGAGCAGCTGACGGGCACCGCCTTCACTGCGCCAGCGCACCAGAACGAACGGACGTGGTGTTATCGTATCCGGCCGTCGGTCAAGCATACGCACCGGTTCAAGAAGATCGATCTGCCGTACTGGAAGAGTGCGCCGAATGTCGATCCGGACGTGATCTCGCTTGGCCAGTACCGCTGGGATCCGGTGCCCCATTCCGAGGGCGGTATGAACTGGCTGACCGGTATGCGGACCATGACGACCGCTGGGGATGTCAATACGCAGGTCGGCATGGCGACCCATATCTATCTCGTCACCGAATCGATGGTGGACGACTATTTCTATTCGGCTGACTCCGAATTGCTGGTGGTGCCGCAGCAGGGCCGCCTGCGGTTCTCCACGGAGCTCGGCATCATCGATCTCGAACCGCAGGAAATCGCCGTCTTGCCGCGCGGCCTCGTCTATCGGGTGGAGGTCATCGAAGGGCCGGCGCGCGGCTTCGTCTGCGAAAATTACGGCCAGAAATTCGAATTGCCGGGGCGTGGACCGATTGGCGCCAATTGCATGGCCAACCGCCGCGACTTCAAGACGCCGGTCGCTGCTTTCGAGGATCGCGATGCACCCTCGACCGTCACAGTGAAATGGTGCGGCCAGTTCCACACGACCGAGATCGATCACAGTCCGCTCGATGTCGTTGCCTGGCACGGCAATTATGCTCCGGTGAAGTACGACCTGAAGACTTATTGCCCGGTCGGCGCGATCCTGTTCGACCATCCCGATCCGTCGATCTTCACGGTTCTGACGGCACCGTCGGGCGTACCGGGCACCGCCAATATCGACTTCGTACTGTTCCGCGAACGCTGGATGGTGATGGAGGATACGTTCCGTCCGCCCTGGTATCACAAAAACGTGATGAGTGAGCTGATGGGCAACATTTATGGCCAGTATGACGCCAAGCCGCAGGGATTCGTACCGGGCGGGATGAGCCTTCACAACATGATGTTGCCGCACGGGCCTGATCGCGAGGCGTTCGAAAAGGCGTCCAACAGCGAACTTCAGCCGGAAAAACTCGACAATACGATGAGCTTCATGTTCGAAACCCGATTCCCGCAGCACCTGACGGCCTTCGCCGCCAAGGAAGCGCCGCTTCAGGACAACTACATCGATTGCTGGGAAACTCTGGAAAAGAAATTCGATGGCACGCCCGGCGTGAAGTGACCGGCCTTTCTATTTCGGCCGGGTCCCTCATATTTCAAATTTCAAGAAATTGCCTGCTCTGGAGGATTGATGAAGCTCGCAACCCTTAAGGATTCCACTCGTGACGGACGTCTTGTGGTCGTCTCGCGCGACCTGACCCGCTATTCGGAGGTGCCGCATATTGCACGGACCCTTCAGGAAGCCCTGGATGACTGGTGCCATGTCGCGCCGCGTCTGGAGCGTGTGGCGGAAGGGCTGAAATCGGGCAGTCAGCCCAGTGAGCGGTTTCACGAACATGCGGCGGCATCGCCATTGCCGCGTGCCTATCAGTGGGCGGATGGCTCGGCCTACGTCAATCATGTCGAACTGGTGCGCAAGGCGCGCAACGCGCAGATGCCAGAGAGTTTCTGGACCGATCCGCTGATGTACCAGGGTGGCTCGGACGCTTTTCTCGGTCCGCGTGAGCCGATCGTCTTTCCGGCAGAGGCCGTGCCGGGCTGGGGAATCGATTTCGAGGGCGAAATCGCGGTGATCGTCGACGATGTGCCGCTCGGTGCCGACGAGGAAACCGCGCGCAAGGCGATCCGCCTCATCATGCTGGTCAATGACGTGTCGCTGCGCGGGCTGATTCCGAACGAACTCGGAAAGGGATTCGGGTTCTTCCAAAGTAAGCCCTCCAGCGCGTTTTCGCCGGTTGCGGTCACGCCCGACGAATTGGGCGATGCGTGGGACGGCGGCAAGGTGAACCTGCCGCTTCTGGTCTCCTTGAACGATAAGCCGTTCGGCAAGGCCGATGCCGGCACGGACATGACGTTCGATTTCGGCAGGCTGGTGGCCCATGCCGCCAAGACACGGCCGCTCGCCGCCGGCGCGATCATCGGGTCGGGCACCGTCTCCAACAAGGGGCCTGATGGCGATCCCGGCAAGCCTGTTTCGGAGGGCGGGGCAGGATATTCCTGTCTTGCCGAGCAGCGGATGATCGAGACCATCCAGAACGGCAAGCCGCAGACCGATTTCATGGCGTTCGGCGATAAGGTCCGGATCGAGATGAAGGATGCGGAGGGCCATTCGATCTTTGGCGCGATCGAGCAGACCGTCGAAAAACAGGACTGAGCCGAGGAAGCGGGACAAGATTATGAGCAAGCAATTCGCATCCGCCGGCGACATGGCGGAAAAGAATGTCAGCTTCAGCCAGATCGGGGAGGGGCTGTACGCTTTCACCGCCGAGGGCGATCCGAATTCTGGCGTCATCATCGGCGAAGAAAGCGTGATGATCGTCGAAGCCCAGGCCACGCCTCGTCTGGCGCGAAAAGTGATCGAATGCGTGCGTTCGGTGACGGACAAGCCGATCAGCCACGTTGTGCTGACGCATTACCACGCGGTCCGCGTGCTTGGTGCTTCCGCTTTCGACGCGCGTGAAATCATCATGAGCGACAAGGCACGCTCGATGGTGGTGGAACGCGGTCAAGAGGATTGGGACAGCGAGTTCGACCGCTTTCCGCGTCTGTTTCAGGGCCATGAGGAAATTCCGAGCCTGACCTGGCCGACCATCAGCTTCACCGGCTCGATGACGGTCTGGCTCGGCAATCGCCGGGTCGACATCAAGCAGGTGGGCCGCGCTCATACAGCCGGCGACATCGTGATCCACGTGCCGGATGAGAATGTGATGTTCACTGGCGATATCGTCGAATATCACTCGGCCTGCTACTGCGGAGACGGCCATTATGGTGACTGGCCGGGCACATTGGAGTCGATTCGCCAATATGATCTGGCAGCCATCGCGCCGGGCCGTGGCGATGCGCTGACCGGTTCGAAAATGGTCAATGAGGCGCTGGACAATACGGCCGATTTCGTTCGCTCGACCTATGACGCGGCTGCGAAAGTGGCGGCAAGAGGTGGCTCGCTCAAGGAGGCCATGGCGGCTGTCCGTGCCGCCTGCGACCCGAAATTCGGCGACTATGCGATTTACGAGCACTGCCTGCCGTTCAATGTGGCGCGGGCCTTCGATGAAGCGCGCGGCATTGAGAATCCGCGTATCTGGACGGCGGAGCGCGACAAGGAAATGTGGGCGGAGTTGCAGGGCTAGTCTTCTAGCCGGGAGGAAAAACATGCTTGAAGACCGTTACGCTCTGGCGCATCGGCTCTATCCGTATGCGCGATCGCAGGATCAGGAGGCGGCCCAGCCGGTTCATCACAAGGCCATTGTCATTGGTGGAGGACCGGTGGGAATGGCTGCCGCGCTGGAACTGGGTCTCAAGGAGATCGAGGTTCTGGTTCTGGACGATCATGAAGGTGTCGGGCAGGGCAGTCGCGCCATCTGTTTTTCGAAACGCTGTCTGGAGGTCGCTCACCGGCTCGGTTGTGCGGATCCAATGATCGAAAAGGGGGTGGAGTGGAGCCTCGGGCGCGTCTTTCATGGCGATAAAGAGGTCTTCGATTTCAACCTCCTGCCGGAAGAGGGCCACCGGTTCCCGGCCTTCATCAATCTGCAGCAGCCCTATTTCGAAAAATATGTGGTGGAGCGCATCCGGCAGGCGCAGGACGAAGGCGTGCCGATCGAGATTCGTGGTCGCAACAAGGTCACGGGAATCGAGCAGTCCGAGAAGAAGGTTACGCTTCGGGTCGCGACGCCCGATGGCGACTACAGCCTGACCGCCGACTGGGTCATCGTGGCCGACGGCGCCAGTTCACCGACCCGCACCATGATGGGCCTCGGTTTCGAGGGGAAAGTCTTCGAAGATAATTTCCTGATCGCCGATGTGCGGATGAAGGCCGATTTTCCGGTCGAGCGGCGGTTCTGGTTCGAGCCGACTTTCAAGGGTTCGGGCGATTCCGCCCTGCTGCATAAACAGCCGGATGGCGAATGGCGCATCGATTTTCAGATCGGCTGGGACATCGACCGGAAGAAAGAACTCAAAGAAGAAAATATCCGTGCGCGTCTCGACGCCATGCTGGGGCCTCTTGGTATCGATTACGAGATCGTCTGGACGTCGATCTATACCTTTCAATGCCGCAGAATGGAGAAGTTCCGCCACGGCCATGTGATCTTTGTGGGCGATAGCGCGCATCAGGTTTCACCCTTCGGTGCGCGCGGCTGCAATAGCGGGATGCAGGATGTAGACAATCTCGGCTGGAAGCTGAAGCGGGTGATCGACGGTCAATCGCCGGAACACCTTCTCGACACCTATGATGAAGAGCGGCTGGTCGCCACCGACGAGAACATTCTGAACTCGACACGGGCGACCGATTTCATCACGCCGAAATCGAAGATGAGCAAGATTTTCCGAAATGCGGTGCTCGATCTGTCGGAAGAAAATGATTTCGCGCGGCCTTTCGTCAATTCAGGCCGGCTTTCCGTGCCGGCGACGCTCGACGGCTCTTCTCTGAATACCGAGGACGCTCTACCGGATGCTCCCGCCCGAAGCCGTCCCGGCGCCGTCTGCCCTGACGCGCCGCTCGACGGCGACTTCCTTCTGGATCGGATCGGAGACCGTTTCGCCGTACTGGCGATCGGTGTGGATGTTCCCGATTTCGAAGGGGACCTCGATGCGGACCGCATCGTGTTTTCCAAGGGGGCCGTCCCGCTCATCGATGAACGTTATCTCGGTAATGTGGAGCAGGCGGTCTATTTGATCCGTCCCGACCAGCATATTGCCGGACGCTGGCCAGACTGGAACGTCAATACGGTGCGCGAGGCCCTTGACCGGGCCGCCGGCAAAGTGCGGGAGGCTTGAGATGGCAAAGCTGAACAGAAGCCGGAATATCCCGGATGCCGACGGTATTTACGCCTCGTTGATTGCGGCTCATGAAGGTCTTTCCGACGATGAGAGCGCGGCGCTCAATGCCCGGCTCATCCTGACGCTGTTCAATCACATCGGCGATAAGGGCATTATCGAAGAAGCGCTGGAGGTGGCGAGAAAGGCCTCCCGCCAATCCGGCTGAACTCGGACCTCTGTCGGAGCGGCGCGCAGAGGCAGCGTCAGATGGCCAGATATTCGTGGCGAAGCTGCTCGTTATCGAGCACTTCCTGCGCCGTGCCTTCATAGACGATCTGGCCGGTATCCATGATGACGGCCCGATCCGACAGCCGCAGGGCCGCGACAGCGTTCTGCTCGACGATGATGGTCGTGATGCCGATATCGCGGATCTGCCGGACGATCCCCTCGATCTCCTGCACGATAACCGGCGCGAGGCCCTCATAGGGTTCGTCAAGAAATAGAACCTTGATATCGCGAGCCAGCGCACGCGCCACGGCCAGCATCTGCTGCTCGCCGCCACTCATGGTGGGCGCCTCCTGCTTCCGGCGCTCCGCGAGTCGCGGGAAATACTCGTAGATCTTTTCGATTTCCCAACCGATTTCGCCGGAGACCTGCGACAGGACGAGATTTTCCTCGACCGTCAGCCCCCCGATGATACGGCGATCCTCCGGCACGAGCTGGATGCCCATCTGCGCCGCCTGGTGGGATTTCTTGTTGTGAAGCGGTTCGCCATTCAGCCATATCTCACCGCTTCGCAGTTGCGGATTGTCGAGCCTCGCCAATGTGCGCAGCGTGGTGGTCTTGCCCGCGCCGTTGCGGCCGAGGAGCGAGAGGACCTCTCCCTTGTTCAGGTCGAATGAGACGCCTTGGACGATATAGCTCTCGCCGTAATAGGCGTGGATATCCCGAACGGAGAAGAAGGAGTCCTGTGTTTCTGTCATTTCGTGGGCTCCTGCCAGGCTTTCGGGGCTTGCCGCGACGTTCATCAATGGCTCTCCCCGAGATAGGCTTCCTTGACCTTGGGACTGTTGCGCACCTCGTCCGGCGTGCCTTCTGCGATGATCCGGCCCTGTGCCAGAACAGAAATGCGATCGGCCAGCGAGAAGACCACATGCATGTCGTGCTCGATGATGACCTTGGTCATGCCGCGATCCTTCAGCGTTTTCAGAAGCTCGATCGTCGTATTGGTATCGTGTCGCGCCATCCCGGCCGTCGGTTCGTCCAGCAAGAGCAGGCGAGGCTTCTGGATCAGGCACATCGCCATCTCCAGGCGGCGCTTGTCGCCGCGCGACAGGGAGCCCGCATCGGTATGCCGTTTCTCGTAGAGGCCGACATCCTGAAGATTGGCCTCGGCCTGTTCGCGGATCTCGCCTTCTCCTGCCAAGGCCCTCATCGGGTTGAACTTGAACGCGCCATCACGGCGCGCAAAGGCGGGAATCATCACGTTTTCGAGCAGTGACAGGTCGGCGAAAATCTCCGGAGTCTGAAAGACGCGGCTCACGCCGAGCTGATTGATCTGGTGCGGCGTGATTTCGTCGAGCGTGTTGCCATCGAAGATCACATGCCCGGTATCGGGGGGAATGCGCCCGATGCAAACATTGAGCAATGTGCTCTTGCCTGCGCCATTCGGCCCGATAATAGCGTGGACCGTGCCCTCCTTTACCGACAGATCGACGTCCGTGAGGGCTTTGAGGCCTCCAAAGCTCTTGTTCACATCCGCGACGTGCAGGACGACGTTTTCATTGCTCATCGGGTCACTCCGCCGCTACGACGCTGCCTTCGGCGGCATCGTCCTGGGATTTCTTGCGAGAGAAAAGCGCGCGGATCCGCGCAATGCCTTCCATGATACCTCCGGGAAGGAAGATCACGACGATCATGAAGACGAGGCCCAGCGTGAGGAACCATCCTTCGCCCACGAAAAGACTGGCCACTTCCACGACCAGCTCGCGCAGGTCGGCAGGCAGGAAGGAAAAGGTCGCGTTGAGCGCGTTCTCGTTGAAGGCCGAGAAAATGTTCTCGAAATACTTGATGACGGTGGCGCCGATCATGGGGCCGACAAGGGTGCCGACACCGCCGAGAATCGTCATCAGCACGACCTCTCCCGATGCGGTCCACTGCATGCGCTCGGCACCGGCCAAGGGGTCTGTCGCGGCCATTAGCGATCCGGCGAGGCCGGCATAGATGCCGGAGATCACGAAGGCTGCCAGCAGATAGGGCCGGGGGTTGAAGCCCGTATAGCGCATACGCGTCTGGTTCGACTTGATCGCCCGCAGCATCATGCCGAAGGGCGAGCGGAAGATGCGGATCGAAAGGAAGAAACAGATGATGAGCAGAACGGCGCAGAAATAGAAGCCGGCAATGCCGCCGCCGGAGATATCGAAGCCGAAGAAGCTGGTGCGCGGCAGGCCGATGCCCTCCGAAACACCGAGCGCCCGATCCAGCATCCTTGGATCGCTGAGTTCAAGCTGAAGGCCGGTCTCGCCATTGGTGATGGGTGTCAGCACCGAATAGGCGACATTGTACATCATCTGCGCGAAGGCCAGTGTCAGGATCGAGAAGTAGATGCCCGAACGCCGCAGGCTGACATAGCCGATGACGAGGGCAAAAAGACCGGCGCAGACCATCGCGAAGAGGGTCGAGATGATGACGTTCATGCTCAGGAGCTTGAACATCCAGACCGCCGCATAGGAGCCGACGCCCAGAAACGCGGCGTGACCGAAGGACAGATAGCCGGTCAGGCCGAACAGGATATTGAAGCCGATCGCGAAGATACCGAAGATGCAGAATTTCTGCATGAGGCCTGGATAGGCCGCGCCCAGCGGCGCGAGCCATATCGGTGCCGTCAGTACCACGAGCGAAAAGCCGAGAAACAGGAGCCAGTCTTTTCCGGACATATTGCCGAACATGTCAGTCCTCCATGACGCCTTTTCGACCCATCAATCCACGCGGAAGGATCAGCAGGATGACGACGGCGATGAGGTAAATGATGATCTGGTCGATGCCAGGCAGAATGGACTTCACCTCGGTCATGGAAGCGAAGGATTGCAGAATGCCGAGGAGGAAGCCGGCCAGCACCGCTCCTGCGAGCGATCCCATGCCGCCGACCACGACCACGACGAATGACAGGACCAGGAAGTCCATGCCCATGTGGTAATCCGGGGGCAGGATGGGCGTGTACATGACCCCCGCCAGGCCTGCGACGACTGCGGCGATGCCGAAGACGACCGTAAAGCGCTTTTCGATGTCGATGCCGAGAAGGCCGACGGTCTCGCGATCGCGCATGCCGGCGCGAACCACCATGCCGTAGGTGGTGAATTGCAGGAAGGCGAAGACGGCTCCGATACAGAGCAGGGAAAAGAGGAAGTAGATCAGCCGCCACCACGGGTAGACGATGAAGCCGTCGACCCCGAGCATGGCGCCGATATTGGCGCTTCCGTTCACTACGTCCGGTGCGCCCTGAGGGATCGGATTGGCTCCGAAGAAGTGCTTGATGACCTCCTGCAGAACGATGGCGAGGCCGAATGTCACCAGAATCTGATCGGCATGAGGGCGATTATAGAAATGGCGGATCAATCCGCGCTCCATGATCACGCCGATGACCAGCATGATGGGAATGGCGATCAGGATAGAGATGGGAACGGAATAGTCGACAAGAAAACCGCCCACATCGCCAAGCATCGCCTGCACATAAGGCTCGCGAATTTCCATCGGCGTGCCCCATGGGGTGGTCTGAGTCTCGTCGATCCTCACGGTTTCGATGTTCAGGAGACGGTTGAAGACCACGGCGCAGAAGGCGCCAAGCATGAAAAGAGCGCCATGGGCGAAATTGACGACGCCCAGCGTGCCGAAGACGAGTGTCAGGCCGAGAGCGATCAGCGCGTAGGCGCCGCCCTTGTCCAGTCCGTTGAGTAGTTGAAGAATCAGCGCGTCCATCGCGTTGCGATCCTGCCCTGTTACGGTGTTCGTGGCGTGAGCTACGAAAATGAAGGGGAAGACCGGCCGCCAATGCGGCCGATCTCATTCATGACCGTTTATTGGCGCTCAGCACTTCTTGGCGTCTGCCGGGCCGAGGTCACCGCCAAAGATCGACGGATCGTAGGTGACCTGATCGCGGGCGACGATCTTTCGAACCTCGAGGAGGTCGAACTGATCCTTCGGGTCGTCCTTGCCCTGCACCACCAGCACGTCCTTGAAGCACTGGTGGTCGGCGCCGCGATAAAGCGTCGGGCCGTTGCCAAGACCGTCGTGCTCGTAGTCTTCCAGCGCGTTGATGACCTCTGGCGCAAAGAAAGTGCCCGCCCGCTCGCACGCATCGGCGTAGAGAATGGTCTGGGCGAAGGCCGTCTGGGCTGCCTGACTCGGCGGCTGGCCATATTTCTTGCCGAAGGCCTGCGTGAAGGCTTTGGTGCCTTCATTGTCCAGCTTCCAGTCCCAGTTGGCCGTTCCCAGAATGCCCTTGATGGCCGGCCCTGCGCCTTGCGCCATCAGTTCCGAGAAGAGCGGCACGACGACCTGGAAATCCTTCCCGTTGACCTGCTTGTCACGAAGGCCGAACTGCACGGCCTGGGTGAGGGAATTGACCATGTCCTTGCCGTAGTGGTTCAGGATGAGCACATCGGCGCCGGAATTGAGCACGGGGGTGATGTATTGGCTGAAATCGCCTGCGCCGAGCGGGGTACGGACAGCCTGCGCCGTTTTCCAGCCCTGCTTCTCAGTGGCGTTCTTGATCGACTCTTCCTGGGTCCATCCCCAGGTGTAGTCGGCGGTCAGGTGGTATGCCGTGCGGTCGGTGCCATATTCCTCGGCCAGAACAGTGCCGAGCGCTTCGCCGGACATGTAGGCGTTGAAGAAGTGGCGGAAGCCATAGCGCTTCTTGTCCTTGCCGGTCGTGTCGTTGGAGTGTGTCAGCGCCGCCATGAAGATGACGCCGCGTTCCTGACAGAGCGACTGAACCGCGATCGCAACGCCGGAGGAAGAGCCGCCCGTGACCATGATGGCCCCGCCATCCTCGATCATCTTCTGCGCGGATGCCCGTGCGGCGTCGGACTTGGTCTGGGTGTCGCCGGTCACATAAGTGACCTTCTTGCCCAAAATGCCGTTGCCCTTCAGGTTACTGGCGCCCGAAAAGGCGGAAATGGCGCTCGCATCGCTATCGCCGTTAAGAATATCGACGGCGAGCTGATAGGCGCGCAATTCATCCGCGCCCTCGTCCGCATAGGGACCGGATTGCGGAACGTTGAAGCCGAGCACGACTTCGCTGCCGGTCGGTACGTTGCAGGACATCTGGTCCTGCGCATACGCGCCTTTGATGAAATGCATCGGCGCGCCAAGCGCCACGCCGGTCGCCGCACCGGCCTTGAGCAGACCGCGGCGCGAAAAATTCAGTTTGGACATAAGCATCCTCCCAGGGTTTTGCCTTCGGCCCTCCCCGGCCGTTGGTCGCGAAACACTAAGAGGGTTCTTTCCCATTTTGAAGCAAAGACGGCAAAACTGCGGCGAAGGTATTATGTGCAACGCAGTAAATCGGCTCGATTTAATTTGCACTGCAAAAATAATTCGCTGAAAACTGCCTCTTTTATATGCAGGAAAGGGTAAAAGTGTTCTGACCCGATCTGGTCAGGCGAATCGCGCCAAGAAAAATCGCACGTGAAAAGGCGGTCCCACCGAATGCATTTCATTTTACGAGGTCTTTTTCTTTTGCCCTTCCTGCTGCTGTCGCTGACAGCCGCCCAAGCGCGTCTGGTCGGCGCGGCTGGCGAAGACGACTTGCGCTTCGCCAGCCTTCTGGATCGGGCGGTGGAGAAGCGCTTTATCCTGATCGGCGAAATCCATCCGGCAGCGAGCCACCACGCTTTCCAGGCACGGCTGATCGAGGCGCTTGCCGATCGTGGCCGCGAGCCGCAGATCGTGCTGGAGATGGTGACACGGGCCATGGACGAGGTTCTCGATCGATGGATCGCCGGCGAACTCCAGCCGGAGGAACTGGAGCCGGCGCTTGGCTGGAATGAGAGCGGCTGGCCGGATTTCGAAATCTACCGACCGATCTTCGACGCTGCGAAAGCCCATGGTCTGAGGATGCGCGGCGCGGCCCTGGAACGTGACGAGCTGATGAAAATCGGCACGGGCGGACGCGACGCCCTTTCGTCGGCGCGGACAAAGGAACTTCTGCTGGATCGACCGCTAGAGGCGGCGGGGCGACAGACCCTGCTGCGGACCATCGTTGAAAGCCATTGCGGCATGGTGGATGAGAGGTCTGCCGAACCGATGGTGCTGATGCAAAGCGCCCGCGATGGCGCGATGGCGCGCATCATGATCGAGGCAGGATCGGTCGGTGCGATTCTCATTGCCGGGGACGGCCATGTCCGGCGCGATCATGGCGTGCCACGATTCTTGCCAGCGGATCAGAGCCTGGCGATCGGACAGATTGAGAGCGACACAGCGCCCGAGCCGGCCGATGGGGCTGCATTTGACGTGATCCGCCTGACGCCGGCCGTCGACAGAGGCGACCCATGTGCACGGTTTCGGAAGGACGCGGCAGAAGAGGCACCATCCGAAAGCCGGAAATAAAATCGTTTGAAGGCTGGCAGGCCGTCTGCGCAAGCATTGAAGCCCCTGGTCCAGCAACCCACTTAGCATGAGAAGCGATTGCCCTTCGAGGGCTGGGCCTCCGATGTTCTGGAGGCGAAACGCTTCCTGTTCGACGAGACCGGAGAAGGGAATGTTCGAAGGGTTCGATGCGATTTTTCTGGCGCGCTTGCAGTTCGCCTTCACCGTTTCCTTTCATATCATCTTTCCAGCCTTTTCCATTGGTCTCGCCAGCTATCTCACCGTATTGAACGGCTTGCATCTGTGGACCGGCAAGCCGGTTTATCTCTCCCTTTTCGACTACTGGAAAAAGATCTTCGCCGTCGCCTTCGGTATGGGCGTCGTCTCCGGCATCACGATGAGCTACCAGTTCGGCACCAACTGGAGCGTGTTTTCCGACAAGACCGGCCCCGTACTCGGTCCGCTCATGGGATATGAGGTTCTGACAGCTTTCTTCCTCGAAGCCGGCTTTCTAGGGGTGATGCTGTTCGGTCGCGAACGGGTGGGCGAGAAACTGCACTTTTTCGCCACGGCGATGGTCGGCGTCGGAACCCTGATTTCCGCCACCTGGATCCTTGCCGTGAACAGCTGGATGCATACACCGGCAGGATATTCCATCAATGAGGTCGGTCAGTTCGTGCCGGAAGACTGGTGGGCGATCGTCTTCAATCCGTCCTTTCCCTATCGCCTCGTTCACATGGTGCTCGCAGCCTACCTGACGACCGCTTTCGTCGTCGGGGGTGTCGGTGCGCTTCACCTGCTGCGACGGGATATCGATACGCCTGGTGCCAGGACGATGTTTTCGATGGCGATGTGGATGGCGACGCTCGTCGCGCCGATCCAGATTTTCGCAGGCGACCTGCACGGACTGAACACGCTTGAGCATCAGCCGGCCAAGATCGCTGCGATGGAAGGTCATTACGACGATCACCCCGACGGGGCGCCGCTGATCCTCTTCGGTCTGCCCGACGATGATGCTGAGACGGTTCGCTACAGCGTGGAAATCCCGAAACTCTCTTCGCTTATTCTCACGCATGAGTTGGACGGCCCCCTGCGCGGACTGAAAAGCTGGGCCAAAGACGAACGGCCACCGGCGGAACTTATTTTCTGGACCTTCCGGGTGATGGTCGCCATTGGCTTTGCTATGCTCGGCTTTGGTATCTGGAGCCTTTGGGCGCGCTGGCGCGGCCGGCTTTATCGCGCGCCGTGGCTGCACCGCGCAGCGGTGATCATGTCGCCGATGGGCTTCGTCGCCGTTCTCTGCGGCTGGATCACCACGGAAGTCGGCCGCCAACCCTATGTGGTCTACGGCATGCTGAAGACGGCAGAGGCCGCTTCGCCTCTGGCGGCGCCCGCCGTCGGCACCTCGCTCATGGCCTTCATCGTCATCTATACGGCCGTCTTCGGCGCGGGCACCTATTACATATTGCGCTTGATGAACCGTCCAGCGATCGCAATCGATGAACCGGTCGACAGCGAAGGGCCGGTACGTGCGGGCGGTATCATGCCCGGCCCAAGCCACGGAAAGGATGCGGCCGACCATGCCTGAGTTTGATCTCGCATTCATCTGGGCCGGGCTGATCGCTTTCGCGGTACTGGCCTACGTCATTCTGGACGGCTTCGATCTTGGAGTGGGCATCCTGTTTCCGCTTTTCGACAAGGGGGTGCAGCGGGACCAGGCCATGAACTCGGTGGCGCCCGTCTGGGACGGTAACGAAACGTGGCTCGTTCTTGGAGGCGGCGGATTGATGGCGGTGTTTCCGCTGGCTTACGCGACCGTGCTGCCGGCTCTTTACGCGCCGATCATCGCCATGCTGCTCGGCCTCGTCTTTCGGGGCGTGGCGTTCGAATATCGCTGGCGTACCCATCGCGCACGATGGATCTGGGACTGGGCCTTCTTCTCCGGCAGTTTGGTCGCGGCACTGGCGCAGGGCATCGCGCTCGGTGCGCTGGTGCAAGGCATTGCGATCGAAAATCGGGAATATGTCGGCGGGTGGTGGGACTGGCTGACGCCTTTTTCCATGCTCACAGGGGCGGCTCTTGCTGTCGGCTACGCCCTTCTGGGTGCGACGTGGCTGAACATGAAGACGACCGACGCTGTGCGTGAGCGCGCGCGCAGCTTCGTATGGTGGGCGATGCTGGCCACACTGGCCCTGATCGGAATCGTTAGTCTCTGGACGCCCTTTATCGACCCGCTTTATTACGAGCGCTGGTTCACGTTTCCGACGGAAATCTTCTCGTTTCTCGTGCCTGCCGCGATTGTTGGCTGCGTCTGGATCATGTGGCAGGGCATGGTTCGAAACAGGGATGCATGGCCGTTCCTGTCAGCGCTCGGCATCTTCATTCTCTGCTATATCGGCATCGGGATCAGCTTCTATCCTTATATCGTTCCCGCCGCGCTGACGATCGAAGAGGCTGCCGCACCGGAGGCCTCGCTGGAGTTTCTCCTTGTCGGCGCCATCGTTCTGGTGCCGATGATCCTCGGCTATACGATCTATGCCTATTGGGTCTTCCGCGGGAAGGTCGATCCGGAAAGCGGCTATCATTGAAAGGTCCTGAGCCAAGCAAATCGCAGCGGAGCATGGCCGCGAAGCTCGGCTGGTTTCTCCTGCTTTGGCTCTTCGGCGTACTTGCGGTCTCGGCCCTTGGTTACGGCATTCGGCTGATGATCGGACCCTGAACCTTTTATTGACCGACCGGTCGGCAAAATTTACGATAGAAGGATCGAGCCGGGCGTTCAGAGGAGGGAGCCATGACCGAGGCATTTATCTGCGATTATATTCGTACACCGATAGGCCGATACGGTGGCGCGCTCGCGCCGGTGCGTGCCGATGACCTCGGCGCCATTCCCCTGAAGGCCATCGCGGAACGCAATCCCTCCATGGATCTGGAAGCCATCGACGACGTTTTGCTCGGCTGCGCCAATCAGGCGGGCGAGGATAATCGCAATGTCGCCCGGATGGCCGTGCTGCTGGCCGGTTGGCCCGACCTCGTGCCGGGTGCGACGCTGAACCGGCTATGCGGCTCGGGCCTCAACGCGATTGCCGATTGCGCTCGTGCCATCCGCGCGGGCGATACGGATCTGATGATCGCTGGCGGGGTCGAAAGTATGAGCCGTGCACCGTTCGTCATGCCGAAGGCGACCAGTGCTTTTTCGCGTGACAACACCGTTTACGACACGACGATCGGCTGGCGTTTCGTCAATCCGAAACTCGCCGAGCAGTATGGCACCGATTCCATGCCGGAAACCGGTGAAAATGTCGCCGAGGCCTATAATATCAGTCGAGACGACCAGGACGCTTTTGCGATGCGCAGCCAGCAGAAGGCGGCCGCAGCGATGAAGAATGGCCGCTTCGCCAGGGAGATCGTCCCTGTTTCGATCCCCCAGCGCAAGAAGGAACCGATTCTCGTCGACACGGACGAGCATCCCCGACCCGACACCACACTGGAGAAATTGTCCGGATTGCCGACCCCTTTTCGCGAGGGCGGCACGGTGACGGCCGGCAATGCGTCTGGTGTCAATGATGGAGCGGCGGCTCTCATCATAGCGTCGGAAGAGGCTGCCAAGCGCCATGGGCTCACCCCCATTGCACGTGTTCTCGGCGCAGCGACGGCCGGCGTGCCCCCTCGCATCATGGGAATGGGCCCCGCGCCGGCGACGAAGAAACTCTGCGCGCGGCTCGGCCTCAAGTCTGGCGATTTCGATGTGATCGAGCTGAACGAGGCCTTTGCCAGTCAGGGGATTGCCGTGCTGCGGGATCTCGGCATCGAGGAGACAGCCGAACATGTGAACCCGAATGGCGGGGCGATCGCGCTGGGTCATCCACTCGGCATGAGCGGTGCACGCATTGGCGGAACGGCCGCTCTGGAGTTGAAGGAACGCGGCGGCAAGCTGGCTCTGGCCACCATGTGCATCGGTGTCGGACAGGGAATTGCGCTTGCTATGGAAGCTGTCTGATAACCGGACGGCTCAAGCCGCCATCAATTCGCGCACGGCGATCATGTCGTCGCGAAAGCGCGCGCGCTCATCCGCCTTGTGTCTCTCATCGGGAATGCGCAGCAGGAAGGAGGGGTGCACGGTGATGAAGACCTGTCTGCCTCCTTCACTTTCCAGGATCTGGCCGCGCTCTTTGGTGACTGCCATCGACCGGCCGAGAAGGCTTTGCGCTGCTGTTGCGCCCAGCGCCACGGTGAGCTCCGGATCGATCAGCTGCAGTTCCTGACCGAGCCACCAGCGGCAGGTCTGGACTTCATCCCCATTCGGTTTCTGATGCAGCCGAAATTTGCCGCGCGGCTGGAATTTGAAGTGCTTGACTGCATTGGTCACATAGACCGATGAGCGGTCTATGCCTGCTTCCTCAAGTGTTGAATCGAAAAGCTGCCCGGCCGGTCCGATAAACGGCTGGCCGGCAATATCCTCCTTGTCGCCCGGCTGTTCGCCGACGAAGACGAGCCGCGCATCGGCCGGCCCTTCGCCGAAAACCGTCTGGGTGGCCGGCTCGTGGAGGGGGCAGAGGCGGCAGGCCTCCGCCTGTTTTCGCAAGGTGGCCAAGTCGTTGGCAGGAGGCGGCGGCGCATTGTCGGTTTCGGCCATATGAGCACTCCTCCAGTGCCGGTCGCGAATGGCGGCATGGGTCGGCGGAGGGGTGCTGGGCATGGCGGCAACCATGGCCTTCGCCCGGTTCTCGGCACCCGCGATCATGTCCGGAATGAGCGCCGCCTCCGGCATGTTTTTCCAGTATTTCTTCGGCATTTCCGACTGCATTGCCTTCACCTTCAATCGGGCAGGGTTGAAGATGTTGGAGAAATAGGTGCGCCACAGTTCCTCGGTCGCATCATCTGACGGTGCATCCGAACGTCGCGCGGGCGGTCCCGCAGTGAGCGTTTCACGATCCCAATGTATCGACCCCTTCGGCGTCAGGATCGACCAGTTCATCTGCGCGAAGCGGCGCGTGAAAAAGCCGGCCTCACGTTCGACGATGAAATGATCGGGTTCGAACCACGCGACATAATGGGCTTCGTCGTCCCTCGCGTCCATATCGCCGGTCTTTCGAAAGCGCACGAAAGCATGCATCTTGTGCGCGTCGCGGCGAATGGACTTCCCCATGGCTTCGAGGCGCCGAATGTCGGGGTCGGACGCGATTTTCATCAGATTGGGCTCGGCGAGAAGCCGGCAAAGCAGGTGATAGAGAAAGTCGTAGCGATCTGCATCGGAGTGATGGGTGGCCGTTTGCGCCTTCTGCACGAAACTTTTGGCAATATCGAAAGTGATATCTCCAGACGCGTTGGGCAGAGGTTCTGAGGCGCCGGCAAAAAGCGATTGCGACGACGATGACGGTGTCAGGAACGTGACGGATGACGCAGGTACGCCCGACATCGCCAAAGCGCGTGCGGCTTTGCGCCAGCCCTCGAAATCGGTCTCGGTTTTCAACGAGATCGTAAAATACTCGCTCGCAGTTCCCGCATCTTCTGTCATTGTCGCCCCACTAAAAAAGGGCCAGTTGCTGCGGCTCTGGCGAGAGACGCGCGCGAAGGTTTTCCATCTCGGTCAAGCCGCCGGGTGACCAGCCCACCGCCGTAATGAACGGCCTGATCTTTTCGATGGATTGGACAAGCGCGCCGATATCTTCCAGCCGGAGCGTGCGGTAGCGGCGCACTTGCAGAATTTTCATCACCGATTTGGCACCCAAACCAGGGACGCGAAGCAAGGTCTCCTTGTCGGCACGATTCATGTCGACTGGAAAAAGATGTCGGTTCCGCAGCGCCCAGGCGAGCTTCGGGTCGATCGCAAGATCGAGCATGCCGTCGGGCGATCCGGCCAGGATCTCTTCATTATCGAATCCGTAAAATCGCATCAGCCAATCGGCCTGATAAAGCCGGTGCTCGCGCATCAAAGGCGGTTTCATCAGGGGCAGGGCGGCTGATGAGTCCGGAATGGGTGAAAAGGCCGAATAATAGACGCGCTTCAGATGATATGAACTGTAAAGCCTGGCAGAGCTTTTCAGAATCACCGCATCCGGCGCCGGATCGGCACCGACGATCATCTGCGTGGATTGACCGGCCGGCGCGAAGCGTGGCTTTTTTCGTGTGCGGAGGGTCGGTTCGCTCTTCTCTTCGATCGCGCCGCGCACCGTTCCCATGGCACGGCGGATCGTCTGCGGCTTCTTTTCCGGGGCAAGGCGTTGCACGCCGCTATCGGTCGGCAGTTCCACATTGATGGACAAACGGTCGGCATATTGCCCCGCCTGTTCCAGCAGGGCCGGGTCGCATTCAGGAATGGTCTTCAGGTGAATATAGCCTTTGAAGCCATGGTCATTGCGCAGGCGACGGGCGATCTCGACCATCTCGCCCATCGTGTCATCGGGCGAGCGGATGACCCCCGATGAGAGGAACAGCCCCTCAATATAGTTTCGCTTGTAGAATTCGATGGTGAGATCCACCACTTCGGCAATGGTGAAGCGGGCCCGTTTCGTGTTCGACGACGATCGGTTGATGCAATAGCTGCAATCGTAGATGCAAAAATTGGTCAGCAGAATTTTCAGCAGCGAAATACAGCGGCCATCCGGTGCATAGGCATGGCAAATGCCCATGCCTTCGGTTGAGCCGAGGCCGCCCTTGCGGCTGTCGCGCTTGGCCGACCCGCTCGACGCGCAGGACGCATCATATTTGGCGGCATCGGACAGAATCGACAGCTTATCCCGAACACTGAGTTTACCCATATGTTCAGTTTATGTTCGTGTTAGGTTCACGTCAATAGAACATCGATTCGCGCCGATTCGATAAAATCGAATCTGAAGAAGCCGTTAAGCGGCGAACCGCGTCGTTACGCGCTGATATCGACGATGCCGCAATCGCCGGCTTCGGATCCGAAGGCCAGACGTTTGCCTGTTCCATCCCAGTCTATGGCGGTGATCGGCCCTTTGCCGGGGCGTCGCAACAGCGCCTCCTTGGAATCTTCGAACCGGACAGCCAGAATCATCCCGTCCTGATAGCCGATGGCGACCATCTCTTCCTTGGGATGGCACGCGACGGCGGTGACCTGCGAGTCGCCACGCGTGCCGAGTTCAAGCGGCGCCTTGCCCATCGGTCCGTCCTTGCCCTGAAACGGCCAGACAACGGCGGCGTTGGCGCCGGAGGACGCAAGCCATTTGCCTTTCGCGCTCCAGGAGAGGCTTTTGACCTTGGAGGGGTAGCCTTCCATGCGCATGTGGCGGCCGTCTGCCAAGCGCCAGCCGTGAAGAGCGGGCTCCTGCATGGCTGTAACCAGGCTGTCGCCATTGGGGGAAAAGGTGACAAGCAGATGCGCCCCGGCCCAGCCCAGAATCGTCGGCAGGCTTTCGGTGGCCGGAAAGTGCAGGCTCACGCCATTATAATGCGAGCAGGCAAGGCGCAGGCCTTTCGGCGCGAAACTCATGGCTTCCACGCTTCGCTCGTGCTCGATGGACTTCGCTCCGCCTTTTAGAAGCACCTTGGCAAACTTGCCATGGGAATAAGCGACCGTTCCGTCCGGCGCATAGGCAATGGCGGAAATCCATTTGCCTTTCTCACGAGCCAGTTCCTCGGTCGTCCCGTCGGCGTTGGTCGCAACCACGCGGCCATCCTCGCCGCCGGTCAGAATGCGGCGGCGCTTCTGATCGACCGCGAGGCAAAGAAGGCCATCATGGACTTCGATTTTGCCGGTCTCGCCGCCAAGCCGATGGAGAAAACCATCGGCATCGCCAAAAAATGCAACGTCTCCCAGCCAGCCGAGATGGGCAACGTGGCCGTCAACATCGAGTGGAGCGACCGAGGGCATCAGGCGGCTTTCGTCTGACAGGCTTCGAATTGCTCCCGAAGAGAGGCCTCGTCCAGATCGCGACCGATCAGGACAAGCCGGCTCTCGCGGGCTTCGTCCGCGCGCCAGGGACGCTGATGGTCCCCTTCAATGATCATGTGCACGCCCTGAACGACGTAACGATCATCATCTCCATCAAAGGCGATGATGCCCTTTAGGCGCAGAATGTCAGGCCCTTTCACCTGCGTCAGGTTCTGGATCCAGGGGAAGAAGCGGCTCTGGTCCATCGCGCCCCCGCGCAGCGAGACGCTCTTGACCGTCAGATCGTGAATATCGGCCGGGCCATCGCCGTGGTGGTGATGATGGTGTTCATGGTCGTGATCATGATGGTGATGATCGCAAGCCGGCCCGCATTCGTGAGCGGGATCGTCGTGATCGAGGAAATGCGGATCGTTATCGAGCACGCGTTTCAGGTCGAACGCGCCGCGATCGAGAACCTTCGCGAGATCGACATTGGAGCGCTCGGCATGATGGATCGGCGCGATCGGATTGAGAGACCGCACGAGGCGTTCGACATTGGCCAGTTCATCGGCGGAAACCAGATCCGTCTTGTTGAGGACGACGACGTCGGCGAAGGCAATCTGGTCCTCGGCCTCGCGGCTGTCCTTCAGTCGCTGGGGCAGATGCTTGGCGTCGACCAGAGCGACCACGGCGTCGAGCGCCGTCTTCGAGCGGACGTCGTCATCCATAAAGAAGGTTTGCGCCACGGGTGCAGGATCGGCAAGGCCGGTCGTCTCGACGACGATAGCGTCGAAGCGCCCCGGTCGGCGCATCAGGCCCTGGACGACGCGGACGAGATCGCCGCGCACCGTGCAGCAGACGCAGCCATTGTTCATTTCGTAGATCTCTTCGTCGCTCTCGACGATGAGGTCATTGTCGATGCCGATCTCACCGAATTCGTTGACGATGACCGCATAACGCTTGCCGTGGGCCTCAGAGAGAATGCGGTTGAGGAGGGTGGTCTTACCTGCCCCAAGATAGCCGGTGAGAACGGTGATGGGTGTGAGCTGCTGCTGAGCGGCTTCGGTCATGAAAGAACCTCTGAAATGTTTGGCCCCATATAGGAGCGAGCGGTGCCGCGTTCCTAGGGGGCGGAGGACGAAAAGCGCGTCAGATCAAACGCTGCAATGTCGCGGGCGAGGGCCGCGAGGCCTTGTGCAGCCAGATCGATAAGCTGACGCCCGATCTCGGCATTGGCGGCAGCCGCGTCGCCCGTAGCACCGTCGGCATTCAGATCGTCCATCATCCAGCCGAAGGCGTGCGAGCCATATGCGCGCAGATGGGTGAAACGCTCGGAGAAATCGGACTGGGCGCTGGGAAAATCGGCCGCCTTTTGCATTTCTACACGCTCGGGCGCGATAGCCAGCATGACCGAGGTCTCGATCTGGCCGGCGTGAATGCCGAGCGCGCGTTCTTCAGCGGAAACGATGCCGCCCGGCTGGATGAACCGGTGCCAGTTCGTCGCGACGCACAACATGGCATGGCGGCGTCGCAGCTCCATCGCGACAATGGTCAGAAGCGGCGAGTTGCCGCCATGGGCGTTCAAAAGGAGAAGGCGGCGGATGCCGCGCGCTGCAAGATCGTCGCCAATCCCGATCCAGCGGTCAATCGCCTCGTTCCATTCCATTGATTGCGTCACTGGCCAGTTGAGATGTTCCGGCGAATAGCCGACCGCTTCGGTGGGAAGAATTTCCAGGTGCAGATCGGGCGCGGCCTCCTCCAGCGCTTTCGCCATGGCGGATGCGATCAGCGTATCGGTCTCCGGCGGCAGATGCGGGCCATGCTGCTCGGTTGCGCCGAGGGGCAGGACGGCGATTGTCGGCGCATCGGTGGACGTCGGATGAACTTGTGTCATATCAAGGGCTCGAAGCTTCGCTGGCTGACTTATTCTTCCAGCAGTCCGCACCGGGGGCGGTCAAGGGTAAAGGGACGCCGGAGTATAATGGCCAAGATCGACAAGGAGGCGATGGGACGACTACCGTCGAACCCGAAGAAGATGAACAAGGCGCCGAAAGGGGCCGTACTTAGCCAGTTGTCGGCAACAGCCCGCCATGCGCGCACCGCGCTTTCGGCACAGCTTTCCGAGCTTGGTCTGCACGCCGGCCAGGAGCAGATTCTTCTGGCGCTCAGCGAAGAAGAGCGCATGCCGCTTTCCGGGATTGCCGATCACCTCGGGGTGAGAGCGCAGACCATAACCCGTGCAATCACACGGCTTGAAGCGCAGGGGCTCGTCTTCCGCACGCCTTCGGAGGAGGATGGCCGGGTGAGCCATATCGCCCTGACGGATGACGGCCATGCGCTGGTCGACGACGTCAAGAAGACAGTCAAGAAGGTCGAGCGGAAGATGCTTGGCTCGCTGGACAAGACGCAGAAGAAAACGCTTCTGCGCTTTCTCGAATCGATCGATATCGAACTGACTGCGGAACTTTCCAAGACCTCGCAAGGCCGCCGGGATTGAGACGCTGTTCTTCCGGCTTGTGAAGGGCAGTGGCCGTGCGGTTGCGGTATTGCGCCAAACAGATTTGATTTTGCCGCCTGATCGGCCATAATTAAACAGTTTAATTTCGCGTTCGGGGAAACGAAGCTCTGGCACAAAAGATCAAGCTTTCGACAATTGCCGAAGCGCTCGGCGTCTCAACTGCGACGGTGTCGCTGGCCCTGCGCGACAGTCCGCTGGTCGCCGAGACCACGCGGGAGCGGGTGAAAGCCTATGCCCGCGAGATCGGCTATATCTACAATCGGCGCGCTGCATCCCTGCGCACTTCGCGCTCGGGGATTGTCGGCGTCGTCGTGCACGACATCATGAATCCCTTTTTCGCGGAGATTCTGAAGTCGATCGAAAGCGAACTCGACCGCAGCAAACAGACATTCATTCTCTCCAACCATTACGACTCAGTCGAGAAGCAGCGCGATTTCATCGAGACCCTGCTTCAGCTCGGCGCGGACGGCGTCATTATGAGCCCGGCCATCGGGACGCCCGCCGAGGACATCAAGCTGGCCGAGCGCAACGCGATGCCCGCGGTTCTGATCGCGCGTTCGGTGGATGGGGTTTCGACACCTTCCTTTCGGGGAGATGATTCCTTCGGAACCGGGCTTGCAACCGATCATCTCATCGAACTCGGGCACAAGAGGATCGCGCATATTGGCGGGACCGACCAGACCTCGACAGGCCGTGACCGTTATGCCGGCTATCGGCAGGCCATGGACCGCGCCGGCCTCAAGGTTCGAGAAGACTGGCGCATTTCCGGCCCACGTACCAAGCTTGCCGGGTTCGAGGCGGCAGAGGCCTTTCTGAACCTGCCCGACCGGCCAACGGCGGCGGTGTGCTGGAACGACCTCGTGGCGATCGGCCTGATGAACGGGCTCATCCGGTCGGGCTACTCGATCGGCGAGGACTTTTCCGTCACGGGATATGATGATCTTCAGGAGGCGGCCATCGCGACGCCTGCGTTGACCACCGTCTGGAACGGCCAACGGGAAGTTGGGCGCATGGCGGCCAAAACGCTTGTCGCGCGGATCAACGAACATCCGACGGTGACAGGGCTACAGCTGATCTCGCCGGAATTGCATGTCCGCAAATCGACTGCCGCTCCAAAACCGGATCGCTAAAAGCCATCGGAGAGGGCGGGATCGTAATGTCCCGTTAACCATAGCCTGCAAGCATGGCACTGTCTTCGTTTAGCGAGTCCCTGCCATGCGTACTGCTCTCGGAATCTGTTTCTTCCTGTCGGTGGGCGCGGCCGCGTTCCTCGCCGATGGCCGCTCTGGCCCCGATCCCATAACGGGTACAGACGCGATTTCCACGGGCTCGATCGATCAGCCACGTGCCGTCTATCAGGCTGCCGTGGAGGGCGAAGTCGTGCGCTGCTGGATGAGCCAGGTCAAAGACGAGATCGCCTATCGGTTCGCCGGGCCTGAGTGCTCCAAGCTCGGCATCGGCCATCCCCAGCTCGTTTCCGTTCTCCAGAGAGGGACCGGTGACCTGACCGTCAGAAACGAGGCAGGTGAAGACCTCCTTCACCTGTCCGCTTCCGACGGCAATGGCTGGGAGGCATCTCCGGACAGCGGCAAGTTGATCGATCTGATCGCCACTTTCGACTGAGAATCTGACGTCAGACCGATTACGTCCTGTGGTTTCTGACCCGCTTTTCTTTAATGCTGATGATCTGTGTGGCCGTGATCCTCCTCAGGTTTGCCATGCCCGATAATCGCCGGATCCGAACAGGTGTGGATTGCGCATTCGCACTCCAGTGTGGTGTGCGCGATTGAGAATTCGCTCTTCAATCGCTCCTTGACGGCCTGCTTGATGGCGTCGGCTTCGCTCCAGCGGCCAGGCTGGATGCCCACATGCGCGTCCACTGCGTTTTCATGCTCCTGCATCTGCCAGAGATGAAGATGATGAACGTCCGCGACGCCATCTACCGCACGCATCCGTTCGATCACCTTATAGGCATCCATTTCGGGCGGCGTGCCCAACATGAGGATCCGGATCACGCCGCCAATCTCCGCGAAGGATTGCCAGAGAATATAGGCAGCGATCATCAAGGTGACGATCGGGTCGATCAGACGCCAGTCATAGAGGATGATCAGCGTACCGGCGAAAATCACGGCGACCGAACCCAGCGCATCGGCCACATTGTGAAGGAAAGCCGCACGAATGTTCATGCTCTCCTTGGAGAGGGAAAATGTCAGAAGCGCGGTGACGACGTCGACCACCAGCGCAACGCCGGCAATGATCACCACCATCCACCCGTCCACGCCTTGAGGATCGATGATCCGCAAGGCAGCTTCGTAGATCAGGTAGAGACCGATCACGATCAGCGTGGTGTAATTGATAAGCGCGGCGACGATTTCGGCGCGCCCATAGCCGAAGGTCATGGTCTCGTCCGCGTCGCGACGTGCGATCTTCCGTGCAAAGAACGCAATGATCAGCGCCAGCGCATCGGAGAGGTTGTGAATAGCGTCGGCGATCAGCGCGAGACTGCCCGACAGGATGCCGCCGACGATCTGCGCGACCGTCAGGCCTAGATTGACGAGAACCGCCCAGAAGACGCGCGCATCGCCGGCTTCCGGGTCGACATGGGCGTGTCCGTGATGGCTATGCGGCATTGTGGGTTTCCTTTGTTCCTCCGGCGCCTTTGACGAGACCGGGACTATCCGGATGGTCATATCCTTTTTCAGACATGCCAGATCATGTACAACCTCTAGCCACTAGAGGTTCAAGGGGTGTTTTCATGTTTTCGATCGGAGAATTATCGCTGCGGACCGGCGTCAAGGTTCCGACCATTCGCTATTATGAAAAGGCCGGCCTGCTGGAGGCCCCGGAGCGAACCTCAGGCAATCAGCGACGCTACAGCCGATCCGGGCTGGAGCGCCTCTCCTTCATAAGGCATGCCAGAGCGCTCGGCCTTTCGATCGAGGATATCCGCGAACTCGTCGAACTGGCGTCGGAGCCGGAGCGGCCGTGCGGCGAAGCGCACCATATCGCATCGGCCCATCTGGCCTCCGTCCGGGCACGCATCCGCAAGCTGAAAAGGCTGGAACGGGAATTGGTGCGGATCGTCGATATCTCCGACGCAGACTGTCTCGGCGAATGCCATGTGATCCAGTCGCTGGCCGATCACGCCCTATGCGGGAGTGACCATTAGAGAGGCCCCATCCTGCCTGTCAGGCTCGGCTCGAGGCGTGAGCGCGGACAGCTTTGCCAAAGGCTTCGAAGATCGCGCGTGATGCCTTATCGCTTTCGGCCCAGTACTCCGGATGCCATTGAAAGCCGTAGGCGAAGGCCTTTGCATCCCGCGCCTGCATGGCCTCGATGGTGCCGTCCTCGGCTGTGCCTTCGGCAGAAAGGCCATCGGCAAGCCGATCGACGGCCTGCCGGTGGAGGGAATTGACCGAAATCGTTTCGCCATCGAACAGGTCCTGCAGGGAGCTGCCGTTGCGGATATTCACCTCATGGCGGATGGCATAGCGCTCGTCCTGTGTATCGGCTTCGGGCGCGCGATGATTGTCCCTGTCGGGAAGATCCTGAATGTCGTTGGCCAGGGTGCCGCCGAGCGCGACGTTCAGCTCCTGATGGCCCCGGCAAATGGCCAGAACGGGCAAGTTCTTCTTCAACGCTTCCCGAATGATCGGAAGCGATGTCGCATCCCTTGCGGGGTCGAACGGGCCATGCGCTTCGGTGGCTTTCACCCCGTAATTGTCGGGATGGACGTTGGAGCGCGCTCCGGTCAGCATCACGCCATCGACCGCCGCGAGGATCGTATAGAAGTCGGTCTTGTCGCCGAAAGCCGGGACGATCAAGGGTTGCAGTCCGGCGACCTCCATCGCAGCCCTGAGATAGGTCTGCGGCGTGGCGTGCCAGATATAGCTGTCATGGACGAGAGTATCGGCGACGATGGCAACGAGCGGCGATGTCATGGGGCGAATTTCCTTCGAACGGGATATCTCCTCTAGAAACTTATCGAAACGGCGACAAGGGAGCCCGTGCAAGGGATAGACGAGGCGGATTTGTGTGCCTATTGTCCGGACAGCTCAAGGCGGGGCGCTTAGCCGCTCTGTCTGCTGCGACAGACGAACGACGCCAGAATGGGAGGAGAATATTCATGGATCGTCGCGATTTTTTGCGTAAAGCAGGTGTGGCCGGTGCGGGCGCCGCTGCTGGCTCCACATTGGCAGCCCCGGCCATTGCGCAGGAGCAGCCTGAAGTTACATGGCGCTTGACGTCTTCCTTCCCGAAGGCTCTCGACACTATCTATGGTGGCGCCGAAGTGCTTTCCCGCATGGTTTCGGAAGCGACGGACGGCAAGTTCAACATTCAGGTCTATTCGGCCGGCGAAATCGTCCCGGGCCTGCAGGCTGCTGACGCGGCGTCTTCCGGCACGGTGCAGGCATGCCATACTGTCAGCTATTACTATGTCGGCAAAAATCCCGCTTGGGCCGTTGGCGCGGCCGTGCCGTTCGCCCTCAATGCGCGTGGCATGAACGCCTGGCACTATCATGGCGGTGGTATTGACCTCTTCAACCAGTTTCTTGGCAAACAGGGGCTCTTCGGACTGCCGGGCGGCAATACCGGCGTGCAGATGGGCGGCTGGTTCCGCAAGGAGATCAACACGGTCAACGACCTTCAGGGCCTGAAAATGCGCATCGGCGGATTTGCTGGCCAGGTCATGCAGAAGCTGGGCGTGGTGCCACAGCAGATCGCTGGTGGCGATATCTATCCGGCGCTGGAAAAAGGCACGATCGACGCGACCGAATGGGTCGGTCCGTATGACGACGAAAAGCTCGGTTTCCAGGAAGTGGCGCCGTACTACTACTATCCCGGTTTCTGGGAAGGTGGCCCGACCGTGCACTTCATGTTCAACAAGAGCGAATATGAGAATCTTCCGCCGCATTACCAGTCGCTGCTGCGTACAGCGTGCCAGGCAGCCGATGCCAACATGCTGCAGCAATATGACTGGTTGAACCCGAAGGCCGTTCAGAGTCTGGTCTCCAAGGGCGCGCAGCTGCGGCCGTTCAGCCAGGAAATCCTTACCGCATCCTTCGACGCGGCCAATGAGGTCTATTCCGAGGTGAGCGCTGAAAACGAAGACTTCAAGATGCTGTGGGAGAGCGTCAAGGATTTCCGCAAGCAGTGGTATCTCTGGCAGCAGGTCTCGGAAAACACGTTCGATACCTTCATGATGATCCAGCAGCGCAACAACGCGCTCTGATCTCTTCGACCCTGAAAACTGAAAAGCCCGGCGGTCTTGCGATCGCCGGGCTTTTTTAGCTGTGCAGTGAGTGCAGGGTGGTTTCAGAGCTTTCGGATAGCCACACGGCAATCGTGAAAAGCCGCGCCGCCGTGCGGTGCGATGGGATCCGCGCCGATCAGAGTGTTGATGCCGCACCCGTTCTCATGGGCCTTGTTCGGCCAGATGCCTTCCGCAACGACCGTGCCCACCATCGCCTTGTTGGCGATCACGGCATGAAGAACGACCTCGCCGCGCCCATTCGACAGGGCAATAGGGTCGCCCTCGGCAATCTTCAGATGCGCCGCATCCTGCTCGTTGAGAATGGCGGTCGGACGGACTTCCTTCTTCTGTGACGTCGCTGTCTCGGCGAAGGAGGAATTGAGGTAGTTGCGCGCCGGCGCCGTCACGAGCCTGAAGGGATGACCCGCGTCGGCCTCTTCCAGCAGGTGGCCGGTATGGTCGGGCAGGGTTCCGAGACGCTCAACCTGTCCCTGCAAACCCATCGTCTTGGCTGGCCGCTGTCCGTTGTGGACATCCGTCCAGTCCGGATCGAAGTGAAAAAGGCCATCGGGATGGGCAAAGCCATTCAGGTAGTGGGCTTCCTCGAACGCAATGGCCTTGTCGACCCAGCGTTTCTCGACCACCTCATCATAAGTGCCAAGGCAACTGCGCTCTGTTAGATTATCGAGCAACTGACGTTCGGTCCGGCCGAACCCTTCCATCTCGCTCACACCGAGGCGGCGCGCCAATTCCTCGATCACATGATGGTTTGGCTTCGGCCCTTCCGGCGGGTCGATCAGTTTCGGGCCCGGAAGGATGTGCGTATGTCCGCCACCGCGATAGATATCGTCATGTTCGACGAACATCGTGGCCGGCAGGACCACATCGGCCAGTTCGGCCGTCTCGGTCATGAACTGCTCGTGGACCACCGTAAAAAGATCGTCGCGCAGAAAACCGCGCCGCACTTTTTCCTGTTCGGGCGCAACATTCACGGGATTGGTATTCTGGATCAGCATGGCCGTTACAGGCGGGCCGCCATTCAACGCCTCCGGGTCGTTGGTCAGGATGGCACCGATACGGCTTTGATCCAGATGGCGGATCGACGGGTCCGCACGGCGCGTTCCTTTCACCACCGAGCTATCGATGCCGAAAATATCGCCATTGCCGTGAAGCGCGCCGCCGCCTTTCACCTGCCAGGCGCCCGTGACAGCGGGAATGCAAAGGGCGGCATGCATGGACACCGCCCCGCCGCGCCCGCGGGTGAAGCCGTAGCCAAGGCGGAAAAAGCTGTTCTTCGTACGCCCTACGAGATGGGCGAAGGCCTCTATCTCCTCGACGCTCAATCCAGTGATGGGCGCGGCCCATTGCGGTCCGCGCGATTTCAGATGGGTTTCCAGAGCCTCGGAGCCGCGTGTAAAACGCGCCATGTAATCGCGGTCGGCCAGGCCGTCGCGAAAAAGGACATGCATGACGGCGCATGCGAGGGCCGCGTCCGAGCCGGGCTTGAGCATAAGGCCCATATCGGCCTGGCGCATGGTCTCGGTATCGTAGACGTCGATCACAACAATCTTCGCCCCGCGTTCCTTGCGGGTCTGCGTGGCGTGCCGCATCACATTGATCTGGGTCGCGACGGCGTTCGTCCCCCAGATCACGATCACATCCGACTCGTGCATTTCGCGCGGATCGAGCCCGCGCACGGCACCGCATCCGGCATGGTAGCCAGTCCATGCGGGATTGATGCAGATCGAATCGAACTGGTAGCTCCAGCGCATGGCATGGCGGAGGCGATGGATGCCGTCCCGCTGAATGAGGCCCATCGTGCCAGCGTAGTAATACGGCCAGACCGTCTCGGTGCCATACCGTTCAGCCGCCTGCCGAAAGCGCTCGGCAATCAGGTCCAGCGTTTCGTCCCAGCCGGCTTCCTTCCATGCGCCGCCGCCCTTCGAACCTGTGCGGATAAGCGGCTTTGTCAGGCGGTCGGGATGGTGAACACGCTCGGCATAGCGCGCGACTTTGGCGCAGATCACGCCGTCGGTATAGCTATTCGCCTTGGCACCCCGCACGCGGCCGATGCGGCCGCTATCGAGGATTTCCACCTCGAGGGCGCAGGTGGAGGGGCAATCATGCGGGCAGGCCGTATGGCCGATACGTATCGTTTCGTTCATCGAACCATCTTGCACCGTTCTATAATGCCAAGGGGAGCCGCAAACGCGTCATGATAACGCTTTTGCGATCCTCGCCGAATATTCAGTTCTGATCGGTCGGATTTTGTGGCGGCATAACGGGCGAGCCGAGAGGCTGAAGATCGGGCAGTTGGAAACCGGGCGGTGTGCCGGTGCCGTTGCCTGACGTTTCTCCACTCTCCGCGCTGGGGGATTGCGACGAGCCTTGCTCGCCCCCAGAGGTTCCGCCGGGCGGGCCGAATTCGAGGGGTGGAAGCTGAAGGCCCGGCAATTGCGGGTTTGACGACGATCCCTCGCCATTGCCCGGTTCGCCAGCAGGGCCTGGCGATGGCGGACCAAGATTGAGTGGCGGCAGTTGGAACGGGTTGTCGGGTTGGACCTGCTGTTCCTGCGTCTGGCCGCCGCCCGTATTCGGCTCTGCCGGAGCGGTGACCTTGACCGGTTCGTCTTTGTAATGGGTGACAAGGCCGGGGAACGCGATGATCAGGCCGATGACCAGCATCTGCAAAAGGATGAAGGGCAGGGCGCCCTTGTAGATATCCGTTGTCCGGATCGCCGGCATCATGCGGTCCGTCACCTCGTCCAGCCATTCCGATTTCGGTGCGATCGAGCGCAGGTAGAAAAGCGCGAAACCGAAGGGCGGCGTGAGAAAGCTGGCCTGGAGGTTGAGGCCGATAATGATGCCGAACCAGATCAGGTCGATATCGAGCTTTTCGGCAACCGGAGCCAGCAAGGGCACGAGGATGAAGGCGATCTCGAAGAAATCGAGGAAGCAGCCAAGGATGAAGACGATGATGGTGACGACGATCAGGAAGCCATATTCGCCGCCGGGCAGAGCAAGCAGCAGATCCTCGATCCAGACATTGCCGTTGATGCCGTAAAAGGTCAGGCCGAAGACGCGTGCACCGATCAGGATGAACATGACGAAACTGGAGAGTTTCGTGGTCGAATAGAGGGCCTGGCGCAGCACCTCGCCGTTGATCCGCCGTTTCATAAGGGCAAGAGCCAGTGCGCCGGTGGCGCCCATCGCGCCGCCCTCGGTCGGGGTGGCGATGCCGAGGAAGATCGTGCCGAGCACGAGGAAGATCAGCGCCAGCGGTGGGATCAGGACGATGATGACCTGCTCCGCCAGCCGGCTGATGAGCCCCAGTTTTGCATATCTGTTGATCAGCGAGACCACCAGCGCAAAGGCGACCGCCGCGACGGCCGACCACACCACCGAAACTTCGTATCGAAAATCGGCGAAGAGGTAGTTCCGCCCCGCGACGTAGATACCCGCAGCCAGCGCCATCATGACAAGTAGCGAGAGGACGCCAGTGCCCAATGTTCGCGCTTCCGGGGGCAGGGCGGGCGCCCATGCCGGTCGAGCGAGCGTGACGCCGAAAACGTAAAGGCAATAGAGACCGATGATGATGGCAGCGGGCAGTAGCGCACCGACATACATATCGCCGACCGAACGGCCGAGCTGGTCGGCCATCACGATCAGAACAAGGCTGGGCGGCACGACCTGAGCCAGCGTGCCGGCCCCGGCGATCGTTCCCGTCGCAAACGAGCGGTCATAGCCATAGCGCATCATGATCGGCAGCGAGATGAGGCCCATGGCGATGACGGAAGCGGCGACGACGCCGGTCGTTGCGGCCAAAAGGGCGCCTACCAGAACCACGGCATAGGCCAGGCCACCGCGAATGGGACCGAATAACTGTCCTATCGTGTCAAGCAGATCCTCGGCCATGCGGCTGCGTTCGAGGACCAGGCCCATAAAGGTAAAAAACGGAATGGCCAGCAGCGTATCATTATACATGATGCCGTAGATCCGTTCAGGGTGGCTCCCGAGCAGGGGCCAGAACAAACGGATCTCACTGGAAATGCTGCTCATCTCCACGCCGATGACGAAGAAGGCGAGACCGCCAGCGGCCAGGGTGAAGGCGACCGGATAGCCGATCAGCAGCATCGCCATCACGGTAACGAACATGATGGGCGCGAGTTCGTGGGCGATAAGATCGATCACGAGTGGCCTCCCTGTTCTTCACCGGAAAGGCCGCTGCCGCTTTCCATCTCTGCGACTGCGGGCGGCAGATCATAATCTTCGAGGTGCGGGTCTTCCATGCGATCCATCAGGACCGCAACGCGCTTGATGATTTCCGACACGCCCTGGATGAAGAGAAGAATAAAACCGAAAAGCAGGATGAACTTCGCCGGCCACAGGATCAGGCCGTTGGCGTTGCCGGAGATTTCGCCGCTATTGTATGAGCGCCAGAACCAGGGCCATGCGAGCCAGACCATGAGGCCGGTAAAGGGCAGAAGGACGACGAGATGCCCGACGAGATCGACAATATCGCGCGTGCGCTTCGAAAAACGGTTGGAAAGCAGATCGATGCGGATATGTTCGTTATCCTGCAATGTCCATGATGCCGCTATGAGAAAGACCGCTCCGTAAAGGTACCACTGGAGTTCCAGAAGCGCGTTTGACGCGCGGGGGATCGGGATCCAGTCCGGAACCGAACCTCCCAGGTAACGGATGGTCGCATTGTAGGCCGAAACGAGAACAGCGACGAGTACGAGCCAGGAGACGGCCTTCCCCATGAACCGCGTTACGGCATCAATGATCGACGACAGGCCGATGAGGAACGTCATGCGGTCGCGCCCTTCCCTTTACTGTCACTATTACGGATTGCCTGCCCTCCTGCAGAGCACTTTATTGGCACGAGCTCTTCGGCGTTGTCCAGTTGGTTTGCGTTCATCCTTTGGTGGATTTGCACGGTTTTGCGTAGCCTTTATCACGTTCGTGATACTGGCCGGGGCGGTGGAGGCGCAGGAAACGGCGCCGGAGCCACCAAAAGCGGAGGGCGCTGAAGCGTCCACTGATGCCAAGTCCGGTGAGGCGCAAGGCGCTCCCCTCACCATTTTGTATTTCAGGCAGGCCGGACGCCGCGACGATGGCGGCGAAGCCTTCGGGAAGGGGCTTGCGGATGCCGTTTCGGCGGTAAACGGTCGCGACGGCGGATTGAACAATATAACTGTAGATTTGAAGGAATGTGATATCCCGGCTGGTGCCGAAGCGGCGACGCTTCTCGGCGCGTCGGGTTGCAACGGTGCAGCCGCAGAAGCGCGCCTCGCAATCGTCTGGCCGCGAGAAGATTTGGAAGCCTTCGCTATCGAAGCCGAGCGATCCGGTTTTCCGCTCATCGCCGTCGCGGGACGCGACGCGCTGAGTCAGGGTGAGGAGCTGCGCTGGTCTTTCGCGCCGCCTCTTTCGCTCTCCCGGCAGGCATTGGCTCTGCTCGAAGCCGCCTCCAGCACTGCAGACAAGAAGGAGCCGGTGCAGCGCATCGCTCTCTTCCACTCGGCGGATGCCTGGGGGGGCGATATGCGCGATGCTCTGATGAGCGCGTCCGAGCGGCAGGGCTTCACCTTGCAGACCTATTCCGTGAGAGCCGGTGAAGCGCAGGACATCATCTCCACCTTTCGGGATTTCGGCGTCAGTCCGCCCGATCGGATCATTATATGGGGTAATGGCGGTGTCGCCGATACCGTCCTTCGCGAAGCGGTAAAGCGTGATTATCCGGTGGGCCAGCTCGTCAGTGGCTTTGCCGATGCAGCGTACGAAACACTTGTGGATCTCGGTGCTCGCGGAAAGGGCTTCGGCGTGGTGGCCATGACCGCGCCCGCCAGCTCGCCATCGCCCGAGACCGATGACGATGCGAGTAAAGGTAAGGGCGAGGGCACGCCGCCGCTGCGCGCCACTGGTGAACTGGTCGGAGCATTATCCGTCGAGGCGCTGGGAGCAGCACAGGAACTGGCGAATGACCGTTATCCGGCGCGTGGGGATGTTCGCACTGCGCTGGAACGCGTCAATCTTACGCCGGAGCGCATGAAAGCGCTCGGTCTCGCGCCATTGCCTTCCGCTTTGAAACTTTCGTGCACCGATCATGCGGGGTCGGCCGAACCGGTTTTCCTGCAATGGAGTGGCGGGGTATTTGCGCAGATACCGCTCGAGCTTCCAGCCGCGGCGGGCTCTTCTGCTCGAAACGGATCGTCTGCGCTCACGTCTCAGATTGGCGATGAGCGTGCCGAGGCGCCTTCCTGCCCGACCGACAAGGTAGAGGAATGAGGCGGCCGTCCGACCGTCTGATGTGGGCGCGAAGAGACAGGGCTGCTTGCTCCCTTGGTCGCATTTCGCTATTGGCTGACATTCAAAGGACGAGCCGCTAGCGAGGAGACGCATCCATGGCCGAACATCTTGATGAGGCGAAGTTCGAGACGGGCGCCGAAATGGATTATGGCGAGCACGAGAAGACCTACTCGATGTTCCTTTCGGTGACCAAGTGGAGCGCGCTTTTCTGCGTCGCATTGCTGATTGCGATGGCTTTTGGTTTCTTCACGACGGCCGGCTTTATCTCGTCCACCATCCTTTTCATTCTGTTGCTGGTCGTCAGCGCATTTCTGATCAAGTAAGAATCGCTGGCTGCCATATGGCTGCCGGATGAGACTTCGACACGGAGCCGATGACGCGGCTCCGCTGATCCACAGGGGAGGGTGCCAAGTGGCGCAAACGGTTTTCGTACCGAAAGAGAGTTTGGCTGACGAGGGGCGGGTGGCCGCTTCGCCGGACACGGTCAAACGGATCAAGGCGCTCGGCCTGGATGTGGTTGTCGAAACGGAGGCTGGACGAGCCTCCCGCATTCTCGATTCAGACTATGAGACTGCGGGCGCTCGTATTGGTTCGGCGTCCGATGCGACCTCGGCCGACGTGATTTTGAAGGTTCGTCGACCCACGACCGAAGAAATCGCTGCCTATAAGCAAGGCGCCATCGTGCTTGCGACGATGGATCCGTTCGGTGCCGAAGAGGCTCTGTCTGCAATGGCGGATGCCGGTCTCTCGGCCTTTGCCATGGAATTGATGCCGCGCATTACGCGCGCTCAGGTCATGGACGTGCTCTCCAGTCAGGCCAATCTGGCAGGGTATCAGGCCGTGATCGACGCGGCTGAAGCCTATGACCGGGCGCTACCCATGATGATGACGGCAGCCGGCACGGTTCCTGCCGCAAAGGTCTTTGTCATGGGCGCGGGCGTCGCCGGGCTTCAGGCCATTGCAACGGCCAAGCGTCTCGGTGGCGTGGTTTCCGCGACCGACGTCCGGGCCGCCGCCGGCGAACAGGTGGCATCCCTTGGTGGCAAGTTCATCATGACCGAAGCGTTGAAGGATGCTTCGGGCGAGGGCGGCTATGCCCGCGAACTGACCGATGATGAGAAGAAGGCGCAGTCTGAACTCGTCGCCGGTCATATCGCCAAGCAGGATATCGTCATCACCACGGCGCTCATTCCGGGCCGCCCGGCGCCGAAACTGATCGACGCGGACATGGTCGCCTCCATGAAGCCCGGCTCGGTGATCGTCGACCTTGCAGTCGAACGTGGCGGCAATGTCGAGGGCTCGAAGGCCGGTGAAGTCGTCGTGACGAAAAACGACGTCACGATCATCGGCCATCTCAACGTGGCTGGACGGATAGCGGCAACGGCCTCGCAGCTTTACGCCAAGAACCTCTACGCCTTTCTGGAAACGATGGTCGACGGCGAGAGCGGCTCGGTGGCGATCGATCGCGAAGACGAACTTGTCTCCGCGACGCTTCTCACCCATGGCGGCAAGGTCGTCCATGAACGGTTTGGCGGAGCATCCACCGAGGCACCGGCAGCGGCTCCAGATGACGGCGCAAGCCCGGAAGGTGAGGCGGCCCCTGCCGTTGAGCCCGGTACGGGCGACAGTGATGCCGGCAAAGGCAATACGAGCGAAGGAAAAGCGTGATGGAAACCACTCTGCAAGACGCGCTCGAACAGCTGGAGAGCGCGACCGAAGCGGTGCGCGACGCCGCACGCGAGCAACTTCTCGCTCCGATCGACGGGGTCGCCGACGCCGCAGGCGCAACCGCCCATGCGGCTAGTGGCGGGCTTGTCGATCCGTTCGTCTTCCGCCTCGCGATCTTCGTCCTCGCGATCTTTGTCGGCTATTACGTCGTCTGGAGCGTGACGCCGGCGCTGCATACGCCGCTGATGAGCGTGACCAACGCCATATCCTCCGTGATCATCGTGGGCGCCTTGCTGGCCGTGGGCATTTCGGCTTCGGGCCTTGCAACCGGGTTCGGCTTCGTCGCGCTGATCCTCGCTTCGGTGAACATCTTCGGCGGCTTCCTCGTCACGCAGCGTATGCTGGCAATGTACAAGAAGAAGGAGCGCTGAGACGATGATCGGCCTCAATCTCGCAGCCCTTCTCTACCTCGTTTCGGGCGTCCTCTTCATTCTGGCCCTTCGCGGCCTGTCGCACCCGACCACCAGCCGTCAGGGTAATACTTTCGGCATGGTCGGCATGGGTATCGCCATTCTGACGACCTTGCTGATCGCGCCTCCCGGTCTCGGCGGCTTCCTGATGATCGTGCTCGGTCTGGCTATCGGCGGTGGTGCCGGTGCGGTGATCGCCCGCCGCATTCCGATGACGGATATGCCGCAGCTTGTGGCCGCGTTTCACAGCCTTGTCGGCCTTGCCGCTGTCATGGTGGCTGCTGCTGCACTTTATGCGCCGGAGAGCTTCGGCATCGGCACGGTCGGTGACATTCACGGCCAGGCGCTCGTGGAAATGAGCATTGGAGTGGCGATCGGCGCCATCACCTTTACTGGCTCGATCATCGCCTTTCTGAAGCTCGACGGCCGGATGAGCGGCGCACCGATCATGCTGCCGATGCGTCACGTGATCAATGCGGCTCTGGCATTGGCATTGGTCGTCCTGATCGTCATTCTGGTGATGAGCGCATCGCCGCTTGTTTTCTGGCTGATCGTGGCTGTTTCGCTGGCTCTTGGCGTGCTGATCATCATCCCGATCGGCGGCGCCGATATGCCGGTGGTCGTCTCCATGCTGAATTCCTACTCAGGCTGGGCCGCGGCAGGCATCGGCTTCACTCTCGGCAACCTCGCCTTGATCATCACCGGCGCACTGGTCGGCTCGTCGGGCGCCATTCTCTCCTACATCATGTGCAAGGGCATGAACCGCTCCTTCATCTCGGTCATTCTCGGCGGCTTCGGTTCCGATGGAGGCGCGGCCACTACGGGTGACGACGGCATCGAGCGGACCGTCAAGCGCGGTAGCGCCGACGATGCAGCCTTCCTGATGAAGAATGCTTCCAAGGTCATCATCGTGCCGGGATACGGCATGGCGGTGGCGCAGGCGCAGCATGCGCTTCGGGAAATGGCCGATGCGCTGAAGGAAGAAGGGGTCGAGGTGAAGTATGCCATTCACCCGGTGGCTGGCCGCATGCCCGGCCATATGAACGTCCTGCTGGCCGAAGCGAATGTGCCTTATGACGAGGTCTTCGAACTTGAGGACATCAACAGCGAGTTCGCGCAGGCCGATGTCGCCTATGTCATTGGCGCGAACGACGTGACGAACCCGTCTGCGCGCGATGACAAGTCGTCGCCGATCTACGGCATGCCGATCCTCGATGTCGACAAAGCGCGGACCTGCCTTTTCGTCAAGCGGTCACTCGGCTCCGGCTATGCCGGCATCGACAATACGCTGTTCTACAAGGACGGCACGATGATGCTTCTTGGCGATGCCAAGAAGATGACCGAGGAAATCGTCAAGGCGATGGAAGGAATCTAGGCTTTCGCCCTCGATTGCAGCAATGAAAACCCCGTCGCTGCTGCGGCGGGGTTTTCTTTATGAATCATGAAGTTCCGGCCCTGTATCTCTTCACCCTGGCGGTATCGTAACCGAAGTGTGAACGACGGAATTGAACCTTTTTGCCGGAATGCACGTTCATCTCTCACACGACTTGAGGTCCGGAGAGGGAAAATGCAGTTCGAGGCGGGATCACTGACAGGCAAGATGATGGCGGGCGCAGCGCTTGTCGCCGCCGTGACGGCCGTCTCTCCTGCCTATGCCGGATATTACGATACCCTGCCGGAAGAAGCTCGTCGCAACATTCAGGATTATCTGGTGTGGACCGGCCATTACGATGCGCCGATCGATGGATCGATTGGTCCGCAGACGGTCGCAGCCATTCGCGCCTGGCAGGAAGATAACGGTTACGGTTCCGACGGTGTTCTGGCGGTCGGTGAGGCCGAAGCCATGGGTGAAGCCGCCCGCAGTGCCTACAAGACTGCGCAGTTCACGATCGGCACGGACGGCGATGCCGGCCTCACCTACGGCCTTCCCTATTCTCTGGTCTCCGTGGTCGGCGAAAACGAGTGGAACGGGCTGAACTTTGCCGATCCGGAAAAGACGCTTCGTATCTCCTCCTTCCGTATCGCTGATATGAGTACTGAAAAGGTCGAAACCTTCAGCGAGCACGTTTTCGAAGACGTTCCCGGATTCGAGACCTCGGCTGTGCGCTTCGAGAACGGCGTTTTGACGATTAGAGGAGGCGACTCTACGGAGATCCTGCGCATGGACGCCAAGCTTTTCGGCGATCAGTTGCGCGGCATATTCGTCTGGATGGATCGCGATCTTGTCGGACAGAATGGTCACCTTCTGGCTGCGATGACCAACAGCCTCGATCTCGCACCTGTCGAAACGCCTTCGCTTTTCGCGTCTTCGCCGAGCAATGAAGATGGTATGCGGGCAATTTCGCTGCCGAATGCGCCCAGCGACGGCGAGTTTCCGAATGGTTCCGGGACTGGTTTCGTTGTCGATACGAACGGTTCGATCCTGACCAATGCTCATGTGGTCGCTGGATGCGGTCGAGTGGAAGTAACCGGACTGGGTGAAGCGCAGGTCATGCTTGAGGACGACAGCCTTGATCTGGCTCTCCTCAAGGTGAATGGCGCACGCGAACTGAAAGCTGCCACCCTTTCGAGTGACGAGCCGATGCTCGGTGAGGACGTTTTCGCTTTCGGCTATCCGCTTCCCCAGGCATTGGGGAGCGAGCTCGGTTTTTCTCGCGGGAGCGTGTCCTCAATGGTCGGGCTACGTTCAGAGCCGACGCAGTTTCGCATGACGGCGTCGGTGCAGCCTGGCAATTCGGGCGGCCCGCTGGTCGACGAAGAGGGGCGGGTGATCGGTATGGTCACCGCCAAGCTCGATGCAATGGCGGTTGCGAATGCCACCGGTGATATTCCCCAGTCGATGAATTTCGCGATCCGCTCATCTGTCCTGCGCGACTGGCTTAAAGCGCAGAACATTACCTTCGAAGCGACAGATCGGCATGACGAGTACAAGCGCGCCTCGGCGGTTGCCAAGGATGCCGCCGACTACACCCATCAGGTTGTTTGCTACGAGGAATAGCAGCATCCAGCGCCGTTGATGTCCGGCGGTTCACAAAAGCGAGATAGAAAAAGGGCTGCGGCATTAAATGATGCTACAGCCCTTTTTTTCAGCCGGTGAAATGCGTTTATACGATACGCGCCGCCCTTTTGCCGGACGACAAACCTAGTTAGCTCGAGACGCGTCGCAGGCCTTCCTTGGCCGGCGTATAGGACGGATCGAGTTGTGTTGCCTGCTGATAGGAGCTGCGGGCCTTCACGTTATCGCCGCGGCGTTCGTAGACAAGCGCCTGATTGGACCAGCTTTCCGCGACTTCATTGTCCAGTTTGATGGCCTGATTGAAGTCGGCAAAGGCGTTTTCATCATCGCCGAGCGCCAGATAGGAAAGCCCGCGGCCATTATACGGCGCGGGTGCATCGTTCTGCAGCGAAATCGCGGAGGAAAAATCCTCAATCGCGTAATTATGCTGGCCCTGCTGCTGGTAGAGAAGACCGCGATTATAGTAGGCGCGCGCATCTGTCGTATCGAGACGGATAGCGCGTTCGAAATCCTGAAAGGCAGCCTGGGTCTGTCCCATGTCGCGATAGAGATTGCCTCGTCCGATATAGGCGGCGTCGTAACTGCTGTTCAGCTGAACCGCTCGATTGTAATCGGCCAGTGCACCGTTGCGATCGCCCTTCAAGCGCTTGATCAGACCACGATTGGCCCAAGCCTGATAATAGTTCGGGTTGATCTGAAGGGCCCTGTCGAAATCAGCCAAAGCAAGATCGTATCGACCTGCCTTTCCATAAGCCGACCCGCGGACATTGTATGCCGCCGGATCGCTCGGGCTGCGCTGAATGACTGCGGTGAGGGAGGAGATGTTCTCCGTGGATCCTTCGGCCGTGTCGATTGCCGTAAGCTGCTGCCCAGCGCCGGTCTGGCAGGCCGCCAGCGGAACGAACAGGCTGACCGCCAGAATCGGCAGCGGGCTGACGCACCTCTTTGCCAGGCGGCTTGCCTGCGAAGATGTCGTCACACGGGATAATGTCGGGCGGATTTTGAGTTTCGGCACGTCGGGTCCCCTCAAGATACGCTAGCCCCGCAAGCAGGGATCATCTTGGCATAACTATGAAAAATGGCGATGAGTCGCCTCACCGCCATTCGCAAATAACGTCGAATTCCGTCAAAAAGGCGGCGCAATCAACGGCTGCTGCGGCCGCCGAGGAGACCTTCGCGCTGGGCGCGCTTGCGAGCCAGCTTACGGGCGCGGCGAACAGCTTCCGCCTTCTCACGGGCGCGCTTTTCGGACGGCTTCTCGTAATGGCCACGCATCTTCATTTCCCGGAAGATGCCCTCACGCTGCATTTTCTTCTTCAGAGCGCGGAGAGCCTGATCAACATTGTTGTCGCGAACGAGTACCTGCACTTAAACGACCGTCCTATCTTTTCTTGCCCTTCGGTGGGCGTGTTAATGGATGAGCGAATGTTCGCTCCCGGCTGGAACGCCTGAACAACCATACGGTTTGGGAACAAAACAAGCGCCGCAGTGCCATCAGCACCACGAATTGTGGCGCGCTATAACAGAGCAGAACAAAACTGTCCAGTCGCGCGATGATTTCAGTGGTGGTCCCAGGGCGCTTTTCTCCCCACATATAGGACAAAGGGACCCAAGCGGAAATTTCTATGAACCAGATCGCTGTTGGACCGGGCTTGGCGGAGCAGATCGTGTCACTCGATCGGCAGGGGTTGGACCGTATCGAGATTGCGCGCTGGCTGCAATCGCAAGGCTTGCCGCCGGAGCAGGCCTCGGTGGTGGTGGCCGAAGTTCTCGAGGCAGAGGCCATGGGAGAGATGGCCCGTGAGGGGCCGGCACCGCGCCGCGCCGTCCTCTTTCGCGTGACGCGCGGAGCAGTCCGATTCATTTTGGCGGCCGCTTTCGTTCTGGCAGCCTCTTCGCTCGTTGCTTGGCTGTCGGCCTTTCTGCCAACCGTTTTCGACTGGATCGGGCTTTACGGCATCGGGCTGCTGTTCGGCCGGTTGGTGGCGACCGTCGCAGGGGTGGTCTTCGCTCTTATCGGGATCGTGATGGCTGCCGATGGCAAGGATTTCGCTCTCATGGCAGGGGCTCTTTCAGGGGCCGCCGGCTTTTACGGCTTTGTCTTGCAATGGGGCGGGTTCTGAGGTCTGGAAGGAACGAAAGGCCCTTTTGCCGCGTTTCTCCCGCGCAATTCGATGATTTTAGATTTGAGGGTGTATCATGACCGATATTATTGCTTCGCAATGTGATTTTGGACCGGGGTTTCTCGCTCATCTGTATCTCGATGACGAAAAAACGCCGGCAGAAGAGTTCGAAAAGGACCGCAAGAAAAAAGGCGAAATGAGCGAGGACGAAGAAGTCGAGGAAGGGCTAGAAGAGAGCTTTCCCGCATCCGACCCGATTTCACCGACCCGCCCGGACAAGCCCGCCGGTGCCGCCGACTGACTTTTCAGATTTGTGAGCAAAACGCCCCGCCAGAAAGCGGGGCGTTTTTTATATGGCTCCAATGCCGCCGTCGATCGCGACAGCGTGACCGGTCATGAAGCCGTTCGCCGGATCTGCCGCGAAAAGAATGGCCGTAACGATCTCATCGACCTCGGCAAGCCGTGCCATGGGGACGCCGCGCGCCATGAACGCCTCGGCTTCGTCCGCGGGAAGATTGGAGCGTGCAATCTCGCCAAGGGCCATAGGGGTTCGCGCAAAGGCCGGGCAGACAGCGTTGACGCGAACGCCCTTGCGGGCATTCTCGGCAGCGGCAGTCTTCGTAAGGCCGATCACACCATGCTTCGCCGCGGCGTAAATGCCCAGCCCCGGTGCGCCGCCCAGCCCGGCAACCGACGCGACATTGACGATCGAGCAGCCATCGTGGGCTTTCGCTTCCGCCTGAAGAGCCGGGATCTGAGCGGCAAGGGCGTGAAACACGCCCATCAGGTCGACTTCGATGACCTTTCTGGCCAGATCGCCGGGTATCTCGTGAAGGCGGTGGTGACCATGGGCGATGCCGGCATTGTTGATCGCAATATCGAGGCGACCATATCGCTCTTTCGCAAAGTCGATAAGTCGGTGGTGGACCGCCGGATCGGTGACGTCGCCGGGCTGATAGACGAAGGAGGAATCGTCCAAATCGGAAAGCGCTTCAGCCGGCTCGTCGGCGAGGTCGGACAGGACCAGCCATGCGCCTTCGCTGGCGAGTTTGCGCGCGACTGCGGAGCCGAAACCGCCATTGGCACCGGTGACGATAACGACCCGTCCCTCGAAGCGAGGGCTCATAACGGTTCGTCCTCGTCGAGAGACTGCACCGCAAGTTGCGCCAGAAGCGGGACCGCCTTTCCCATCTCCTTGCCGCGTTCCGGATTGGCGGCATTGCCGTCCAGAGCGCGCTTGTAGACGCCCTGAAGGATCGCGGCGAGGCGGAAGAAGGAGAAGGCGATGTAATAGCGCCAGTTATCCGGCGTATCGATGCCGCGTCGGTCGCAATAGCGGGTGACGTAGTCCCTTTCCGATGGAAGGCCGTAGTCGGACCGTTCGACACCGCCGAGGCCCTTGAACCCCGTATCGTGCGGCAGTCGCCACTGCATGCACTGGTAGGAAAGGTCGGCAAAGGGGTGGCCGAGCGTGGAGAGTTCCCAATCGAGCAGCGCGATAACGTCGGTGCCATCCTGTTCGAATATCATATTGTCGAGCCGGTAGTCGCCGTGAACGAGGCTGACCTGTCCGTCGTCAGCCGGCTCGTTCTTTCCGAGCCAGTCCATAAGATGATCCATTTCCGGGATCGTGCCGGTTTCAGATGCCTTGTACTGTTTCGTCCAACGGGAAAACTGGCGTGCGAAATACGAGCCCGGCTTTCCGAAATCGGAAAGGTCGACGGCATCGATATCGACGGAATGCAGAGCGGCGAGGGTTCGGTTCATCGAATCGTAGATCGCGGCCCGTTCGTCGTTGGAGGTGGCATCGGGCAGTATCGGGTCCCAGAATATCCGGCCTTCCAGAAAATCCATGATGTAGAACTGCCGGCCAATCGGACTTTCATCCCCCTCCGCCGAAAGTGCGTAGACCTTCGGCACCGGAACGTCGGTCTTCGATAGCGCAGAGATGACGCGATATTCGCGGTCGACCTGATGGGCCGATTTCAGCAGTTCGCCGGGGGGCTTGGCGCGCAAGACGTAACGCCCGCTGCCCGCATTGATCCGATAGGTGGGGTTGGACTGTCCGGCGGTGATCTTTTCGATCGAACGGAAATCCTCGAACCCCTCTACGTGATCCTGCATCCATGTCTCGATGGAGTCTTTGTCGATCTCTTCGGTTTGGCTCATGCGCTCCTCTCCTCCTCCATCAGGGCCAGTGAAATCCATTTGGCGACCAAGGCTGGCCGCTCCTGTCCCTCGATTTCGACCTCAACGTTCCAGGTGAGCTGAATATGGCCCGATGGGCGGGTCGATATGTCGAGCAGGCTGAACTTGCCACGCAGCCGGCTACCTGCCTGCACGGGCGAAAGGAAGCGTATCTCGTCGAAACCGTAATTGAGCGCGGCGGCCTGTCCTTTTAACGGCGGAGTTGCCTCATAGGCGAAGGCCGAGAGCATCGAGAGGCTGAGGAAACCGTGCGCGATCGTGGTCGGATAAGGCGTTTCCGCCTTCGTCCTTGCCGGATCGATATGAATGAAATTGCGGTCTTCCGTGATGTCCGCGAAAGCATCGATGCGTGTCTGGTCGATCATATGCCATCGCGACAGGCCGATTTCCTCGCCGATCCTGACTTGCAGACGATCGAGCGAGACCGGTTCAAGCATCTGCCGCTGGAAGCTGTCGGTCGTTTCCATGCGTTCGAACGCCTATTCCTGAAAGAGTTTCATGCCGTGCTGAACCGACTGGCCGCCATCCAGAGGCAGGATCGCGCCCGAGACGTAGGCGCCCGCGCGCGAGCAGAGAAAGAGGATCGCTCCGGCCATGTCCTCAGGCGATCCGATGCGCCCGAGCGGCACCCTGTTGCCCACCGTCTCTGCCTGCTCCTCGCTGGCCGTGGCAAAGGCGGTCATCCGACTGCGGAAAGGGCCGGGCGCGAATGCGTTCACTGTGATGCGCCGATCCGCAAACTCGTTTGCGAGCGTCCTGGTCAGGTGGTGAACGGCCGCTTTCGATGCTGTGTAAGAATAGGCGCCGTCGGCCATGGGCTGCGTGCCCATCACCGAGCCGATATTGATCACTCTTGCGGGATCGTCGTCGCTTGCCGCCGCTTCCAAAAGCGGGGTGAGATTGCGGGTCAGCTCGAAAAGCGCCGCAACATTGATCCCCATGACCTTTTGCCAGGCATGATAGGGAAAATCCTCGAAACTCGCGCCCCATGAAACGCCGGCATTGTTGACGAGAATGTCGAGTTTGTCGGTGCGTTTTTTTACTTCGGCCGTCAGAGCTTCGAGACCTTCCTCCGTCGAAACGTCCCCGCCGAATCCCTCGGCTGAACCGGCTGCGTCCAAAGCATTCAGTTCGCTCGCGACGGTCTCGCAGTCCTCCGCCTTGCGCGAGGCGATCATGACGTGCGCACCGCCCTGGACGAGACCCGTTGCAATCATCCTGCCGATACCGGTCGCGCCGCCGGTGACGAGCGCCGTCTTGCCTGAAACGGAAAAAAGATCTGAAACGAAATCGGCCAATGTCTGCTCCTCCAGCGTGTCGCGCGGAGCATTCCACTCTCCGCTCGTTGACAACCTACTCAGTAGTATGCTGACATTCCGCCTCGGCGCAAGAGCAGCCCGGGAGGTCACTCCGATCAGAGGGCACCGGCGCGAGGAGGGGCAGGTGCGAGGAACAGCAATGGCCAGCGAGGCGTCACAGACAGGGGCAGCTCAGGAAAGTTCGCGTCTCGAAATTCTTCAGGCTGCGGCCGAGTGTTTCGAGCAGCGCGGATTTTCCGGCACTTCGGTCGATGATGTCGCCCGTATGCTCGGCTGTACCAAGGGGCGGATCTACCACCATTTCGGCTCCAAGGCCGATCTCTTCGCAGCGGTCTTCCGGCTCGGCATGGAAATGAATTTCGCGGCCGTCGAGCCGCTCCGGCACACGGACGGCCCCGCGGTGGCACGGCTTCGCATGATGGCGGAAGAACATGTGCGGCAGATGGTGACGACCAAGTCTTTTCAGCGGGTCGTCTGGGACGGGATGGAACTGCTCATGAGAGGCGCTTTGACGCCTGAGCAGCGGGATGAGTGTCTGCGTCTGCAACAGAGCCGAAAGCGCTACAGCACCCTTTTCCGCACTTTGATGGAAGAGGCGAAGGCCGATGGCGATCTTGACTATGGCGATCTCTCGGTCGCGACACAGGTCTTCTTCACCTGCATGAATTCGCCGGTCTTCTGGTACCGGCCGCGCGTGGCGGATCTGCGCAACGATCAGGATACGGTCATCGAGCAGGTCGTGCGCTTTGCGATGAATGGCCTTGGATGGAAGGGAGAGTAGGCGGATGTCACATATGGATCTGGGAATTACCGAAAAGGCGGAGGAACTGCGCGAGCGGATCCGCCGGATGATCCAGGAGGAAATTCAGCCGCTCGACGAGGAATTTCTCGCCGATGTGAAGAGTGGCGACCGCTGGACGCATACGAAGCGCCAGGAGGAAATTCTGGAGGGCCTGAAGAAGAAGGCCAAGGATGCCGGTCTGTTCAATTTCTGGTTGACGGACTCCGAGCGCGGCTACGGGCTGACGACAGTGGAGTATGCCTATCTGGCCGAAGAGATGGGCAAGAGCCATCTCGCCGCGGAAGTTTTCAACTGCTCTGCGCCCGATACCGGCAATATGGAGGTTCTCGAGCGCTACGGCACCGAAGAGTTGAAGGAACGGTGGCTCAAGCCTCTGCTGGAAGGCGAAATCCGTTCCGCCTATGCGATGACGGAGCCCGACGTCGCCTCTTCCGATGCCACGAATATCGCCATGAGCTGCGTCCGCGACGGCGACGACTACGTGCTGAACGGCGAAAAGCACTGGATATCGGGCGCAGGCGATCCGCGCTGTGCCGTCTACATCGTCATGGTCAAGACGGGCGATGACAACGATCCGAAGCACAAACGCCATTCGATGATCGTGGTCGCGGCGGATACGCCGGGTATCGAGATCATTCGGCCGATGATGGTGTTCGGCGAGGACGACGCGCCGCACGGCCATATGCACATGCGCTTTACCGATGTGCGCGTGCCGGCGCAGAATCTGCTGCTTGGTGAAGGGCGGGGCTTCGAGATCGCGCAGGGACGCCTCGGGCCGGGGCGTATCCATCACTGTATGCGGGCGATCGGTCAGGCGGAGCGCTCTTTGGAACTGCTCTGCCAGCGTTCCTTGCGTCGCGAGGCCTTTGGCAAGAAGCTCGCTCAGCTCGGCGCCAATTACGACATTATCGCCGAATGCCGCATGGAGATCGAGCAGGCTCGGCTTCTTTGTCTGAAGGCTGCCTGGATGATGGATCAGGGCGATCCGCGTGCCGCGGCGCCGTGGATCAGTCAGATCAAGGTCGTTGCGCCCCGCATGGCGCTGAAGGTCACCGATGAAGCGATTCAGATGTTCGGTGCTGTCGGCATCAGCCAGGATGAACCGCTTGCGCGCATGTGGACCAATTTGCGCACCCTGCGCTTTGCCGACGGTCCGGATGCCGTTCACCGGCGGCAGGTCGCACGCGCCGAATTGAGAAAATACACTCAGGAAAAGGTTTGAGCATGAAGGCCGTTGTCGCCAATACGTTCGGACCGGTTGACCAACTGGCCGTGGTGGAATGGCAGGACCCTGCCCCAGCCAAAGGCGAGGTGGTGATCGCGATCGCAGCGGCCGGGGTCAACTTTCCCGATGGGCTGATGGTGCAAGGGCTCTACCAGTTGAAGCCGGATCTGCCATTCGTGCCGGGCATGGAAGCAGCCGGTACGGTCATTGCTGTCGGGGAAGGCGTCTCCCACCTCAAGGAGGGTGACAGGGTTCTCACTCTGTGCGGAACAGGGGCGTTCGCTGAAAAAGTAGCGGTCTCGGCGATGCGCTGCGTGCCGCTGCCGGCTGGCGTCCCCTTCGCCGATGCCTGCGCGCTCGGCGTCGGATATTCCACCGCCCACCACGCGCTGAAGCAACGCGCCACGTTGAAAGAGGGTGAAACTTTCGTCGTTCTCGGTGCCGCGGGCCTGACCGGATTGGCGGCCATCCAGATCGCAAAGATCATGGGAGCCCGCGTGATCGCGGTCGCATCAAGCGATGAGAAGCGCGAGTTGGCGCGACAGAACGGCGCCGACGAGGCGATTGGCTATGACAATCTCAGGGAAGACCTGAAGAGCTTGACCGGCGGCAAGGGCGTAGACGTCGCCTTCGACCCGGTCGGTGGCGATGCCTTCGATGCGCTGTCGCGCTCCATGGCGTGGAACGGCCGTTTGCTCGTCATCGGATTCGCGTCCGGACGCATCCCGGAACTGCCGGTCAATCTTGCCCTCGTGAAAGGCTACAGTCTGGTGGGGGTCTTCTGGGGGACCTTCACCGCCAAGGAGCCGGAGATCTATGCCGGCAATATGCGCGAACTCTTCGGTTGGTATGCGAGCGGCACGGTGAAACCCGTTGTCGAGACACGGCAAGGATTGTCGACCACGGCCGAGGTGCTCGATGAGGTGCTTGGACGCAAGGCGACCGGAAAACTCGTCATTATTCCCGAGGAGACGCAATGACCCTGCCGCAAACGATGAGAGCCCTGATCCAGAAGCAGGACGGCTATTCGAGGGCCAGTCAGCGGAGCGGCTTTTCTCTTGAGGCACTCGATCCGTATGTGGAAATGGCGGCAATCGATGTGCCGGCTCCGGGGAAGGGGCAGGTGCTGGTCAAGGTCGCACGCGGCGCAGTCAATCCGTCGGACGTCATGTTCATCAAAGGCATGTACGGGCAGCCTCGACGCAAAGGCCTGCCGGCTGGTTTCGAGGGGTGCGGCACCGTCGTCGCCACAGGCGAGGGCGCAGAGCAGTTCGACGGAAAACGCATCGCCTTTGTGACCGGCAATAGCGGTTATGGATCGTGGGCCGAATACGCTGTAGCCGATGCGGCAATGTGCATTCCGCTGATGGATGGCATCTCGGATGATGACGGCGCCTCCATGATCGTCAATCCACTGACGGCGCTCGCCATGATCTCGATCGTCAAGGAAGCGGGCGCGGAGAGTTTTATTCTGACGGCCGCAGCCAGTCAGCTTTGCAAGCTCATTATCGCGCAGGCGGCTGCCGATGGCTTGTCGGCAATCGGGACCGTACGGCGCGACGAGCAGATCGAGCCTTTGAAAGCGCTCGGCGCCGCGCACGTTCTCAATCAGAAGTCGGACACGTTTTCCTCGGATATGCGGGATATCTGCCGCGCCGACAAGCCGGTTGTGATGCTTGATGCGGTAGCCGGACCAAGCTCTGCAGCGGTTTTCGAAGCCATGGGGCGAGGGGCGCGATGGATCATCTATGGTCGCCTCGAGGAAGAACCGCCGGTTCTGCGGGAGCCGGGCGAGATGATTTTCCTTCAGAAGCGGATCGAGGGTTTTTGGCTGTCGCGCTGGCTGACGGAAGCGGGCGACCAGGAACGGGCGCAATTGGTCAAGAAAGCTCAGACGAATTTCATCGACGGTTTATGGAAGACCGATGTGACCGAGGTTCTCGCACTGGAAGATGCCGCGGATAGGCTCGCCAACGCCTTGGCTCAGCCAAACGGAAAGGTGCTGCTATCGCCTTGAGGCGTTAGCAGCCGAAATGCCGAGACAATCCGAGGGTTACGATTTCAGTTCTGTTCGTCGCGTTTCATGATGCGCCGTGCTGCTGAAATCATGGCCTCCAGATTGCGTGCCTGATGAGCGTGTTCGGGGTTGCCTTCCTTGAGCAGCGCTTCGGAAAGAGCATGAGCGTGCTCCTCGAGATCTGCAAGAATGGAATCGCGCTGTACTTTTGGCAGTTTCAGGTCCTATCGGCTCGCGTTGACGTCCCCGCGCGCTGCGTAACACAAACCGGCCAAAATAGAAGAGCCTTCTGCCATTAACCTATGTGAATGGTCGCTGGAGTTAGCGCAACCTTTCCTCAACTGTCCGAGAGAATATTCCCAAAGGTCTCGCGTAAGATGTTCTTCTGCACCTTGCCCATCGTGTTTCGCGGCAGTTCTTCAACAAAGACCACGCGTTTGGGCTGCTTGAACCGGGCCATTTTTCCTTCCAGCGCAGTCATCACCTCGTCTTCGTCGAGACCGTCACGTGCTACGACGACACCCACGACGCCTTCGCCGAAATCAGGATGAGGGACACCGATCACGGCGCTTTCGACAACGCCGTCGACTTCATCGATGATGAGTTCGATTTCCTTGGGATAGACATTGTAACCGCCGGTAATCACCAGATCCTTGCCGCGCCCGACAATGCTGACGTAACCATCCGCATCAATCTGGCCAAGGTCACCGGTAATAAAGAAACCGTCCTCGCGGAATTCGGACGCGGTCTTGTCGGGCATCTGCCAATAACCCTTGAAGACGTTCGGGCCTTTTACTTCGATCATCCCGATCTGTCCGTCTTCGAGGGTCGCCCCGCTGTCCGGGTCTGCAATCCGAAGGTCGACGCCGGGGAGCGGGAAACCGACAGTTCCGGCTCGGCGCTCGCCCTCATACGGGTTCGACGTATTCATATTCGTTTCGGTCATACCGTAGCGCTCGAGAATGCGCTGGCCGGTTCGATCTTCGAAGGCGCGATGGGTCTCGGCCAGAAGAGGAGCCGAACCGGAGGTGAACAGTCGCATATGCGCCGTGGAGTCGCGGTTCAGACGTTCGTCGGCGAGCATACGCGTATAGAAGGTCGGTACGCCCATCATCGACGTCGATTTCGGCAAATAAGCAAAAATCTCATCGAGGTCGAATTTCGGCAGGAAGATCATCGCTCCACCGGCGAGCATGACGGTATTGGAGGCAACAAAGAGCCCGTGCGTGTGAAAGATCGGCAGCGCGTGGAGCAGCACGTCGTCCTGGCTGAAGCCCCAGTAATCCTTCAACGTGCGGGCGTTCGAAAGCAGATTGGCGTGCGTCAGCATCGCGCCCTTCGAGCGCCCGGTGGTGCCGGACGTGTAGAGGATGGCCGCCAGATCCTCCGCCTCGCGCTCGATCGTTTCGAAGTCGGCCGAAGCGCTCGCGGCCTTTTCGGCGAGAGACCCGTCAACGTCCCCGAGGCCCTTATCCGTGCCCAGTGTCTCAATTTCAGCGCCGGCTTTTTCGGCGACGGGTTTGAGTGCCTCCAGCTTGCCCGGCGCACAAACGAACAGGCGCGGCTTTGCGTCGGACAGGAAATACTCCACTTCTGACGGTGTATAGGCCGTGTTGAGTGGCAGGAAGACGCCGCCAGCCCGGACTGTCGCCAGATAAAGCAGAAGGGCATCGAGAGACTTTTCGACCTGGACCGCAACGCGGTCGCCTGGCTCCAGCCCAAGGTCGATCAGGAGATTGGCATAACGGGCCGAGCAGGCCTCCATTTCACCATAAGTCATCTGGCGGTCGCCCGATGTCCGAACGAAATCGCGGTCGGGATGCTTAAGACCTTCGGCCGTCAGGCCGTCGAAGAGATGGTTCATGCCACATTCCTCATATCATCTTGCACAGCCTTGGAAGGCAGCAGGCTCGTCACTGCGCGGCTGGCCGCAATCTCGGCCGAGGCCGCATAAGCTTCGTGCCGCTGCTCCACGCGCGGCAAATCGTAGAGATAATTCACCATCACCCCGTGCGACTGGCGCAACGCGGAGGACGAAAGATCGGCGGCGTGCATGATGCGGTTGAGCATCGCGCCATTGCCGAGGTGAAAGCGGGCGACGGGATCGAGGGGCTGACCATCGCCCCGCTTGGCATTCAGGAAATAGCGCGCGGCGAGGGAAAGCATGCCGTCTTCGGCTTCCTCTCTCAGTGCGGGGTCCTTCTGCCAGCCTTCGCTTTCGACAATCTGGAGCGCGCGCTTTTCGTCCGCCATCAGCTTTGCGCGGTGTTTTTCGTCCAGATCCGCAAGCCATCGCGTGAAGCCCGGAACGGGCGACAACGTAACGAAGGTCTTGAGATTGGGCAGCGTCTCCTTCATGTCGGAGGCGACCTGTTTGATCAGGAACGAGCCGAACGAAACGCCGGCCAACCCCCGGTGACAGTTGGAGATGGAATAGAAGACCGCCGTTTGCGCGTTCTCCGCTTCGATCGCCTCGCGCTCATCGGAGAGGACGGACGCGATGGAGGCCGGTATGTCACCGGTCAGCGCCACTTCGACGAAGATCAACGGATCGTCCGGGATAGCGGGATGGAAGAACGCGAAGCAACGGCGATCCGACGGGGCCAGACGGGCCCGCAGATTATCCCAGCTATCGATGGCATGGACGGCTTCATATGCGATGATCTTTTCGAGAATGGCGGCCGGCGTATTCCAGTCGATGGGCTTGAGGACCAGAAACCCGCGATTGAACCAGGACTGAAACAGATGAAGAAAATCGGCATCGACGGGGCCGTAAAGATCGGGATCCGTCTTGACGAGTGGCAGGAGTTTTTCGCGTAGCTTCACCAGGGCTGCCGTCCCGCCCGGCGCCAGGTTCAGGCGTCGGAACAGTTCCTGGCGGGGCGAATCCGCCGCTGATTGCAGGGCAAGCAGGGTCTTCGAAGAAGGCGCTTGCGCATATTCCGTCGCGGCAGTGGTGAGTGTTTCTTGGTTGGGCGCAAATTCATGCGCCAGCAAGTCGAAGAAGCGTTTCAAAAGCATCTCGTCGCAATTCTGCAGCGACAGGAAAATCTCGGACGCTGTCAGAATGCCGGTGGCCTCGCCGCGAGAGCGCAGCAATTTCCGGCAGAGCGCCTCGATATCGCTTATCGAACAGTGAAATTCATCCTGATTGCGACCGAACCATGCACGCCGATTGAGCGTGCTCAGCAGGTCGGACAGAAGGGACATGCGGCTCATAAGGCGACTCCCATTACGAGATTGGGCAGAAACAGTGCGATCTGAGGAAAGACGCACAGCGTGACGATTCCAAGGACCATGCACAGAACATAGGGGAGCGACCCTCGCAGGATCGACCCCAGGGAGATATCGGGCGCGATGCCGTTGATGACATAGAGGTTGAGCCCGACCGGCGGTGTGATCAGCCCGATCTCCATGTTGATCGTCAGTATCACCGCAAACCAGTATGGGTCGAAGCCGGCATTGATAATGATCGGGATCAGGATGGGTGCGGTCATGAGGATCACGCCGACCGGCGGCAGGAAGAAACCCGCGATCAGCAGGAAGACGTTGACGATCCCCATCAGGACCCAGCGATTGACCTCCATATCGGCGATGGCTTGCGCGATCGACTGTGTGATGAACATGGAAGAGAGCGCAAAGGCGAAAAGCTCTGACGCGCCGATGATGAGCATGATCATCACGCTTTCCTTGAGCGTATCGCGGAAGATCGTCGGCATCTGGCGGAAGTTCCAGCTATGCGAAAACACACCGTAGATGATGGCAACGAGCACCAGGCAGAAAAGCGCGCCGACGCCGGCCGCTTCGGAGGGCGTCGCCACTCCGCCGTAGAGCGTGTAGAGAACAGCCGCGATGATCAGCAGGAACGGCAGAACGCGGGGCAGGGCGGCAAAGCGCTCGCGCATCGAGAAGCTTTCCGTCAGATCGGACAGGCCAATGCCCCTGCGGCGGCATGCGATGATCGTCCATATCATGAAGTAGACGGTCAGCATGAAGCCCGGAAGGAGTCCGGCCAGGAAGAGCCTGCCGATCGAGGTTTCCGTCGCGATGCCGTAGACGATCATGGTGACGGACGGCGGAATGAGAATGCCAAGCGTGCCGCCAGCCGCGATCGATCCCGAGGCGATCTCGGCCGGATAGCCGCGTTTGCGCATCTCCGGAATACCCATCTTGCCGATCGCCGCGCATGTGGCAGGTGAGGATCCGGACAGGGCGGCAAAGATGGAGCAGGCACCCAGATTGGAGAGGACGAGGCCGCCAGGAACGCGGTTGAGCCAGCGGTCGAGCGCCTCATAAAGGTCTTTGCCGGCGGGTGAGGATGCAACCGCCGCTCCCATCAGGATGAACATGGGAATGGAGACGAGGCTGAAGGACGCCATGGCGGAGAAGAACTGCTCGCCAAGCGTTTCCAGAAAGAAGGGTCCGTAGACGGTAAACAGCGCTCCGACGGCCACGAGGCCAAGCGCAAAGGCGATCGGTGTGCCGATGGCGAGAAGCGCCAGCAAGGCGGCCAGCATGACGAGGCCTGAAACGAGCGGACTCATGATTTTGTGCTCCCTACGGTCTCATCGAAGAGTTCTGTCCCATGGGCGGATGGCGCTGGGGCTCCTTCCGTTGCAAGGCGCATCAGTTCGGCAATGTATTGAAGGCAGAGCATCAGAAGGCCCGTCCACATGGGCAGGGTGGGCATCCAGAGCGGCACGCTCCAGACGGTGTCGCTCCGCCAGCCATTGGTGAGTGCTTCCTCGAAATGATACCAGGCCGCATAGGTCATCAGCGCCACGAAGACGAGGGCGGCGAGGCCGCTGAGCGCTTCCATGACCAGTCGAAGGCGCGGACCTGCGGCAATCTGCAAGACATCCACATTGACGTGGCCCTTCACGATGAGGACCCATGGCGCGCCGAGAAAGGTAGCGGCGACGATGGCGTAGGTGGTGTATTCGGTCTGCCAGACAGTGGACTGGTTGAGCATGTAGCGAACGAAGACCATTTGGCTGACCGACAGAACGGCCGAAAGAAGAAACAGGCCCGCGATGACACCCAACAGGCGCGATAATGCGGAGACGAGCTTGATGTAGAGCCGCATGGGCGGAACTCCGATTTTCCGTGGATTGCGGAGATTCTGGCGGCGACAGAGGCCGCAGGGCAGATCGGAGAGCCGGACGAAAAGCGCAAGTTGCTCTCGTCCGGCCTTGAAGATCGCGCGCTTATTCGACGGCGAGTGCCTTGTCGATCAGGTCCTGTCCGTTCTCCACCCTCTCGGCGAAGTTCTTGTAGGACGTCTCCTTGGCGATCGCGAGCCACTGGTCGAAATCGTCCTTCGACATTTCGACGACCTCCACGCCGGCCCCTTCATAGGCTTCGATCAGTTTCTGATCGAGCGCGGCGGCTTCGCCGGCGAAATACTCTTCTGCCTTGTCGCCCGCCTCCTGGAGAGCCTGCTGCTGCTCTTCATTCAGCCGGTCGAAGGAGCGCTTGGACATGAGGATGGGCTCATACATGAACCAGAGCGCATTTTCGCCGGGCGCGGTGAGGCATTTGGCGACTTCGAAAATCCTGTAGGATACCAGCGATCCCGAAGAGGTGTTGGCGCCGGTCAGCACGTTCTGCTGCATGGCGGTGTAGATTTCCGACGACGGCATTGAGGCGATCGAAGCGCCCGCGCCGACCAGCATCTCTTCGAAGGCCGGGCCGGCCGCGCGCATCGTTTGTCCCTTGGCCGTTTCCGGTGAGGTGATGCATTGCTGCTGCGAAACGAAGCCGCCCGCGAGCCAAGCATCCGCCAGGATGATTGCGCCGGCTTCCTCGACGATCGACTTGATCTCTTCCATGAAGGGTGAGTCGTTCAGGCGTTGGGCGCGTTCGTGGCTACCCACGAGACCCGGCATCAGCGTTGCCGAAAATTCCGGATGGCGGCCCGATGCGTAATCCAGCGGAAAGGCCGTCAGATCGATCTGCCCCTTTGTTACGGCGCCCCATTGGTCCTTCGGCTTGACCAGTGACGCACCTGGAAAGACCTGAACGTCGAGACCGACGCCCGCCGCCTTCGCTTCCTTGGCGATTAGCTGGACCATCTCGTCGCGGACATCGCCTTTGCCGCCCGGCCACTGGTGAGATGCACGCAGCGTCACATCGTCTGCGCTTGCGGCTCCGGTTAAAGCCAGCGCCATAGCGCTCGCGAAAAATATCGCTTTCATCTGGATCCTCCCATTGGTGATATCGGGCCTCCCAACCCTTATGCGAGGCAACACTCTATTGCATGCACTGTCAATAGGATTGTATACGAAAATTATGAGCGCCGAACAGACACCCACCCATGCCCCCTTTGCCGAAGACGATACCGGCTCGCCTTCCGATAGGGGGCGGGAAACGGGACGCGCCAAGGCAGCCGATATTCGCGAAGCGCTCGAGCAGGAAATCCTGACGGGCCAGCGCCCTGCCGGGGCGAAACTGGACGAAAAAGGGATCGCGGAAAGTTTTGCCGTGTCGCGGACGCCGGTGCGCGAAGCGCTTCAGCAATTATCGACAGCCGGGCTGATCGAACTGATTCCGCATCGCGGTGCGTTCGTGAAGACCGTTTCGATCCGCGAACTGATCCAGATGTTCGAAGTGATGGCGGAACTGGAAGGGATGGCTGGTCGCCTCACGGCGCGGCGGATCGATCGCGATACGCTGGCGCGGCTCGAAGAACGCATGCATGCCTGTCGCCGTGCCGCGGAATCGCGCGATACGGACGCCTATTATCATGAGAATGAACGGTTTCACCGCGCTATCTACGATGCCTGCGGCAATGATTTTCTGGCCGGCGAGGCGCGCCGCCTGCATCAGCGGCTTCAGGCTTTTCGCCGCCTGCAATTGCGCGTGCCGCGACGGATGGACCAGTCCCTGGCCGAGCATCAGGAGATCGTCGATGCGATCGCCGCACGCGACGAAGCGCGGAGCGAACGCATATTGCGGGACCACGTCCTGATTCAGGGTGAGAGGTTCGGCGACTTCGTCGCCCTTCTGGAGGATCGCCAGACGGCGTAAACCGCCGCGCCCGAACAGAGCGCGACGGGATAAGGCTGAACGCAATGCGTGGCCGACGAACGCCGTTCAGGCCATGCCGAGAATGTCTTCCGGCGTGGTGCTGGGACCATCGACGGATTCGGTAACCGCGGGATGCGTCAATTTGCCGTTGGCCACGTTCAGGCCGGCGCGCAGATGGGCGTTCTCCCGAAGCGCTTCCTTCCAGCCGAAATCGGCGATCGAAAGTGCGTGCGGCAGGGTGACATTGTTCAGTGCATAGGTGCTGGTCCGCGCGACTGCGCCGGGCATGTTCGCCACGCAGTAATGCACGATGCCATCGACGGTAAAGGTCGGATCCTGATGCGTCGTCGGCTTCGACGTTTCGAAGCAGCCGCCCTGATCGATCGCCACATCCACCAGAACGGAGCCGGGCTTCATGGTCGACAGATGTTCACGGCTGACGAGCTTCGGTGCGGCAGCGCCCGGAATGAGTACCGCGCCGATGACGAGATCGGACTCCGCCAGCTCGTTTTCGAGGTTCATGCGGCTGGCAAAGCTGGTTGCCGCGCGCGATTCGAAATGGGCGGCGAGGCGCTCCAGCACATCGGGATTGCGGTCGAGGATCGTGACGCGCGCGCCAAGGCCGGTCGCCATCTGCGCTGCGTTGAAGCCAACCACGCCGCCGCCGATGATGAGAACACGGGCCGGCAGAACGCCTGGCACGCCGCCAAGCAGCATGCCACGGCCGCCATGGGGCGTTTCCAGAGAAGTCGCCCCGGCCTGAACGGCGAGGCGTCCGGCAACCTGGCTCATCGGCTTGAGCAGCGGCAGGCCGCCGCCCGGACCCGTGACCGTTTCATAAGCGATGCAGACCGCGCCGGAGGCCATCAGATCCTTGGCCTGTTCGGGGTCCGGCGCCAGGTGCAGATAGGTGTAGAGAATCTGGCCCTCGCGCAGCATGCTGCGCTCGACGGCCTGCGGCTCCTTCACCTTCACGATCATATCGGCGCTGGCAAAAATCTCGTCCGGTGTCGTGGCGATTTCAGCGCCGCCGGCGCGATAATCTTCATCGGATGCGCCGATGCCGATGCCCGCATTGCTCTGCACCACCACCTGATGGCCATGGCGAACGCATTCGGCTGCGCTTTCCGGCGTCAGACCGACCCGGTATTCGTGATTCTTGATTTCCTTTGGTACGCCGATGAGCATGGCTCGACCTCTCCCGTTTTCGATGGGGAAGGATAGAATAGGTCAGATGCAATTGCCTTGCTATACTCGCCTTGAAACGCTATTTTTCAGGAAACTATTGCGGCTAGATTTATAACAGCAAAAAAATATCGCACATGGATCGTACGGACGCGAAATTGTTGCGGATGATACAGCGTGACAGCCATCGGGGCATGCAGGCGCTGGGCGAGGCGGTCGGTCTCAGCGCGTCGGCATGTCATCGCCGTATCAAGACGATGGAAAAGGCGGGCATCATTGAGGGCTATCGCGCGATGCTCAGCGCTTCGGCGCTCGGCTTTTCGCTGATCTTCTTCGTCGAGGTCAGCCTGTCGACGCAGAGCGAAGCGGCCCTGCGCCAGTTCGAGGAGGCGGTGCGAAACGCCCCGGAGATCCTTGAATGCCATCTCATGGCGGGAACGGCCGACTACGTGCTGCGGATCGTCGCGCGCGATGCGGATGATTTCGAGCGGGTCCACCGCAAGGTGTTGTCCAGCCTGCCGAACGTCACACGTCTTCAGTCCAACATGATTATCCGAACCGTCAAGACGGATCCCGGCCTGCCGATTTGAGCTTTCAAAACGTCGTCTGATAAGTCTGCCGAAGGCAAAGCCGCTGCTTTTCTTTGAGTTTTGACTTCTCTAGTCTGCCCCTATGCAAGCGCCTGAAGTCGATACCGAAAAGCTCAACCGCCTGATCGAGGACGTCACCGCGTCCGGCGGGGCCGAAATGGCGAATGCGCAGATGTTCGTGCTCCGCCTGACCGAGGCGCTCGGTCTGCCGCAGCCCGATTTCGCCGCCGAACAGAATGAGCAGAACGATTACACCTTCGAGCGGCGGGTGGATTTCAAGCATCCCGATGGCAGCCGGACGCTTGGGCGTATCGATTGCTACAAGCGCGGCAGCTTCATTCTGGAGGCCAAGCAGAGCGGCAAACGCGAAAAGGCGCGCGATGCGTCGCAGCTTGCCCTCCTGCCCGAAGATGCCAGCCAGCGAAAGGCGGGTCAGGCCAAGCGCGGCACCCGCAAATGGGACGATGTGATGATCGCGGCGCGCCGCCAGGCGGAAGATTACGCCCGCGCGCTGCCGGTCAGCCACGGCTATCCACCCTTCATCCTCGTTGTCGATGTCGGCAATGTGATCGAAATGTTTGCCGACTTCTCGGGGCAGGGCAAGAACTACGCCCATTTTCCGGATCGCCGCTCCTACCGCATCGCGATGGACGATCTGCGCGATGAAGAGGTCCAGCAGCGGCTTGCGGCCATCTGGCTCGATCCGCACAGCCTCGACCCGGCGCGGCGCAGCGCGGAAGTGACGCGCGACATTGCCGAGCGGCTGGCGAAGATCGCCCGACGGCTGGAAGGCAAGCACGAGCCCGGCGCTGTGGCCGAATTTCTCATGCGCTGCCTCTTCACCATGTTCGCCGAGGATGTGGACCTCATCCCCCGCCACTCCTTCGAAAATCTGCTGGAAACGCTGAAGGACAAGCCCGAGCAGTTCGTGCCGGCCATGGAACACCTCTGGAAGGTGATGAATGCTGGCGGCTACGAGCCGCGCCTGATGACGCCGCTCAAGACGTTCAACGGCTCGCTCTTCAAGAACGCCCGCGCCCTGCCGTTGGATGGCGACGCGATTTCCGAACTCTGGATCGCCGCCAAGCGCGACTGGCGCGATGTGGAGCCGGCCATCTTCGGCACGCTGCTGGAACGCGCGCTCGACAAGCGCGAGCGCAGCAAGCTCGGCGCGCATTATACGCCCCGCGCCTATGTGGAGCGGCTGGTCGTTCCGACCATCATCGAGCCGCTGCGCGCCGATTGGGAACTGGTGCAGGCCTCCGTGAAGGGCCTTCACGAAAAAGGGCAGGACGACAAGGCCATCGCCGCCGTCAAGGCATTTCACCACAAGCTCTGCACGACGCGCGTGCTGGACCCGGCCTGCGGCACGGCGAACTTCCTCTACGTCTCGCTGGAACTGATGAAGCGGCTGGAAGGCGAGGTGCTAGAAGCGCTGGACGATCTCGGCGAGGACGCGCCGAAATTCGCCATGGAGGGCGAGACGGTCGGCCCGCGCCAGTTTTTCGGCTTGGAAATCAATCCGCGCGCCGTCGCCATTGCCGATCTGGTGCTGTGGATCGGCTACATCAAATGGCAGCTCAAGACGAACGGTCTGTCGGCCATCACCGAGCCGGTGCTGCATTCCTACGGCAATATCCTGCAGCAGGATGCGATCCTCGCCTATGATGCGAAGGAACTGGCGCGCGATGAAACCGGCAAGCCGCTGGCGCGCTGGGATGGCTTCACGATGAAGCTACACCCGGTGACGGGCGAGGAGGTGCCGGACGGCAGCGCCACCGTGCCGGTCTATACCTATGAGAATCCGCGCCGGGCGGTGTGGCCGGAGGCGGAGTTCATCGTCGGCAACCCGCCGTTTATTGGTGGCGGCGTGATGCGCGGGGAACTTGGCGATGGCTATGCCGAGGCGGTCTGGAAAGCGCGGCCCAAAATGCCAGCTAAGGCCGATTTCGTCATGCATTTCTGGGAGGAGGCGGCGACGCGGCTGGCGCGGAAGGGTACGGCGAAGCAGCCGAACCCGCTGCGGCGCTTCGGTTTCATCACCACCAATTCGATCACGCAGACCTTTTCGCGCCGGGTGATCGAAGGCTTTCTGGCCGATGAGAAGAAACCGCTCAGCCTCGTCTATGCCGTGCCGGACCATCCCTGGCTGAAAGCGAGCGACAAAGCGGCCGTCCGCATCGCCATGACGGTGGCGGAGGCGGGTGCCCATGACGGTGTTCTGGCCGAAGTGGTCAAGGAGGAGGGGCTGAACACTGACACGCCGGATGTGGAGCTTGAACAGCGAGAAGGAAAGATTACAGCTAAACTCACTATTGGAGCGGATTTAATTCTGGCAAACAGACTGCTGGCGAATTTAGATGTCTCAAGCAATGGGTTCATGCTTGCTGGGGGAGGATTTACTTTACAAGCCGCTCAGGCGGACCAGTTTTTGCGCAAATACAAAGGTGTTGCCGAAAATTTAGTTCGCCCGTATTTGAATGGACGAGATTTAGTGCAAAAGCCGCGTGGCGTCTTCGTTTTAGATCTTTTCTCTTTCAGTGAAGAAGAACTCGCAAGACGCGTCCCTGACATTTATCAATACGTGCTTGAGACTGTGAAGCCCTATCGTCTCTCAAATAATCGCAAATCGTTCCGAGAAAACTGGTGGAAATTTGGTGAACCGCGTAAGCTGATGAGGGAATTTATGGGCGACATTCCGCGCTATATTGCTACCACTGAAACTACGAAGCACCGTACATTTCAATTTGTTGGCGTTGATGTTGCGCCCGATCATATGCTCTTGAATATCGGTTTGGATCGACCGGGCATACTCGCTGTTCTTTCTTCGCGTATGCATATTCACTACGCGATCGAAGCGGGCGGGTGGCTCGGCATTGGCAACGATCCGCGTTATAGCAAATCAAAAACCTTCGATCCCTTCCCGTTTCCCGCTGTCGCGACCGACCAATCGCTCGATCCGGCCTTGTATGATCGGCTCTCCGAATTGGGCGAGCGGCTGGATGCCTTCCGCAAGGAGCGGCTAGAGAAGCACGATTTCCTGACCATGACCGGGCTCTACAATGTGATGGAGCGGTTGCGCGAACTGGAGAATGGCGCGGATGTGCCGCCGCTTTCCGACAAGGAGCGCGACATTCACGAGGCCGGGCTCGTTACCGTGCTGAAAGAGATTCATGACGAGATCGACCGTGCCGCCTTCGCCGCCTATGGCTGGGACGATCTGGCCGACCGCATCGTCGGCAAGCCGGGCGCGACGCTGCCTTCTCCGCACAAGAGCGAAGATCAGGAAGCGGCGGAGGAGGAGCTTCTGTCGCGCCTCGTCGCGCTGAATGTGGAGCGGCAGAAGGAGGAGGCCGCCGGCCATGTGCGCTGGCTGCGGCCCGATTACCAGATCGCCAAACTGGGCGACAAGGTGCCCAAGCCCGACGACGAGGCCCAGGCCGATCTCGATATTGCGACGCCGATGGCGGCGGCTGCCGGCAAGGTCGCCTGGCCGAAGGATCAGGACGAGCAGATCAGAATCGTCCGCGACATTCTGGTGAAAGCGCCCGCGCCCGCCGCGCCGGACGACCTTTCCGCCGCGATCGACGGTCGCAGCACGCAAAAGCGCAAGGACCGGATCGCCGACGTTCTGGACCTGCTGGTTTCTGTTGGCGGCGCGCGCCGCGCCGATGGCGAGACGCCGCGCTATTTCGTGCCGCGCTAGCCGCCTTAGTCGATGAGGGCGGCAAGGCCTTCGCGTTCGAAGCGGTCGAGCTGGTCCATCTCGGCGTCGGTGAGCGCGATGCCGTTCGTCTGCGATTGTTGCCGCGCCTTGAAGCGCCGCTCGGAGGGCAGGCGCGCGCCCTGCGCGCCGAAGACCGTCAGCAACTTCTCACCCTCGGCCAGCGGATCGCGCCCGCTGCGCGCGGCAAAACTCTGCGGATCGAAGGCGACGATCAGCGCCCCGTGGCGCGGCAGAAGATTGCCGCCGCCCATGAAGTCGAGCGCCTCCCTGCTCATGAATTCGCCCAGCATGGCACCGGCCAGCAGTTCGATCATGGTCGAAATCGCAGAGCCCTTATGGCCGCCGAAGGGCAGCATCGCGCCATTGAGCGCGGCGTTCGGGTCGGTGGTCGGCTCGCCGTCTTCATCCACCGCCCAGCCTTCGGGAATAGGCGTGCCGGCGCGGCGGTGCAGTTCGATCTCGCCGCGCGCGGCGACCGAGGTGGCGAAGTCGAACACATAGGGATGATCGCCGGGGCGCGGCCAGCCGAAGGCGAACGGGTTGGTGCCGAGCAGCGGCTCCTTGCCGCCGGCGGGTGCGACGAAGGCGTAGCTCGGGCATAGGGAGAGCGATGCGAGCCCCATCTCCGCCAGGGCCTCGACATCGTGCCACAGCGCCGAGAAATGCAGGCAGTCGCGAATGACGAGCGCAGCGAGGCCGCTCTGCCTGGCGCGGTCCGCCAGCGCCGCCTTGCCGGTCTCGAATGCGGGATTGGCAAAGCCGCCGCCTGCATCGACCTCGATCACCGCCTTGCCGCTATCGTGAAGCTGCGGCACCGCATCCGGGGAGACCTTGCCGGCGGCGAGAACGCGCAGGCAGCCTTCGATGCGGTAGATGCCGTGCGATTTGCAGTGGTCGCGCTCGCCGGCGACGATGGTGCGCGCCACCGCCTCGGCGCTCTCGGCCCGGACGCCCGCGTTCTCGAAGATCGCGCGGACGCGGCCGAAGAGAGCCTCGACGGTGATGAGGTGATGGCCGGTCATGAGGAGCGCTCCCTGGCTGGATGAAGACGGTTCATCCTGTGAAATGACGAAGCCGATGCCAAGGCCGGTCGCCAAAGCGTGCGACGGCGGCGACTATAGCCGGACTGTCAAAGAGGGGAAGCGGATGGTGGGCGTGACAGGGATTGAACCTGTGACCCCTTCGATGTCAACGAAGTGCTCTCCCGCTGAGCTACACGCCCATCCGTGAGGGCGGCATAAATCATGCCCGCCCGCAATCGTCAATGGCTAATTGCCGCGAAATGCGACCACTTTTCCGAAGCCTTTACCTGCCTTGAATCTCAGGCCGCCTGAAGCATCTTCTCCACCTCGTCCACCAGATCGCGCAGGTGGAACGGCTTGGAGAGAACCTTGGCGTTCTGCGGCGCGTTCGAATCGGGATTGAGAGCGACCGCGGCAAAACCGGTGATGAACATGACCTTGAGGTCGGGGTCGATTTCCGTCGCCTTGCGGGCCAGTTCGATCCCGTCCATCTCCGGCATGACAATGTCGGTCAGGAGCAGGTTGAAGGGCTCTTCGCGCAGGAGGTCGTAAGCGCTGGCGCCATTGTCGAAATCGGTCACAGAATAGCCCGCGCGCTCCAGCGCGCGAACCAGAAAGCGCCGCATGTCATTATCGTCTTCTGCCAGGAGGATCCGCTTCATCGCATGTTCCAGATCGTTGGAGAACCCGCCGTGGCGGCGACGGTTCTGTGTTCGTTAACCATATGGAAGTGTCCGGGTAAATAAGTCGTAAACGGTATGGCTGGACGGGGCCTTGTGTCCGTGACAGTCTCTACCGCCGCGTTTGGGAAAACAATGGGATTATGAGCGTTCACACCGATTTCGAGACCATCGCCCCCTTCTCGGTGCGCGTACCGGCCATACAGACCATCCCCTTTCTTTTCAATTCGCCTCATAGCGGCCGCTATTATCCGCGGCGCTTTATCGCCTCCAGCCGCCTGAATGCCGATAGTGTGAGGCGCAGCGAAGACGTGTTGGTCGACGAGCTTTTCGCCGATGTGGTTTCGCTGGGTGCCCCGCTGATGATGGCGCATTTTCCCAGAGCCTATCTCGATGTGAACCGCGAGCCTTGGGAGCTCGATCCGCGCATGTTTTCCGGTGATTTGCCGGCCGGCGTCAACAGCCGGTCGCCGCGCGTCGTGGGAGGGCTCGGAACGGTGCCGCGAATCGTGGCGGAAGGTCAGCCCATCTATCGCGAGAAGCTGCCGGCCGCCGAAGCCCTGGAGCGGATCGAAGCGCTATACATGCCCTATCACGACATGCTGGGCGAACTGATCGAGCGAACCTTCGATGAATTCGGGCAGGCCATCCTCGTCGACTGCCACTCCATGCCCTCATCGACCCGCTTTGCCGATGGCGGGCCGGTACCTGACATCATTCTCGGGGACCGATTCGGCGCGGCCTGTCATTCAGCGCTTGCGGATCATGCCTTTCAGGTTCTGACCGATCTCGGCTTTCGGGTCGCCCACAACCGGCCCTATGCCGGCGGTTTCATTACCGAACGGTACGGCCGGCCGGCCACGGGACGTCACGCCCTTCAGGTGGAAATCAATCGCGCGCTCTATCTGGAAGAGAAGACCTACCAGAAAACGAGTGATTTCGACGCCGTGCGCGAGGCGATGAAGACGTTCGCCGCACGCCTTGGCGAATTGCCGGCCTTCTGGGCGGTTTCCTCGCAGGCCGCAGCCGAATAGAACGCTCGTTTTCAAACCAGGATGATCCGATGTCTCATGCGTCTTCCGACAGCGCCATCATGGCCGACTTCCTGCGCGAACTGGCGCGCCTTGCCGCTGAGCAGACGTTGCCGCGCTTTCGCAGGGCGCTTGCCGTCGATAACAAGGAAGAGGGCGCTTTCGACCCCGTTACCGAGGCGGATCGTGAAGCGGAACGGGTTATCCGCGAGGCGATCGAAAAACAGTTTCCAGACGATGGCATCCAGGGCGAGGAATTCGGACAGCTTCGTGCTGAGGCGGCACGGCGCTGGGTTATCGATCCGGTCGACGGGACGCGTTCCTTCATTTGCGGGATTCCGCTGTGGGGCACGCTTGTCGGGCTTCTGGACGAGGGTGAAGCGCGAATCGGCCTTCTGTCGCAGCCTTTTCTCGGTGAAGTCTTCATCGCTGACGGCGAGAGTGCGTTTCTCGAGCGGGGCGACGATCGCCGGCCGCTTACGGTCAGCGACTGTCGTTCGCTATCGGCGGCGCGCATGTTCACGACCGATCCCGCTCTCTGGAAGGGCGATGAGAAGGACGGTTTCGAGGCGCTCCGGCAGGATGTGCGGCTCATGCGCTATGGCGCGGACTGCTACGCCTTCGGCATGCTGGCCGATGGGCGGGCCGACCTCGTCGCTGAGTCGGGACTGAACAGCTACGATATCATGGCGCTTATACCGATCATTCGCCAGGCGGGAGGCGTGATCGGCCGGGTCGATGGCGGGCCGGCGGAGAAGGCGGGCACCGTTCTGGCAGCGGCGACATTGGAACTGTTCGAGGCGGCACGCGCCAGGCTGCGCGGCGAAGAGGCCTAGTCAGTCCTCGCGGAAAAAAGCGTCCACCGCGGCCAGGGCCTGTTCGCGAAAGAGGTCGGCTTCCTGAAGCAATTCATGACGGGCGCCGTCGACCGTGACGGAGGCTGCCGAGCGCATCGCATTGGCGAGCCGTACGCCCGCCGGTGCCGAGACAACCTGATCCGACCCCGCAATGACGAAAAGCGTCGGTGTTTTGACCTGCGAATAGTGGGATGGTGAATTGACCCGCGCGATGGCGCGGGACGCGGCCGCAACCCATGCGACCGCCGGTCCGCCAAGGGAGAGGTCCGGCCGCTCTTCCGCCAGCTTGCGATTGCGCGCATAGCGTGCCGCATCGGATGTCAGGCGGTTCGTGACAAAGGGCTGGCGGTCGGCGGGCTTCGCTTTGCCCCACATTCTCATCGAGCCGAATCCAAGCGCGACAAGCCAATGGGCGATCCGGCCGACCCACTGCGGCGGAAGGGGCAGGGGGCCAAAGCCGACGAAAGGCGAAAGAAGGACCATACGCGAGGCCCGCGTCAGCATGTTCGGCCCGGCATAGAGCGCCGCCAGAGCGCCCGACGAATGGGCCAGAACGTAATAGGGCGCATGGCAATCGGGCAGAACGACGGACTTGAAAATGGCCTCGATATCGTCCCGCCAGGTGTCGAAACTGTCCAGGTAGCCCTTGTTGCGATTGCGGAGCAGTCGTGACGAGCCGCCTTGCCCACGCCAGTCGAAGGTGACGACGTCGAAGCCGATCGCGCCGAGATCCTTGATGGTCTCAAAGAGCTTCTCGATCGTCTCGTTGCGGCCACTGAGAAGCAGGATCGTTCCGCGCCGAGGACTGCGACGTGCCACAAAGCGCGCATAGCGCAAGCGCTGGTTCCGTCCGACGGGCACATAGCCGGCATCGGCGAGGGGCGGCATCGGATTGCCATCCATCTGGAACAATACGGTCTCGGCCGGGTCGCCGGCCGGTGCTTCGTTTTGTGTTCCGGGATGAATGTTCGCCGCTACGGCCATGCACGGGTTCCGTTACTATTGGGTGCAAAAGCCATAATGACCCCGCTGGCGCATGGCAACGCATCAACGGGGTCATGGAGGACATAGGATTAAAAGAAGGAGCCGGACGGATCGGGGAAGGGACGGACCCGTCCGTCCGGCGGCTCCGGTCCCTTCCGAGAGCCGAAGCTTGGGAGAGTTATAAGGGGGCGCATTTGAACCCAGGCCGAAGACCTCGTTCAGCCAGCGTTCAGGCATGGGGCGCAAATGCGGCAGGTGTTTCTTGCTGCCGCAAGTACAGATCTTGAACGCCGCAAATCCAGCACCCAAATAGGATTTGCAGCCGCCCGTCAGGGGGTTGCGCAAGCCCTTCCCGTTCGCCGGTTACCGGGTACGGATCGAAGGGCGATACGCAAACCATGTCGCTTTATGAAAGGACACAACCATGCGTCATGTCGATTTTTCGCCGCTCTACCGTTCAACCGTCGGTTTCGACCGGATGTTCACCCTTCTGGACAGTCTGGCTCAGCCGGAGAGCGCCCCTTCCTATCCGCCCTATAATATTGAACGCACGGCAGATGACACCTACCGCATCACCATGGCGGTGGCCGGTTTCGACGAAGACGAACTTTCGGTCGAGGCTCATCGCAACGTGCTGACGATCAAGGGCGCAAAGGCTGAAGAGGAAAACGCGGACGAGCGGGAATTCCTGCATCGCGGCATCGCGACCCGGGCTTTCGAACGCCGTTTCCAACTGGCCGATCACGTCGAAGTCAGCGCCGCCGGCCTGAAAAACGGTCTTCTTCATGTCGATCTCAAGCGCAATGTGCCTGAGGAAATGAAGCCGCGCCGCATCGCGATCACGTCTGCGAAGCCGGCCGAAGCGCCGCAGATCGAAGGCCAGACCAACTGATCTGACGGTCCATGTATGATGATGGGCGGTGCCTTCGGGTGCCGCCCTTTTGTTTTGGGAGCCATTTTCGCGGCTGTCCTCCGCATGCTTGAAGCCCTAGCCTAATTGTGCGATAAATTCGAATTAGGACAGTATTGCTGTCTTATTTGACGGAGCGTTTTCAGACCGGCTGGAGCATGCCTGCCGGTTTTCGCGGTGCGCCACGGAAATGGCCGCAGGCGATAGAGGCGGATACCGTTCAATCCAGATAGGAACGAACAATGGCTCGCGCGCGAGCGCGACGGAGGGTAGGGCGATGACGGAACAGAGCAGAGCGATGACGGTGGCGGCTCTTCCGAAAACGGGTCTCCCCGACGCGCAGGGCCTTTATGATCCGCGTAACGAGCATGATGCCTGCGGCGTCGGTTTCATCGCCGATATGAAGAACCGGCAATCGCACAAGATCATCGAAGATGGTCTCTTCATCCTCGAAAACCTCACCCACCGCGGCGCGGTCGGCGCCGATCCGCTGATGGGCGACGGCGCGGGGATGCTTGTCCAGATCCCGCATGCCTTCTTCAAGGCGGTGATGGCCGAGACCGGGGTCGATCTTCCGGAGCCCGGCCAGTACGGCGTCGGCCATTTCTTCATGCCGCAGGATGCCGATCTGCGCGCCCATATCGAGGATATCATCCGCGACGCGGCCCATTCCGAGGGCATTCCGTTTCTCGGCTTCCGCGATGTGCCGGTCGACAATTCCTCCCTGTCCAAGGCGCCGGACATCGTTGCGTCCGAGCCTGTCCACCGGCAGGCCTTTGTCGGTCGGCCGGAGGGAATTGAGAGCGACGACGATTACGAGCGCCGTCTCTATATTCTCCGCAAGGTCATCAGTCAGCGCATTCACTCGGAGACGAAGGGGCGCGACAATGGCTGGTATCCTGTTTCCCTTTCCAGCCGCACGATCGTCTACAAGGGCATGTTCCTGGCCTATCAGCTCGGCCGTTATTACAAGGATCTGACCGATGAGCGCTTCGAAAGCGCTCTCGCTCTCGTCCACCAGCGCTTCTCGACCAACACCTTCCCGAGCTGGAAGTTGAGCCACCCCTACCGGCTGGTGGCGCATAATGGCGAGATCAACACATTGCGTGGCAATGTGAACTGGATGGCGGCGCGTCAGGCTTCCGTTTCCTCCGACCTCTTCGGAGAGGATATTCAGAAGCTCTGGCCGATCTCCTATGAAGGTCAATCGGATACCGCCTGTTTCGACAATGCGCTGGAGTTCCTTTTCCAGGGCGGCTACTCGCTGACCCACGCGATGATGATGCTGATCCCGGAAGCATGGGCCGGCAACAAGCTGATGGGCGAAGATCGGCGGGCCTTCTATGAATATCACGCCGCGCTGATGGAGCCGTGGGACGGCCCAGCCGCTGTGGCCTTTACCGATGGAAGGATCATCGGCGCGACGCTCGACCGCAACGGTCTGCGCCCGGCCCGTTATATCGTCACCAAGGACGATCGGGTCGTCATGGCGTCCGAGGCGGGGACTCTTCCGGTCGCGGAGAAGGATATCGTCAGGAAGTGGCGGCTTCAGCCCGGCAAGATGCTGATGATCGACCTGAAGGAGGGACGCATCATCTCCGACGTCGAGGTCAAGAGCGACCTCGCCGAACTGCACCCTTATCGGGAATGGCTCGAAGGCACGCAGATCATCCTTGAGGATCAGGCACCGGTCGAGCCGCGTGCCCTGCGCAAGGATGTGTCTCTGCTCGACCGCCAACAGGCCTTCGGCTACACGCAGGAAGACGTGCGCTTGCTCATGTCGCCCATGGCAACCACCGGTCAGGAAGCGATCGGCTCGATGGGCACCGATACGCCGATCAGCGCGATGAGCGACAAGTCCAAGCTGCTCTACACCTATTTCAAGCAGAACTTCGCGCAGGTGACCAACCCGCCGATCGATCCGATCCGCGAAGAGCTGGTGATGAGCCTTGTCTCCTTCATCGGGCCGCGCCCGAACATTCTGGATCATGAAGGCGCGTCCAAGCGCAAGCGGCTCGAAGTTCGCCAGCCCATCCTGACCAATGCGGATCTGGAGAAGATCCGCAATATCGGTCACACCGACGATCGCTTCGACACAAAGACGCTCGACATCACCTTCGATGCGCGCGAGGGCGCGGGCGGGATGCCTAGCGCGGTCTCGCATCTTTGTGAAAAGGCCGAGAAGGCGGTTCACAACGGCTACAACATCATCATTCTTTCGGACCGTCAGATCGGGCCGGACCGGATCGCCATTCCGGCCCTGCTGGCAACGGCAGCCGTTCACCACCATTTGATCCGCAAGGGGTTGCGGACCTCGGCCGGGCTGGTCGTGGAATCGGGCGAGCCTCGCGAAGTGCACCATTTCGCGTGCCTTGCCGGCTATGGCGCAGAGGCAATCAATCCCTATCTCGCCTTCGACACCCTTCTGGACGAGCACAAGAACGGGGCCTTCCCGCCCGAAGTCGACGCTCAGGAAGTCGTGACCCGTTACATCAAGGCGATTGGCAAGGGCATCCTCAAGGTCATGTCCAAGATGGGCATCTCGACCTATCAGTCCTATTGCGGCGCGCAGATTTTCGATGCGGTCGGCCTGTCGACGAAGTTTCTCGATAAGTATTTCTATGGCACCGCGACGACGATCGAAGGTGCGGGCATTGCCGAGATCGCGGAAGAGACCGCAATGCGGCACTATCTCGCTTTCTCCAACGATCCGGTCCTGCGGCGCAATCTCGATGTGGGCGGCGAATATGCCTATCGCATGCGTGGCGAAAAGCATGTCTGGACACCGGATTCGGTCGCCTCGCTCCAACATGCGGTCCGCACGTCGAGCTTCAGCACCTTCAAGGAATTTTCCGAACAGGTGAACGAAGCGGCCAATGCCGCACAGACCATTCGCGGGCTTTTCCATATCAAGACGGCCGAGGAAGACGGGCGCGAGCCCATCGATATCTCCGAGGTCGAGCCGGCCAGCGAGATCGTCAAGCGCTTCTCGACGGGCGCGATGAGCTTCGGATCGATCAGCCGCGAGGCGCACACGACGCTGGCGCGTGCCATGAACCAGATGGGCGGCAAGTCCAATACGGGTGAGGGCGGCGAAGAGCCGGACCGGTTCAACCCGCTGGCCACCGGCGGCATGAACCCGGAACGTTCCGCGATCAAGCAGGTGGCGTCCGGCCGGTTCGGCGTGACGGCGGAATATCTCATCAACTCCGACATGATGCAGATCAAGGTCGCGCAGGGCGCCAAGCCCGGCGAGGGCGGCCAGTTGCCCGGTCACAAAGTGGATGCCACGATCGCCAAGGTGCGCCATTCGACGCCGGGCGTCGGCCTGATTTCGCCGCCGCCGCACCATGACATCTATTCGATCGAAGATCTGGCGCAGCTCATCTTCGACCTGAAGAACGTCAACCCGGATGCCGATGTCTCCGTAAAGCTGGTCTCGGAGGTCGGAGTCGGCACGGTTGCGGCCGGTGTTGCCAAGGCGCGCGCCGATCACATCACCATTTCCGGGTATGACGGCGGCACGGGCGCTTCGCCCCTGACCTCGCTCAAGCATGCGGGCAGCCCGTGGGAAATGGGGCTTGCCGAGACCCATCAGACGCTGGTCAGGAACAATCTGCGCTCGCGCGTCGCGCTGCAGGTCGATGGCGGTATCCGTACCGGGCGCGACGCCATTGTCGGGGCGCTGCTCGGCGCCGACGAATTCGGCTTCTCAACTGCGCCGCTGATCGCTGCCGGTTGTATCATGATGAGGAAATGTCACCTCAACACCTGCCCGGTCGGTGTCGCGACGCAGGATCCCGTCCTTCGCAAGCGCTTCAAGGGCGCGCCGGAGCATGTGGTCAACTATTTCTTCTATGTCGCCGAAGAGATGCGCGAACTGATGGCTGCAATGGGCTTCCGGACGCTCGAAGAGCTGACAGGTCGCTCCGACCTTCTCGACAAGAAGGACATGATCGATAGCTGGAAGGCGCAGGGCCTCGACTTCTCGAAGGTGTTCTTCAAGCCCCACGCAGCGCCCGAGCAGATCCGCTGGACGGAACGTCAGGATCACCCGATCCACGAAATCCTCGATCGCAAGCTGATCGAAGAGGCTGAGGCTGCGCTGACCACACGCCAGCAGGTTCGTCTTGAAGCGGAAATCAGGAACGTCGATCGTTCGGCAGGAGCGATGCTGTCGGGCCGCGTCGCCAAGAACTTCGGCCACAAGGGCCTTGCGGACGACACCATTCATGTGACGCTCCGCGGCACAGCCGGCCAGAGTTTCGGCGCGTTCCTCGCCCATGGCGTGACGTTCGACCTGATCGGTGACGGCAACGACTATGTCGGCAAGGGCCTGTCGGGTGGAAAGATCATCATCCGCCCGCCTGAAGACGCTTCGATCAAGCCGTCGGAATCCATCATCGTCGGCAATACGGTCCTCTATGGCGCCATCGAGGGTGAATGTTACTTCCGTGGTATTGCTGGAGAGCGCTTTGCCGTCCGCAATTCCGGAGCTGTGGCCGTCGTCGAAGGCGTGGGCGACCACGGCTGCGAATATATGACGGGTGGTGTGGTTGTGGTTCTTGGCGGAACCGGGCGTAACTTCGCCGCCGGCATGAGCGGCGGCGTCGCCTATGTCCTCGATGAGGACGACAATTTCGCCGAGCGGTGCAACATGGCTATGGTCGAGCTGGAGCCTGTCCCTGAAGAGGATGACATGCTCGAGAAGCTGCACCACCATGGCGGCGACCTGATGCATAAGGGTCTGGTGGACGTGCTGGACGACATGACGAGCCATGATGAGGAGCGCCTCTATCAGCTCATCGCCAATCACAAGCATCACACAGGCTCCGACCGGGCGGCAACGATCCTTGATAACTGGACCGAGTACCGTCCGAAATTCCGGAAGGTGATGCCGGTCGAGTACCGGCGTGCTCTGGAAGAGATGGAGCGCAATAAGATGGGAGTGGCGGCTGAATGATCATCACCACCACCAATACCGTCGAAGGCCGGCGTATCGTGGCCTATCATGGTGTCGTAACTGGCGAAGCGATCCTCGGAACGAATGTGTTTCGCGATTTCTTCGCCTCCATTCGCGACATTGTGGGCGGCCGCTCCGGCTCTTACGAGAAAAGCCTGGGTCAGGGGCGCGAACTTGCGCTTGGCGAGATGGGCGACGAAGCCCAACGCCTCGGCGGCAATGCGGTCGTCGGCGTCGATCTGGATTATGAGAACATCACGTCCGGCAATGGCTCCTCCTCCATGTTGATGGTGGTGGCATCGGGAACGGCTGTGACGCTGGAATAGAGGCTTCTTGCACAGCATCGCGGGCATTGGCCGCATTGAAGAACAGTAGAAGGGTGCGCTAGAACGCGCCCACGTGCGAAAAGCGCGCGTCAGACGGGGGTTGGACGCCTATGGGTAAGGTAACGGGTTTCCTTGAGATCGACCGGCAGGATCCGAAGTATCAGCCGGCATCCGACCGAATTCGCCATTTCAAGGAATTCACCATTCCTATGGAAACGGGTGAAGTGCGCAAACAGGCCGCCCGCTGCATGGATTGCGGAATTCCGTTCTGCCATGGGCCGACGGGCTGTCCGGTGCACAACCAGATCCCGGACTGGAACGATCTGATCTGGAACGATCAGTGGGAAGAGGCCATCGTCAACCTCTATTCCACCAACAACTTCCCGGAATTCACGGGCCGCATCTGCCCGGCTCCGTGCGAGGAAGCGTGCACGCTCAATCTCGAGGATGTGCCGGTTGCCATCAAAACCATCGAGCAGGCGATTGCGGACAAGGCCTATGAGACGGGCTACATTCGGCCGCGTCCGGCTGAGACGCAGACCGGCAAGCGCGTCGCTATTATCGGCTCTGGTCCGGCTGGACTTGCCGCTGCGCAGCAACTCGGTCGCGCGGGCCACAAGGTCGATCTGTTTGAACGCGAAAGCAAGCCGGGTGGCCTGCTGCGTTACGGCATTCCCGACTTCAAGATGGAAAAGCACCTGATCGACCGGCGTGTCACACAGATGGAAGGCGAAGGCGTCACATTCCATTGCGGTGTCGAGATCGGCGTCGACCGTACCGTTCAGAGCCTTCTCGATGAATATGACGCCGTTCTCTACTGCGGCGGTTCTGAGACGCCGCGCGCAGCCGGCATTCCGGGGGCCGATCTCGATGGCGTCTATGATGCGATGCCTTTCCTGGTTCAACAGAACCGCCGTGTCGGCAAGGAAAACCCGCAATCGGCGGCTTGGGCGCTCGATCATGAGGTGAGTGCTGGGGGCCGGCGCGTCGTCGTGGTCGGCGGCGGCGATACAGCCTCCGACTGCGTGGGCACGTCGTTCCGCCAGGGCGCGACCCGGGTGACCCAGCTCGACATTCGTCCGCAACCGCCGGAAAAGGAAGACAAACTGACCGTCTGGCCTTACTGGGCGACCAAGATGCGGACATCGTCCAGCCAGGCGGAAGGGGCAGAGCGCGAGTTTCAGGTCGCGACCATCGCTTTCGTTGGAGAAGAGGGACGACTGACCGGTGTGAAGGTCGCCAAGGTCGACGAAAAGCGCAATCCGATCGAGGGTACGGAGTTCGTCATTCCGGCGGAACTGGCCTTCATCGCGATCGGCTTTGCCGGGCCTGCCACACGTGGCGTGCTCTCCGATCTCGGCGAACAGCTTGTGACCAATACGGACCGGCGCGGTTCCGTCAATGTGGTTGGTAATGACCGCGATTATCGGACCAATATCGACAAGTTCTATGTCGCAGGCGACGTCCGCCGGGGACAGAGCCTCGTCGTTTGGGCGATCCGCGAGGGCCGACAGGCTGCTCGTTCGATCGATGAGGCTTTGATGGGCGAAAGCCTTCTGCCGCGTTAAGCGCTAGTTCGCTGAAACCGTCGGATTAGAAGTCGAGGAGAGGCGGGCCGGACGGTCGGTTGCCGCAGCTTGCTCGTCACGCGAAGGCGCGTCGCCTTCATCGATGGTACCGGCTGGAAGCCGGCTGGTGCCACCGAAGTCGGATGCGCGTCCTTTCGGCGGTAGCGGCGGCAAGCCGCTCGTCACCGGCGCCGTATCGTTTTCACTATCATCGCCAGTTGGCCCAGCAATGCCGCCATAGAGACCCTCTGCACCATCAAGTTCAGGGTCGTCGATCGTATAGACGGGCGTCCGCGTCATGGAAGAGACGTCGGGCTTGACGGTGTCCAGTTCGGGACCGGTTATGACCGGCGGCTTGCCTGAAATCATCCCGCCAAGGGCCTCATCGAGAGCCTTCTCGGTATAGAAAGCCAGCTTTTCATCGCCGGCGGATGTCATGTTGATGCCGTCACTATTGCGAAGGCGTGCCATTTGGCCCTTCACATCCGGACCGGTGAAGACAAAATTGCCCTCGCTGTCGACGAAGCCTTCCCACACGTCTACGAAGTGGCCTTTCTGTTCCTCTACAACGGTGCGGTAGATTTCGTTGAAGGCCAGCATGTCGGTATTCATCGAGCTGAACTTATAGGATGGCTGGCCGACCCAGATCAGCGGAATCTCCGCTTCGCCAGCCACTTTGGCGATCTCTCCGACCCGTCGGCGATATTCATCGTTCCATTCGGAGGAGCGGACCGGCTGCGCGCGCCCGTTGACGCCCATGGCCTGCCGGTCATTGGCGCCGATCATCACGATAAGAACGTCGGGGTCTTTCTCTTCGACAAGGCCCGGCAGACGCGCTGGCCAATCGAAATAATCGTCGCGCACGAGGCCGGAGGAGCCATTGTCGCTCTCGGCAATGCGGATGTTTTCCTTGTCGGCAAATCGCTCGGTCAGACCATCGGCCAGATTGCCGGCCATGAAATCGCCTACGACCAGGACGGTCCTTGCGTCGTCGCGCTTCTCGACCACCTCGCGGGCGGGTTCTGCCGGCTTGGAAATGACGGGGGCACGCTGTTTTTTCCTGACGGCTTTACGACGGACCGCGGGTTTGCGGGGCTTCGGACGCGCCCTCTGCCTCTGTTGCCGAATTTCCTTCCTCGTCTGCCTGGCGCTGCTGTTGAGCTCATTATCCGAGCGGAAAATTTTGGAAAGAAATCCTTCAGCGGAGGCCGGCGAGGAAAGCACAATGCTCCCGCCGGTGACGGCGAGAGCAAGGGTCAGAAAACCGATCAGAAGGAGACGCGGAACGGAGTGGGGCCCATCGGGGCGAATTGGCGCTACGTTCATAGGCTCCTTTCTCCCGCCGGCGGTCCCGTCAGCGGCGCAGGCTGTTCAGCACTTCCATGGAAGGGAAGCCGTTGACGGTCAAGCCTGAGCGCGCCTGATAGGCTGTGATCGCTCCCATGGTCCCGCCACCGATCTTGCCGTCGATCGCGCCTTCATAGAGCCCATGATGGGCGAGACGCTTCTGCAGCTCACGCTTTTCGTTGGAATTCAGCGGCTTGAAGGGCCGGTTCCAGTCCGCGTAAAGATCGTCATAACCAGCGAGGCGGTCCGAAAGAAGGGCCACCGACAGAGCATATTTGTCGGCATTGTTGTAGCGCTTCAGTACCTCGAAATTCTTGACGACCAGAAAGACGGGGCCGTTGCGGCCATCGGGGACTTTCAGTTCGGCTTTGTCATTGATGGTGAACGACCGGCCATGAGTGCGTCGGATACCAGCGCGTTCCCAATCGCGCAGCGACTGCCAGCCGCCGTAGAACTTTTTGCCGGTGTTCGGCAGAACGACTTCGTAACCCCAGGTGCGGCCGGTTTCCCAGCCATTGCGCGCCAGAAGGTTTGCGGCTGTCGCGAGCGCATCGGGCACGCTGTTCCAGATGTCTTTCTTGCCGTCGCCGTCAAAATCGACGGCATAGGCCAGATAGGAGGTCGGAATGAACTGCGTGTGGCCCATCGCGCCAGCCCAGGACGAGGCCAGATGGCGGCGGTCAATATTGCCGGATTGCAGGATTTTCAGCGCGGCGATCAACTGACCGCGCGCGAATTTCGCACGGCGGCGATCGGCGTAGGCGAGGGTGGCCAGGGCCTGCGGAGCATAGTGCAAGCGGTCGGTCTTCTTCAGATATTCGCCATACTGGCTTTCAATCGACCAGATGGAAAGAACGACCTCGCCCGGGACACCGAAACGCTGCTCGATCCGGCTCAGGAGCGATGCATATTTCCGCTTCATTTCCCTGCCAAGGGCCACGGTGTCTTCATTGACCTGATTGTCGATGTACTGCCAGATCGGCGCTTTGAACTCTGCCTGATTGTTGGCTTTGCGCAGGACTTCCGGGTCGGGATCCGTCACGCCCCTGAAGGCAAGATCATAGGTGGCCGCGCTGACGCCGCTGTTCAGCGCCACGGACCGAAAATCCCTGATCCAACGCTGAAACCCCGCATCGGCATTAGCCGGAGCGGTGGCCAGTGCGGGAGCAGCAGCGATCGCGATAATGGAAAGGCCGCGCACGAGGCGTCGGGCAAATGAGTGGAACGGCATGGGCACCCCCTTGTCGATTCTGATCATCCCCACGATAGACCGGCGCGCATTAAGGAAGCGTTTACCACGACCTGTTGCTTCGCGCTGATCGATTAGAAGGGCTCTATAATCCAAGAAAACGGCACGATGATGACCTGACAGTGTGGCGCTTCAGGCACTGTCAACGCTGAAGTCGAATTCCAAGGAAGGCACTGTTCGCCTTGTAATCGCGATCGGGCAGCGTGCTCGTCTGCCGTTCATGCAGGATGCGGCCGATAATGGCGGCGGAGCGATTCAGCCAGTAGGTCGCGCCGAGTTGAGCCGACAGGATCGTATCCTCATCATCTGTTTCGACATAATCTCGGCGTTCGGCTGTGAAATCGGCTGCAACCTCAAGGTCGGCGCGAAGCTGCCGCGTGATCGTCAGGTCAACGCCCCGCAGGAGGGATCCGGACGCGCCGGTTCCCGTCGCTCCCTCGACCTCTGTTCGCAGGCCGAGGGCGACGTCCGTGCCGCGCATCGGCGACCATGCCAAGCTTCCCTCGATGCTGAACCCGTCGACGTCGGCCAGATCGTCATCATCGGTTCTCTCGGTGATGTAGCCGGCTGCGATCTCTCCTCTCAGCTTCTCGGAGAGGTCAATCTCAACGCCGCCCCGCAAAGCATAGCGATCGGATGAGCGCTCGAAGCCGCTGGCATCGACCTCATTGTCGTAAAATCTGCGTCCTATTTCCATTTCGACGAAAGGGACGAGCGCGGGGGAGATTTCATATCCGGCCCGCAGGCGAAGATTGAGCAGCGTCGTGTTCCGATCGTCCTGGGAGACGGTCCCAGAGGCTGAATCCGCATCGGAATAGGCCGTGCGTTCGACTTCTCCGGTCATCGCGTAACGGGCCGGTCCCTCATATTTCTCAATGCCGACGCTGCTGCCAAAACTATGCTCGAAACTTGACGTATCCGGCGCCACCGTTCCGAAGGGGGCCTCCGCGCCTTCATATTTCCCGGCGTAAAAGGCGGTTGCGTTCAACCGGAGATCGGATGTCAGGCCATATTGCGCTGATGCGTTCACGCCGCCTTCCGGTTCGGAAAAGTCAGCGCCGGAAATGCTCTTTTCATACGTCAGAAACCCATTGAGGCTTGCCGTATCGTCACTGCCCTCGGTCGCGGCTTCGATCCGCAATGTCGTCTCGGACAGAACCGCGCCTTCACCCTCCGGAGTGAGGTTCACATTATCGGTGACGGTCATCCCGCTCTCGATGGAGGGACGCAAGACCATGCCGCCCGCGCGAAAACCGACGGCCTGAAAGATTTCGTCCGCCTCCTGATATTCCGTGTTCGCCTCGTTGCCGTCGATTGAACCGATGCGCGCCGTGCGCTTGAAGTCATCAGCATCGGGGCTGAGCACTGGGCCCTGCCGTATGCTACCGGTCGCGAGGGACTCACTGTCACTTCTGCCGCTCGTATCGGTTTCCGCTGGTCGCTGTTCTTCGCCGCCTTCCAGGCTGGTCCTTCGTTGAGACGAGAGGGCAGGGGTAGCGGAGCGGGCCGGGCGAGCGGCCGCTGAAGGGCGCTGGCGTCCGGGGCCGCTCGTGAAGGACGGGCGGCTGCGCTCCGCCTGCCTCTGAAGCCGGGGGGGAGCGGCCTCATTGTCATCAGGCAGGTCTTCTGCCGAACGATCGCCGAATGAACCGGAGCGGGACTCGTCGTATCGCGGGCGGGATCGGGGAGATGGGACTTCTCTATCGCCGAAAGGGCCCGCACCTTGACGATCCGCTTCTTCAATCGGCGACGGCAAAGGCGTATCCGCCAGAAGGTTCTGGTCAATGATGCGTTGCTGTTCTTCCAGTATGTCGGCGAGCGTGCCTCGGGGCTCCGCCTGCGCCAATATCGTGCTGTCGTCCTGTGCGTTGGCCGCCGCCGGTCCGAATGCGAACAGAACAGTGAGTACGCACAGCCGGACATGTTTCAATGGCGATGAATGCGGATTGCGCACGCCTCAGCTCTCCACGGGCAAAATCCGGCCAGAGCCGGATATGGTGAAGGAAACGTAAGCGTCTATGGTTAAGAAAACTTTGCGGCGCGGCGTGCGCCGCAAAGTTCATGCTGCTTCAACTGTGAGATGGCCTTCTGCCGCGTCGAGAATACGCACCGTCGAACCGGCTGGCAGGTCAGGCCCGGCAACGCGCCAGGAACTGTCGTCGATCCGTGCACGTCCATAACCGTTGACGATCGGCTCGATCAGCGTGGCGGTTCGGCCCACAAGCGCGTCGCCGCGGCGATTCAGGTGCTCTGCGGATTTATCTTCCAACGCGCCTTTCGCGTAGCGGCGTCCCGTGATCGTGAAGGCTGCCGAAAGAACCAGAAAGATGGCAAGTTGCGTCTGCCAGACCAGCCAGTCTGCCGCCGGGCCGATTGCGACAAGGGCGATGGCACCGGTGGCGAGCGCGGCAAGGCCGATCCACAGAAGGAAGACGCCGGGAATTAACAATTCCAGCAGAAGCAGCACGAAGCCGCCAATGATCCAGAGCCAGACGCCGAGCTGTTCGATCAGAAAAGTCATGCAATCACACTACCCGATTGCCAAACAGGCGGCCATTATGCGTCATCCTGTTTGCGGCCCGCGCGGGGCACGCGGGAGCGAGACGACTGGCTGGACGGTGCCGGCTGCTCCGATGGCGGCGTTACCGGCGTATCGCCGAATACATCGCGCGCCAGCTGCCCGATCCCGCCGAGCGAGCCAATCAGCGAGGAGGCTTCGAGTGGCATCAGCACGAGTTTGGAGTTCGGCGCACTGCCGATATTGGTCACCGCTTCGGTGTATTTCTGCGCGACGAAGTAATTGAGAGCCGCCACATCGCCCTTCGCGACGGCATCCGAAACCAGCTCGGTTGCCTTCGCTTCGGCCTCGGCGGCGCGCTCGCGTGCTTCGGCATCGAGGAAAGCGGCGTCTCGCCGGCCCTGAGCCTGCAACACCTGCGCCTGTTTCCGGCCTTCTGCCTCAAGGACCGCGCTCTGCTTGCGGCCTTCCGATTCCAGAATTTCGGCACGCTTGAGACGCTCGGCCTTCATCTGCCGGCCCATTGCTTCGACCAGATCGGTGGGCGGTGAAATATCCTTGATCTCGACGCGGGTCATCTTCACGCCCCAAGGCGAGGTGGCTTCGTCGACAACGCGCAGCAGCTTGTCATTGATGACGTCACGATTGGAGAGCAGTTCGTCGAGATCCATATTGCCCATGACCGATCGGATATTCGTCATGGTGAGGTTCAGGATCGCGTTTTCGAGCCCGGCCACCTCATAAGCTGCAGCGCTGGCGTTCAGCACCTGGTAGAAAGCCACGGCATCGACCATGACGGTGGCGTTGTCGCGGGTGATGACCTCCTGACTCGGGATGTCGAGCACCTGCTCCATCATGTTCATGCGCGAGCCAATGCGCTCGATATAGGGCGTCACCAGAGACAGGCCGGGTGACAGTGTACGGGTATACCGTCCGAAACGCTCAACCGTGTAATTGTAGCCCTGCGGGACGATCGTCACCGCCATGTAGAGCGTCAGGAGAACGAGGACCGCAAGAACGATCAGCGCAATATCGAGAGGGGACATGAAAAGCTCCACTAATATTCTTCAAGCAATCCGACGGCTTTAGATCGCGAAAACGTTCAGTTGAAGGCGACGCCTTTCGAGACAGCGTTTAGATTTCCCGCCGCACCAATTCCTCGATTACGGCCATGCCTTCCGGTGAGTCGTTCAGGCAGGGAATGTGGGTGAACTTCTCGCCGCCATGCTCATGAAAGATTTCACCGGCTTCGCCAGCGATCTCTTCGAGCGTTTCGAGACAGTCGGCCACGAAGCCGGGATTGAAGACGGCGATCCGCTTGATGCCTTCATTGGCCAGCTTCTCCACGGTTTTGTCCGTATAGGGCTGCAGCCATTCTTCCGGCCCGAAACGGCTCTGGAAGCACGTCATGAACCTGCCTTCTTCCCATCCAAGCCGCTTTTCGAGCAGGCGTGACGTCTTCTGACAATGACAGTGATAGGGATCGCCATTCCGGAAATAGCTTTGCGGAATGCCGTGATAGGAGGCGATGACCCGCTCCGGCTCCCAGTCGAGCGTCGCCAGATGCTGCTCGATGGAACGCGCCAGGGCCTCGATATAGACCGGCTCGTCATGCCAGGGCCCGATCGTGGTGATGGAAGGCTGCCAACGGAGTTTCATCAGAGCGCGGAAGAAGTCGTCCTGAACGGTGGCCGTGGTCGAAGCCGAATATTGCGGGTAGAGCGGCATCAGAACGATGTGCTGGCAGCCCTGCTTCAGCAGCCTGTTCGTGACATCTTCGATGGAGGGCTGGCCGTAGCGCATGGCCCAATCCACGACGACGTGCTCTTCGCCGGCCAATGTTTCAGCCAGTTTCTCACCCTGGCTGCGCGTGATGGTACGAAGCGGGCTCTCATTGCGCTCCGTGTTCCAGATCGACGCATAGGCGGCGCCGCTCTTTTTGGGGCGCGTGTTCAGGACGATGCCATAGAGGATCGGATACCATGCCGCGCGCGGCCACTCGATGACGCGTCTGTCGGAAAGGAACTGCCGCAGATAGCGGCGCATCGGCCAGTAATCCGTGCCATCGGGTGTGCCGAGATTGACCAGCAGAACGCCCGTCTTCTTCGGTTCGACCGGGGGGTGATCGGCGGGAAGCGGGCCGATCTTACGCGTCTCTGAGCGGTCGAGCGGCGTCTCCAGCAAAGAAGATCTATGCGGGTTTTCTGTCGCGATGGTTGTCGTCTCGGTCATGAGGGATCAGCGTCTTTCTTCTGGCACTCTGCCATCAATCTAGGTGTGTGGGCGCGGTAATGGGAGGCATGGCCTCTTTCATCGCCCGATATGTTTTCTGCCCGTTTTCTCGGCCAGCTTCATTTGCTCGTGGCGTTGGCGGTAGCGGGCGCGATCCGCTTCCGTTCTGTCTTCATAGCAGTATCGACAGGAAACACCTTCCTCGTAATGAGGGCCGGTCCGGTCCTTTTCCGTGAGGGGATGGCGGCAGGCGCGGCAAAGTGTCGCATCGGAGGTGGCAAGGCCATGGCCGACCGCAACGCGCTCGTCGAAGACAAAACAGTCGCCCTGCCATCGGCTCTCCTCCGTTGGCACCTGTTCGAGATAGGCGAGGATGCCGCCCTTGAGGTGATAGACTTCGTCATGGCCGAGCGACTTCATGTAGGCCGTCGCCTTTTCACACCGGATGCCGCCGGTGCAGAACATGGCCAGTTTCTTGCCGCGCAACTCATTGTCGTGACGCTCCGCCCATTCCGGGAACTGTCGAAAGGTGGTGGTTTCCGGGTCGACGGCCTTATCGAAAGTTCCGAGAGCGATCTCGTAATCGTTGCGCGTGTCGATCACGACCGTGTCAGGGTCGGCCAGAAGTTCGTTCCATTCTTCGGGCGACAGATGCGTGCCGGTGCCGTGAACGGGATCGAGATCTTCCACGCCCATGGTGACGATCTCTTTCTTCAGCCGCACCTTGAGCCGATGAAACGGCATCTCGGCCGCGCGTGCATATTTCACTTCGGCGCGCGTGAAGTCGAGCGCGTCAGATAGTTCTGCAATGAGCGCATCGATGGCGTCGTCAGAGCCTGCTACCGTGCCGTTGATGCCCTCATGAGCGATCAGGAGAGTTCCGCGAATGCCATTGTTTTCGCACAGGCTGAACAGTTGTTCCCGCAGCCCGACGGAATCCGCAACGGTGGTGAAGCAGTAGAGGGCACAGATGCGAATGGGCAGCGCGGTTTTCTTTGTCATGGGCGCCGCTCTAGCGAAAAATCGAAGGCTTTTCCACGTCTCTGCGATGTGGCGGACAATCATATTTTCAATCCGTCGCATTCTAGGAGGAAAAGCATGGTGGTACCGAAACTGGCCGCGCCTCTGGTGGAGGCGATCGGCCGAGAAGCCAAGAGGTTGGATCTGTCGCCGGCGGCTCTTGCGGCTGTTGTCGCGGTAGAGAGCGGCGGCCGTCTTTCGGCGCGGGTTGCTGGCCGGGACGAACCTCTGATCCGCTTCGAGGGGCATTATTTCGACCGCCGGCTGGCGGGCAGGGCCCGCGCGATCGCGCGCGAAGCGGGGCTCGCCCATCCTCGCGCGGGGGCCGTGAAGAATCCGCGCAGCCAAGCCGCACGCTGGACCATGCTGGAGCGTGCTGCGGCCATCCATCATGTCGCGGCTTACGAAAGCTGTTCATGGGGATGCGGGCAGGTGATGGGCTCACACTGGCGCTGGCTCGGTTATCCGTCCGTCGACGCGCTGGTCGCCGATGCCCGAAACGGAATCGGCGGACAGGTGCGCCTGATGGGGCGGTTCATTGCGAGAGCCGGATTGGACGATGCTCTACGCCGGCAGGATTTCAGGGCCTTTGCGAAAGGCTATAACGGCCCGGCCTATGCAAAAAATGCTTACGACACGAAGTTGGAAGCCGCTTTCGGTGCCTATCAACGCTCATTCGTCAAAGCATTGGCCCCGAAAACGAAGACCATAACCTTGCGGCGTGGCATGGACGGCCCGGCCGTTCACAAGATGCAGAGGGACCTCACCGTACTCGGCTATGATTTACGGGTCGACGGCCGCTTCGGGCCGCAGACCGATGCAGTCCTCAAGCGTTTTCAGGCCGATCATGATCTGGTGATCGACGGAATTGCGGGTCCTCGGACATTCGCGGAACTGGTGCGCGCGACGGCGTCGCAGACGGCGCGTTCAGGCGGGAAGGATGATAGTGGCGCCGAGGATGCGTCCATTCCTTCTTCTGTCGGCTGGGCGCTTTTGACGCTGCTTTACGCGGTTCTCCAGAGAGTTTTTGCAAGAACGCGGTTGGACTGAGCCCCCGAAGGACTATAAGTCGGTTCGATCCAAAGCGCGAAGAAGGACGGGCGCACGATGAAGCTGCAACAGAAAACAGAAGCCTTGTCGCAAGTGCTGACCGGACAGCCTGTTATTCCCGTCGTTCAGATCAGCAATCTTTCTCATGCAGTGCCGATGGCCAAGGCTCTGGTCGCCGGTGGTCTGCCGGCCATCGAGATCACGCTCAGAACGGCCGAGGCACTGGATGCCATTCGTCTTGTGGCCAATGAGGTCGAAGGGGCAATCGTCGGGGCCGGGACGATCCTCAACCCCAAGCAGTTCAAGGAAGCCGCCGATGCCGGCTCGCAGTTCATCGTCTCGCCTGGCACGACCGTGGAACTTCTCGGCGTGGCGAAGGACCATGCCGTGCCTTTCCTGCCCGGCGCGACAACGCCATCGGAAGTGATGAGCATGATGGAAGAGGGCTATTCCATCCTGAAGTTCTTCCCGGCTGAACAGAGCGGCGGCCGGGCCTATCTGAAATCGCTGTCCAGCCCGCTTGCTTCCGTCCGCTTCTGTCCGACGGGTGGCATCACGCCGCAGAGCGCGCCGGATTACCTCGCCCTGCCGAATGTTCTTTGCGTGGGCGGCTCATGGGTAACGCCGCAGGATGCGATGGATGCCGGAAACTGGGACGAGATCGAGCGTCTGGCGCGTGAAGCATCCGGCCTGAAAACCGCCTGAGATGCAGGAAGCCTCAGAACGCCGGGCCGTAAAGGCCAAGCTCGTTGAGCTGAAGGTGTTCGATAGCGTCTTTGGCGCTCTGTCGATCGCCATTGTATTTCTTGTCGAGGGCTTCCGTGAGTTTGGCGTCGGCCTCGCCGTCCGGGTTCGCGATGGCTGATATGACTTCATCAAGGCTTACACCAAGCTCGTCCAGACCGAGTTCTTCTTCTATCTCGCGGATGATCTTCTCACCCATCGGATCCCGAAGAATTTTGGCGACTTCGACCCTGAGCGCGGATGCATAGGCTGAGACCGTATCGAAGTCGTCTTGATCGACGTTCAGCGCTTCGCCGACCTCTTCGAACAGCTTCAATTTCCGTTCGTTGATATCGATGTGGTTGACGCTGAAGATCGATTCCGAGATCCGCATCTCTGCTCTGTTCGTCAATTCATTAACGGTCGTTTCGACATCAAGCCCGTTTTCCGCAGCGATCATCCCGATTGTCTGATCCAGCAGCTTGGGCTTCGGCTCCTCGGTGCCCTGGCGTATGAGGGCGAGCGCGCTGCCGGCAACGCGGCTGCTGATCGGTGTCATCGGGCAAAGGTTCCGGTTCTGCGAGAGCAGGTCATGAGGTGCCGGCGGCGCAATGCGTCAGCGCGAACGGATGAATGGAATCGAAAACGATCAGAAGAACGCATCATATCGGCCGAATTCATCGAGTTTCCGGGAAAGGTCTTCTGATGCGTCCTCGGTCTCCTTCTGCTCCTCGGGACCATTATATTTTTCGTCGAGCGCGTCATACAGCTTCTCGTCGCTCTCACCGTCCGGATTTGCGATCGCGTTGATGACGTCCTCGAGCGTGAAGCCCAATTCGTCGAGACCAAGATCTTTTTCAATAGTCCGGATTTGCTCCCGGCCAAGTCCTGTTTCGTCTTCAAGGAGCTCGTTGACCTTGATGCGCAACGCCGTGGCATAGGCCAAAGGCGTATCGAAATCGTCCTCGCGAATGTCGAGCGCTTCGCCGACATCAGTGAACAGCTTCATCTTCTGCTCGGTGACATCGATATGGCTGGCGTCGAAAACCGATTCACTGATCCTGTGCCTGGCGTTCTGCGATGTGCCGGATGATGCGCTCTCGATACTCAATCCCTGCGACACTGCGATCATCGAAGTTGAGCGGTCCTGCCCATCATTGTTTTCGGCAGGCTGTCTGACGCCGATCTGTTCGACGAGACGAAGGGCGACAACGTTATTGCTGGAAGAAATGGGCAGCATGGATATTCTCGCGCTTGGCGATCATGCATGGATCGGCTGCGCTATCGAACGCCGCGGAGTCATCCACCGGCTACTCGGACAACAGTCTCGCCCCGTATCGTTAAGAAAGTATTCTTGTCCAAAAATAAAGCCCGCCGGAAAAGCGGCGGGCTTCTAAACGGCATTGTCGGTTCGTGTCAGCGTTCGAAACGGGCAACCGTCTGGAAGTTGATCGCATTGCCGGAGAAGGCATTGCTCGCAACTTTCTGCGGCTCTTGAGTGAACGCCGTGATCACCATCTTGCTCGGCGGCGTGCGCAGCGAGCGGGTGGCTTCGGCCTCTTTGCGCTCGATCTTCGGCGATCCGATCTTGAGCGCCCAACGGGCCTGATCGACATCCTTCAGCCGAATCAGAGCTTCCTGACGCTGGGCTTCGAAGGCTGCTGCGTCGGCCTTGCCGGGACGAGCCGCTGTGCCCGTCGTGCCGGTCACCGCCGGCGAAACCATGTCGGCGCGGATACGCCGGCTTGTCGGAACATCGTTCATCGCCAGTTCGGTTGCCGGCTCAGCCGTCAAGCGGCCATTTCTGCTGCTGTTCGACGCGGATGCAAATGATACGGCCTGAAGGGCGGCAGCCGAGTCATCCGGGTTCCTTTCCGCGCGCACCGGGACAATCGGACTGGCATCCACCTTCTGCGTGGCATCCAGTGCCGCCAGCAGAGCGGATGCGTCGCTTTGTGGCCGCGTGACCGGGAGCGGAACAGGAAGGCGCGTATCAGCCACGGCGTTGGCAGCTTCAAGGGCGTCGTTGGACACGGTATTCTGCGAAGCGAGCGCGAGAACGGTCGGCGCTGGCTCCGCAGTGCGTGGCCGCGCGGTGGGAAGCGGTACGTCGACGGCTGCGAGCAGACTTCCGACTTCGTCATCCGTAGCCGTCGCGGGCACCTCCGGTGCGGTCTCGACTGTCGGCACGGTCGCCGAGCCTGCCTCCGGAATAGAGCCGGGGGGCACGGGCGCACCGGTTCGACGCGGCGACGTCACCGGCAGGGGCACGGATGAAGCGGGCAGGGCAGCAAGAAGCTGACCGGGTGACGGTTCAGGCTGACGGACAATTGCGGCCGGGACCGGATTGGACGCACGGGCCGGGGCACGAGCGATTGCGCTTTCGGCCTCATCCTCGGCTTCATCATTGCCGCCGCCAAACAGCGCGGCCAGAAAGCCGCCCGAAGAGCCGGAGGAGGCGTTACCGCCAGCATAGGCAATGCCCTTAGATTTCCGCTGCTTATAAGCGGTCATGGCCGTTTGATAGCCGGGCAACGGCTTGCCGTCGGCAGGCAGGTGCAGCGTGTTGCCTTTCGGGAAGACGCGCGCCAGTTCGTTGCGGCTCATGCGCGGCCATGCACGGACATTGCCGGTATCGAAGTGGACGAAGGGCGAGCCCGAGCGCGGGTAGAAACCGACGCCGCCGCCCTGCAACTTGAAGCCGATTTCGCGAAGCTTCGACAGCTTCACGCCCGGAATGTAAAAATCCATGGCCTTGCCGAGCATGTGCTGGCTTTTCTTGGCCTGGCCGCCGCGTGTGCGCCGAAGCATGGCGTTTGTCTTGGGCGAGCGGTAGCCGGAAATCACATGGATATATTCTCGCGAGCCGGTCTGACGGTGGGCTTCCCAGACGATATCCAGAAGCTGCGGATCGATCTTTGTCGGTTCGTCACGACGCCAGTCGCGCAGGAAATGGTTGATCTTCTTCAAGCCGCCGGCATCGTAACGGCCGTTACGCTTGAAGGTGATATCCGCTTTTTCCTTGGTATGAACGTTGTAGAGCTTGAGGGTTTGCGTTGCCGCATCGGCTTCCGCCGGAGAGATGAGGAAGACCGCCAGGGACGCGAGAACAGGCAAGCCGAAACGAGCCATTGGCGACATTCCACCAAATCCGCCGAACCAACGGCGTACACCCAGTCGATTATTCATCGCACCCGCCATATACTGTCGCCCCTATCCCCTCCAGCCAGAGCGGATAACGGCATTTACCATCCGTTCATCCTACCAATGGACTGGTTAATGACGACTTAGTGCTGTGTAAATGCGGTAACAGTTTGACAAAACCCGCCACGGGTTCCCAAAGGGCAATCTTATGGTTAGCGGCGGGTTAACAGGTGCGGGGACAGTCAGCCCGCGTCGCGGATGATCTCGGGATCGATGCCGAATTCCTTCAGCTTGCGGTAGAGGGTCGAGCGCCCGATGCCGAGCCGCCGTGCCACTTCGCTCATTTGCCCGCCATAGTGATCGATCGCGAAGCGGATCATCTCTTCCTCGATTTCCGCAAGCGCCCTGACGTCGCCCTCGCTATCGAGCGCAGCAAGAAAGCCGTCGGTCAGCTCGCTGCCCATATCATCGGAAGACGGCTGCTGGTCGGCCAGTCGCAAGGCTTTCGCCGCACGCTGCAGGTCACCAAGCTCGGAAGGCGATTGCAAAACCATTTCCATATGCCGCTCGGCGGCATGCGAACGCTCCTGCTCGGCAGGAGGGCTGCCCAGCTGCGTGGCGATCTGTGGGAAATCGGCTTCCGTCAGGTGCGGGCCTTCCGCAAGAACCACGGCACGGAAGATCGTATTCTCGAGCTGCCGGATATTGCCCGGCCAGTCGTAACGCATCAGCAGGTTCAAGGCGCCCCGCTCTATGCCCTTGATATGGCCTGCGCCTTCGCTGCGCACAAAACTGCGCGTGAACTGCTCGGCGAGCGGTGCGATGTCTTCGCGCCTTTCGCGCAAAGGCGGCATACGAATGGGGAAGACCGAGAGGCGGTAGTAGAGATCCTCGCGGAAACGGCCAGCCTGTACGGCAGAGACCAGATCGTGATGGGTTGCGGAGATGAAGCGGACATCGACCTTTTTGGTCTGACGAGCGCCGACGGCATCGACCTCGCCCTCCTGCACGGCGCGCAACAGCTTCACCTGCGCGTCGAGTGGCAGGTCGCCGATCTCGTCGAGAAACAGCGTGCCGTCATCGGCTTCGACAAACTTGCCGATCTGTCGTTCGGTTGCGCCGGTGAAAGCGCCTTTCTCATGGCCGAACAGAATGCTCTCGACCAGATTTTCCGGGATGGCGCCGCAATTGACTGTAACGAATTTCTTGCGACTGCGATCCGACGCATTGGCAATGGCGCGGGCGAGTCGCTCCTTGCCGACGCCGCTCTCACCCTCGATGATAACCGGAATGTTGGATGCGGCAGCTTTCTTGGCGATGGTGATAACGCGCGTCATCGCTTCCGACCGGGAGGTCAGATTGTCGAAGCCGGTAATGGCTGAGGGAGAGGCCGCCGGGCGACGGCGCGGCGTGGTAATCCTTTCCTGTACCTTGAGGGCATCATGCACGCAGGTCCGCAACCGCTCGGGCGCGACAGGTTTGACCACGTAATCGAATGCCCCCGCGCGCATGGCGGCGATGACGCTGTCCATGCCGCCTTTGGCCGTCAGAACAATGACGGGCTGATCGAAACCCTGTTCGCGCATGGCCGCGAGCGTTTCCAGCCCATCCATGCCGGGCATCATCAGGTCCAGAAGAACGAGATCGATCGCAGCGGTCGAGGTGTCGGCGAGGCTCTGCAGGGCTGCTTCACCGCTCTCGGCCTCGGCAACACGATAGCCGGCGCGTGTCAGCGCCTCCCTTGCGAGCCGCCGCTGAACGGGTTCATCATCTACAGTCAGAATCGTGATCGGCATGACCGGACAGGGCTTTCACATTGGGCAAACGTGGACCAACTTGGCACGAGCACCTAAATGGCAGCCCAAGAAACGAGGTTAATGGAAGGTGACTGTGTCTCGAGCGCCTTCCAGCGGGAGAACTTGATTATGAAATTCGTGCGTAATGCCTTCGAGCCTGTCTGCTCGCAATCGGAGCCGGCGGCGGCTCAAACGGGGGATCTTCCCGAATGGAACCTGGCCGACCTCTATGCCGGTCCGGATGATCCCGCGCTGAAGGACGACGTTTCCCGCGCAGCGGGCCTTGCTGAGACCTTTCAGGCGCGCTGGGCCGGAACGCTGGCCGAAGCCGCGCAGAAGACGGGCGACGAGGGGCTGGGCGCAGCGATCGAAGGGTTTGAAGCCATCGAAGAATTGATGGGCCGCATCATGAGCTATGCAGGCCTTTATTATTACGCGGATACGGCCGATGCTGCGCGCGGCAAGCTCTATGGCGACCTTGCCGGAAAGATAACCGAAGCGTCATCGCACCTGCTGTTCTTCCCGCTTGAAATCAACCGCATCGACGAAACCGATATGGCCGAAGCGATGAAGCGCGACCCGCGCCTGGCACAATACCGGCCTTGGGTCGAGGATCTGCGCAAGGAACGGCCCTATCAACTCGAGGACCGGATCGAGCAGCTTTTCCTGGAAAAGAGCCAGACCGCGGCCGGCGCATGGAATCGCCTGTACGACGAAACGCTCACGCATATGCGCTTCCATAGCGGGGTAGGTGAGGCCCTGCCGCTGGAGCCGGCGCTCAATCTGCTGATGGACGGGGATGCACAGGTTCGGGCAGACGCTGCCGCCGGACTGACAGGCGGTTTCCAGTCCCATATCCGTACCTTCACCCTGATTACCAATACGCTCGCCAAGGATCTGGAGATCAGCCAGCGTTGGCGTGGTTTTGGCGATATTGCCGATGGCCGCCATCTTGCCAACCGGGTCGAAAAAGACGTTGTCGATGCACTGGAAGAGGCAGTTGTCGCGGCATATCCGCGCCTTTCGCACCGGTATTACACGATGAAAGCGAAGTGGCTCGGCATGGAGAAGCTGAACCATTGGGACCGGAATGCACCGCTGCCGACCACGCAGCAGGAAACGATCGGCTGGAACCAGGCTCGGCAGACCGTGCTCGACGCCTATGGGGGGTTCGATCCGCGAATGGCTAACATCGCCAACGATTTTTTCGAGAAGAACTGGATCGACGCGCCGAGCCGGGAGGGAAAGGCCTCCGGTGCATTTTCGCACCCGACCGTGCCGAGCGCGCATCCTTATGTCCTGCTCAATTATCAGGGGCGCCCGCGCGATGTCATGGTGCTGGCCCATGAACTCGGTCACGGGGTTCATCAGGTTCTGGCCGGCAAGCAGGGTGCCTTGATGGCAGATACGCCGCTGACGCTGGCCGAGACGGCGTCAGTCTTCGGCGAGATGCTGACCTTCCGGTCGCTGCTGGAGCGTATGGACGACCCTGCGCAGCGCAAGGCCATGCTGGCCGGCAAGGTCGAGGACATGATCAATACGGTTGTTCGACAGATCGCCTTCTACCGCTTCGAGCGGAAGGTACATACGGCGCGGCGCGAGGGTGAGCTGACCAGTGAGGAGATCGGCCAGTTCTGGCTTGACGTGCAGGCCGAGAGCCTTGGCCCGGCCGTGCAGCTGAATGAAGGCTATGACGTCTGGTGGGCCTATGTGAAGCACTTCATCGCTTCACCCTTCTACGTCTATGCCTATGCGTTCGGGGATTGTCTGGTAAACTCGCTTTACGCGGTCTATCAGAACGCCTCGGATGGGTTCGCGGATCGTTACTTCGACATGCTCGCGGCCGGTGGCACCAAGCACCATTCGGACCTGCTCGCTCCCTTCGGCCTCGACGCATCCGACCCCGCCTTCTGGAGCAAGGGCCTATCGATGATCGAAGGCCTGATCGACGAGTTGGAAGAGGCCGACCAGGAAAGCTGATCGTTCTGGCCGGCCAGTATCTCACGGCCTGTTTGACATTGACTACCTTGCTCGACAAGAAAGCACCTTTGTGAGGGCTCAAACTTATGCGTCCTTGTGCGATCTAGGGGGAGTGGACGTGAGGGGTTCGTTTTTGAAGCGGATTAATCGGCGCTGATGGGGATTTCGGACTTTGCGGAATCACTTTTCCGTTCTCGCCCGGCGGCAAGGGGACCGATCCGCGCATGAAGATTGCCTATCGCGCCGATATTGACGGTCTGCGCTCTGTCGCGGTTATCAGCGTCCTTTTATTTCATGCTGAAATTGCCAGCTTTGCTGGAGGGTTTGTCGGGGTCGACATATTTTTTGTCATCTCTGGTTACTTAATCACATCAATTTTACTGAAGGAATTGAGTGCAACCGGACGGATTGACTTCGTCAATTTCTGGGCACGCAGGGTGCGGCGACTTTTGCCCATCGCTATCGTCGTCATATTAGCGACGTTACTTGCTTACCATATTCTGTTTTCAATCCCTCATTTTTATTATGCGGTAAGAGATGCGGTATGGGCAGTTGCATATCTTATAAATTGGAATAAAATTCAGTCAGCAGTTCAGTATTTTGATGAGGGCGGCGGTCAAGGGCCGTTTATATACTATTGGTCTTTGGCTGTCGAAGAGCAATTTTATCTCCTTGTTACAGTTTTATTTTTGCCTCTCATTTTAATTTTTCGTGGAAGACAGGGGGGGTAATGCTCGAATAATTATTCGCCGTATCGTTTTTTCAATACTGATATTAGGTGTTCTGTCTCTACTTATTTGTCTTTATTATAGTCAAAAATCTCAACCGGTTGCATTTTTTGGTACTCACGCGCGCGTGTGGCAGTTTGGCGCCGGCTCTCTCGTCTGCTTTCTGGAGCATTATCGGATTAAGCCCAGCTTCAGAATGCGTCTCCTATCCGTCTGGACCGGCGCTCTTCTGATCGTTCTTTCAATTGCGACTTTTGACGCCAATCTCCTCTATCCATCTTTCTTCGCTTTGATCCCGACTTTGGGAACGGCTCTCTTTATTTTTGCGGGCGTCAACGCAAATTCTGCTTCGCAAGACATACTTCAGCGTTTTTGAGCACCACCGGCCCGGTTCAAATCGGCCGTATTTCGTACTCTCTTTACCTATGGCATTGGCCGGTTTTCGTGATCTGGAAATCGAGCGTCGGGTCGTGGGGGGCCGTGGATATCTGCGGCGCTCTTTTGCTAACCATCTGTTTGTCGGTGCTCGGATTTATCTTCATCGAAAAGCCGGTCCGTTATTCGCCTCGTCTTGTGTCGCGTAAATATACGTCGGTTGGCGTGGCGCTTCTGTCGACCGCCGTCCTCGTCATCGGTTTGGTGCAGGTCAAGCAGGATATAGAGCAGATAAATATTATCTATCTCTCTGATGGTTCATCCATTTTCTCTCGCGAAGTTCGATACGATCTTCCGGCTATTTCTACCGGAGAGCGTAGGTGCCACCTTTCTTCTGAGATCGTAGAATACCCGCCATGCGAATTTGGCACCGCTTCTAGCGACCGCCGGATGGTTTTGTTTGGCGATAGTCACGCAGCGCAGTGGTTTCCGGTTTTAAAAGAAATCGCGGAAGATCAAGGTTTCAAACTGTTGGCTCGGACAAAAACGAACTGCTTTCCGAATGATATCCGTTTGTGGCACGATCAGTTGAAACGGCAGTACTTCGAATGTGACGAGTGGCGCGAAGCCGTGCTTGCCGAGATCGAGCGTTTAAAACCGGACGTCGTCTTTATGAGTGCCTATTCCCGTCATCACGTCGTTGATGACAAAGGGCAAACCTTAAAGGGTACAGCTCGGTTAGAAGCACTTGCATCGGGCGAAGAGAGAATTTTGGAGCGCATTTTGCAGACGGGTGCTCGTGTCGTCTTCTTCGCCGACACGCCCCGGATGGATATCGATCCACTTGATTGTCTAGTTAGCAATCCCCTTCGCTCGGATATGTGCACCACACCGAGGTCGCTGGCGCTTGCAAAAAGGTCGCCATGGTCTGTGTCAGACCAAAAGCCGAGACCCGACGTGGCCGTTATCGACATGACCGATAATTTCTGCTGGGACGACGTGTGCCGGGCTGCCAGTTCAAATTTCGTTATGATGCGTGATGCTCACCATATCGCCGTCAAATATTCGCTGACCTTGAGGCCAGAGGTGGAGAGAAAGATCGCGCAAATATTCGGTGATATTTTTGTGCGCCCGCGGGACGAAACGGCTGTTCTCAGGGACTAATCGTCGACCGGGAAAGCTGAGGTTGGCTTTTAGCGTTTTTCGGAGACGATACGCGTCAATTCGGCGATTTCGGCACGCAGCGCCTTCATTTCGCTCGTCATGGAGGCCTGATTGTCCTGCAGCGTGTGCCGCTCCTCGGCAGCAAGATCGTCGTGCTCGGCCTGCATGGCCGACACGATAATGCCGATGAACAGGTTCAGGACCGTGAAGGTCGTCGACATGATGAAGGCGATAAAGAAGATCCACGCCCATTCATATTGCTCCATCACCGGCCGTACGATGCCCATCGACCAGCTTTCGAGCGTCATGATCTGAAACAGGGAATAGGCCGATGCGCCGAGGTTTCCGAACCATTCGGGGAAGCTGCCCCCGAAGAGGCCCGTCGCCATGACTGCAAACACATAGAAGACGAGCGCCATCAGAACGATAATCGAGCCCATGCCGGGCAGGGCGTTCACAAGACCGGTCACGACCTTGCGAAGCGAGGGAATAACCGAGATCAGGCGCAGAATCCGCAGCACGCGAAGGGCGCGCAGGACCGCCAGATTGCCGGTTGCAGGCACGAGCGCGATGCCCACCACGAACAGGTCGAAGACGCGCCATCCATCATTGAAGAAGCGCAGGCGATGGACGAAGAAGCGCAGCGCCAGCTCGACGACGAAAAGCGCCAGAATGATTTTGTCGAGGATCACGAGCGCCGGGCCGATGGCGCGCATGACGGTGGGCGACGTTTCCAGCCCGAGAATGATCGCATTGACAACGACCAGCACGATGATCGTCCATTCGAAGCGTGAGGATGCAATGAGCCGGGCCGCGCGGCTACGAAGTCCCCCCTCCGACGCATCCGGCCGCGCTGTCTGCCTATCGTCAACCAAGGTCTCGCTCATCGCCGCTGCATCGGGTCCAATTGTCGATCAGAATCGATCTGCATGTACGGACGGCGGGGGCTGGGCGCAATGAGCGATGCGGAGTGCCGCGCGATTTCGATCAGGTATCGGGTAGGTTAATCCTCCGAGCGTGTCGATCCTTCCCGGTCGCGCTCATAGTGCCGTATGCCGTCGAAGGGTGGCAGCCAGCTTTCGCGGCGAACCGTCCAGAGTTCATAGGTCGGCTGGAACTGGTCGGGCGCATCGAGAGAACCGATGTTGACTTCGATTTCGTCATCCGAGCGGGAATAGACCGCTGAGCCGCAGTTTGGACAGAAAAAGTGATCTCGGTAACTGGCGGTCACTCCTTCGATGCTGACGGCATCCTCCGGAAAGATCGCTGATGCATGAAAAAGAGCACCGTGGTGTTTTCGGCAGTTGAGGCAATGGCAGAGGCCGACGCGATAAGGCTCGCCGCGCGCCGTCAGCCGAACCTTGCCGCACAAGCAGCCACCGGTCGTTTCTTCAGGTGAAGTCATTGCGGACGCAACCTTTCTATCGCCTTGCCGAGACCTGTTCGGAACGCTTCGTCGAAACTCACCTCATCTGCCTTCCAGTTTTTCGCTTCGCCGGAAAGACGCCATGTGGCGTCCCAGTCGGCACCATCAGGATTGAGCGTCAGAAGACCATAGAGAACCGGATGGTCCTGTTCCGTGAGCGCCGGCGGGCCTTCGAAAACAAACGATTTGAGGTCGCCGACATCGAGGGTGTCGCTGTTCTGGTCCGGCAAGCTGACGGGCAAGCCGCGCTCGACGGCGGTATCGATGAGGGCGAGGCGTTGACCAAAGCCCTCTGCGCCTGTTTCCCGGAGGATGTAGCGGCCGCCCGGTGTTTCAATCGCAAGACGAATTTCCAGGGTCGGACGCTCTTCTAGCCATGGCTTAAAGCCTGCCGACCGGATGGCCGACAGGAGCGGCTCGCGTTCGAAACAGACGCGGAGGAAATGCGGCCGCTCGCGTGTCCCCTGCTCGTCATGGACCGGGATATCCTTCATCCGGTCTTCGAGTTCGAGCTTCTCGACCGGCGGATCGAAGCTCGACGGCATCGCATTATCAGCGGCAGAGGCCTCGTCGCCGGTCAGCTTGACGAGAACCTGTCTGAGGGTCTCGGCGACGCCGCGAGACTTTTCCGGATCGACTGTTCCGGTGATGATCGTTGTCGCACAGTTGAGACCCTGAAAATCGGCGGGATCCGCCACGGCTCGACCGCCGACTGGAACTGTGAGCGCCAAACCGAGCGTTGCGGCAAAGAGAGGTTTCATGGCGCAGTTTCCAATTATTGCGGCGGTCGATTGTTTCGCGGGGTGATGGCATGGCTGCCCTACAACGGCCGTAAGGCCGTCGCGGCTGGTCAGCCTTCCAGCTTATCCTGGGTGCTTGTCTCGAAATCCTCGGCCGAATGGCGTTCGCGGAGCTGGAACTTCGGTTCGCCCGTCATCTTGTTGACCATGCGACCACGCGAGACGGCCGGGCGCGCATCGATCTGCTTTGCCCAGCGCATGACGTGCTCATATTCGTGGACGGACAGAAATTCCGCCGCGTCATAGGCGCGGCCGAGCACAAGCTGTCCGTACCAGGGCCAAGTGATGATATCGGCGATCGTATAATCGCTACCGGCCAGATAGTCCTTTTCGGCCAGTTCACGGTTCAGCACGTCGAGTTGGCGCTTCACTTCCATCGCATAACGGTTGATGGGATATTCGTACTTTTCCGAGGCGTAATTGTAGAAGTGGCCGAACCCTCCGCCGAGAAAAGGCGTCGCGCCCATCTGCCAGAACACCCAGTTGAGCGTCTCAGTGCGTCCGGCATGATCGGTCGGCAGAAACGCCCCGAATTTCTCGGCCAGATAGAGAACGATGGAACCGCTTTCGAAAACCCGGACCGGGGGATTTTCGCTATGGTCGGCCAGCGCCGGAATTTTGGAATTGGGATTGATCTCGACGAAGCCGCTGCCGAATTGGTCGCCCTCGCTGATGTCGATCAGCCACGCATCGTATTCCGCGCCGGAATGGCCGGCTTCCAGCAATTCCTCGAACATCACCGTTGCCTTCACGCCATTGGGTGTCGCCAGGGAATAGAGCTGGAAGGGGTGGTCGCCGACAGGAAGCTCCTTGTCGTGCGTCGGGCCGGCGACCGGCCGGTTGATCTTGGCGAAGCGGCCGCCGCTCTCGCTATCCCAGGTCCAGACTTTCGGTGGGGTGTATGTATCGCTCATAATCATGTCCTGTCGGGTTGTTCCGCCATGAGATAGGACACAGTTTTACGGCGTCCCGTTCTTGAACCGGCTCAGATTGTGCTAGGTGCGCGGGGACCCGCCCGCTGACGAAAATGATAATCAGGAGATCAAGCCCATGGCCGAACAGAACTGGCCCGTGCATGCCAAGATCACAGGACCGATCGTGATGATCGGTTTCGGCTCCATCGGACGGGGAGCCCTGCCTTTGATCGAGCGGCATTTCGATTACGACAAGAGCCGGTTCACAGTCATCGACCCTAAGGCGGTGGAGGGCGACAAGAAATTGCTGGAAGATCGTGGCATTCCGCTGATCGAGGAGGCCGTTACCAAGGAGAACTACCGGGACCTGCTGACGCCGCTTCTGACCGCGGGCGAAGGGCAGGGCTTCTGCGTCAATCTTTCCGTCGACACCTCCTCACTCGATCTGATGAGACTGTGCCGTGAACTGGGCGTGCTCTACATCGATACGGTGGTAGAGCCCTGGCTCGGCTATTATTTCGACGACAGCCTCGGCAATGCCGCGCGCACCAATTACGCGCTGCGCGAAACCGTGCGCTCCGAGAAGCGCGCCAATCCAGGGGGCACGACCGCCGTTTCCTGCTGCGGAGCCAATCCCGGCATGGTCTCGTGGTTCGTGAAGCAGGCCCTCGTCGATGTCGCGAACGATATCGGCATGGAGTTCAAGGAACCGGCAACGGATGATCGCGAAGGCTGGGCGAAGCTGATGCGCGATGCCGGCGTCAAGGGCGTTCACATTGCCGAGCGCGATACGCAGCGCACCAAGAGCCCGAAGCCAATGGGCGAGTTCTGGAACACATGGAGCGTCGAGGGTTTCGTCGCCGAGGGATTCCAGCCTGCGGAACTGGGCTGGGGCACGCATGAGAAGTGGATGCCGGAAAACGCCAAGACACAGGCCGAAGGGTCGGGTTGTCTGTCTGCGATCTACCTCGAACAGCCAGGCGCCAATACCCGCGTACGCACGTGGTGCCCGACACCGGGGGCGCAATACGGTTTCCTCGTCACGCATAATGAAAGCGTTTCGATCTCGGATTTCTTCACGGTCGGCGAAGGATTGAAGCCGGACTACCGGCCGACCGTCCATTACGCCTATCACCCCGCAGACGACGCGGTGCTGTCTTTGCACGAGATGTTCGGCAATGGTGGAGAGATGCAGCCGGAATATCATGTTCTCGACGAAGACGAGATCGTCGATGGCGTCGATGAACTCGGCGTTCTTCTCTATGGCCATGAGAAGAACGCCTATTGGTACGGATCGCGCCTTTCCATCGAAGAGACGAGGGATATCGCGCCCTATCAGAACGCGACGGGCCTTCAGGTGACTTCGGCCGTTCTTGCGGGAATGGTCTGGGCGCTGGAAAATCCCGAGGCGGGCATCGTCGAGGCGGACGAGATGGACTACAAGCGCTGCCTGGAGATCCAGAAGCCCTATCTCGGTCCCGTGGAGGGCCATTACACTGACTGGACGCCGCTCAAGGACCGCAACAAATATTTCATCGAAGCCATCGATGAGAGCGATCCGTGGCAATTCCGCAATGTTCTGGTGGCGTTTTAACCAGATTGTCCGTATTTGACCGCTACCGGCAATCTATTTCGTTGCCTGCACCAACAGGTCGCGCAAGAGTGGCCCTCATTCCGGTCGGGTGTCCGACCGTTCCATGCCTACGGGAGAAACGATCATGAACAACCGCGCACTTGCCATGCTGCTCGTCGCTGGCATCGCGGCAGCCGGCTGTACCACAGGGCCGCGCTCCACCCAGCAGGCCGCCAATACACCGCCTCCGTCCCGGGTGAGCGGTCAGTGGATGGCGACCGACGGGGTGGCCATGTCGAACTTCACTCCCGGAGGGCGCTTCACCACAACACTTCGCGCGACAGGTGAAACGGTGACCGAGGGAACCTATTCGGAAACCGGCGACCGCGTAGCGCTCGATTTCTATTCGGTGCGTCAGCAGCGGCAGTCTCAGGCAACATGCACCTTCTCCGGTCGCGAAACGCTCAACTGCCGAAACGATACGGGGTCGCAGTTCACGCTCGTTCGCAATGCGGTGGGGTGAACGACAGCGCCTGCTGCGCTGTCTCCAATGACACAAGCGGCGTCGTGGGATAGCCTGATCGGATGATGAACCTTCATTATACACGCCGGTCGTTTTTTGCTGGCCTTCTGTCGGTCGGCCTCGCGTTGCTTCTCACGCCGGCGAGCCGGGGTGATGACGCCGTTGCCGGTCCGCTGGTCTTTGCTGCGGCGTCGATGACAGATGCGCTGAATGACGTGGCAGAGCGCTACGCGTCAGAAGGACACGAGGCGCCGCGTTTTTCATTCGCATCCTCCTCCACGCTCGCCAAGCAGATCGCGCAGGGCGCACCTGCCGATCTTTTCATTTCCGCCAACACGGACTGGATGGATTGGCTGGCCCGTCAGAATGCTATTCAGCCGGACAGCCGAGGCGATATTGCGCGCAATGTTCTCGTCATTGTGGGTCCGGAGGGCGCCGCAACGGCCAAGAGTGCCGAAGCCGCTCTGAAGGAGGAGCGGGTTGCTATTGGCGATCCGAGCCATGTGCCCGCAGGGATCTATGCCAAGGAGGCGCTCCAAAGCGCAGGGCTTTGGCAAACCGTCGAGAGTCGCGCCGTTCTCGGCGAGAATGTCCGGATCGCGCTCGAGCTTGTCAGGCGAGGCGAAGTGGCGCGCGCCATTGTCTACGCATCCGATCGTCTTGCTGCGCCCGAACTCGCGATCCTCTATGAATTTCCGGATTCGAGCCACGATCCGATACGCTATCCTGCCGCCGTGACGGCCGGCGCGCAGAACCCCGCGGGTGCCGAAGCGTTTCTGAGATTTCTTCAGTCGCCGGACGGGCAGGGCGCTTTGAAGGATGCGGGATTCCGCACCGTGGGCGATGGTGACGTGGGTGGATGAGCGAAACTGAGATCCGCATCGTTCTGCTTTCGCTTCGTGTGGCAGGTGTCGCCATCGTTATTGCCTTGCCTCTCGCATTCGCAGTCGCCTGGCTCTTCGCGCGCAAGGAGTTTCCCGGCAAATCGGTGGCCCAGTCGCTCATCATGCTTCCGCTCGTGGTTCCGCCGGTCGTGACAGGCTATGGCTTGCTTATTCTGTTCGGGACACAGGGGCCGGTGGGTGGGCCGCTTCGCGATTGGTTGGGGTTCGTCTTCGCCTTCCGATGGACCGGCGCCGCACTCGCCGCCGGCGTGATGGCCTTTCCTCTCCTTGTCAGGCCGATCCGTCTATCGCTCGAGGCGGTCGATCCATCCCTTTCCGAGATGGCCCGCACATTGGGTGTGGGGCGCTTCCGGCGCTTTCTCACCATCACGCTGCCGCTCAGTTTGCCCGGTCTCATCGCGGGAGGCATTCTCGGCTTCGCCAAGGCCTTGGGCGAGTTTGGCGCGACGATCACGTTCGTATCGAATGTGCCTGGGGAAACGCAAACGCTTTCGCTGGCCATTTATTCGCTGCTGCAGAGCCCGAGCGGAGATGCCGCGGCACTGCGACTGATCGGGTTCTCCGTCGCGCTGGCACTCGGGGCGGTTATCGTTTCCGAACTGGTGCAGAAACGGCTGGGCGCCGGGGTAGCCGGGACATGAGCGGCAATCTCAGCGTCGATGTTCGTTTACGGCAGGGGTCGTTTCAGGCCGAGTGTCGCTTTGAAAGTGGGCTGGGAATCACTGCTCTGTTTGGCCCTTCCGGGGCGGGCAAGACAACGATTTTGCGAGCGATCGCCGGACTGGTGCCGAATGCCCTCGGTTCGATCAGGCTTGATGATCGGGTGTTGCTGGATAGTGAAACCGGCATCGATGTGCCGGCGGAACAGCGGCGCGTCGGCTTCGTCTTCCAGGAGGGGCGGCTTCTCCCGCATCTCAGTGTGTCGTCCAACCTCGCCTATGGACGACATGGAGGGCGCGGGCCGGACGCTACCTCTCTATCCAGAATGGCCGATTTTTTAGGAATTGCGCACCTTCTGGGCCGCAAGCCGCGCACCCTTTCCGGTGGAGAGCGGCAACGCGTGGCCATTGGGCGGGCGCTTCTCTCGGGCCCTTCGCTTCTTCTGATGGACGAACCTCTTGCGTCGCTCGACCCGGCGCGACGCGCCGAACTCATCCCGATGATCGAGGCGATACGCGACGAGAGCCGGATCCCGATCGTTCTCGTCAGTCATAATGTGAGCGAAGTGGCCCGGCTGGCGGAAACGCTCGTCGTGATGGACGCCGGGCAGACCGTTGCGGCCGGCCCAGCAATCGACGTTTTTCCGCGTTTCGAAACGGATGTGGCGCTTGGTCGCAGCGAAGCGGGCGCCTTGCTTGAAGGCAAGGTCGTCGGTATCGATCGGCAATACCAGATCACGAGGGTCGATCTTGGTGGAGAGACGCTCGAACTCACCCATGGCGGCTTTGTCGAAGGGCAAAGCGTGCGTCTGCGGATTCTCGCCAGTGACGTCAGCCTCGCGGTGGGTGATGCGATCACCGCCGAAGGGCTCTCCATACGCAATCGGCTCTCGGCGCGGATAAAGCGGATCGCCCCGGATCGTGACGGCCCTTACGTTGAGTTGCTGCTCTCGGTGGGGCGGGGGGCGTTGCGCGCGCGGCTGACCCGCAAAAGCGTGGATGAGATGGCGCTCGTCGAAGGCCAGCAGGTCGGAGCGCTCATCAAGGCGGTCTCGGTCGAGCGCCGACAGCAGGATTGATCGGAAACACGAGGCGCACGCAACTTTTGACGAGGTGGCGACGTATCGTTTCTGACCATTCAATGGAGGATCTGGCTCGGGTCGATCAGATTCTCTCTCGCATCACGGAGTTTTCATGCGCCTTGCCGTGCTGTTCACCTGGTTCTGCGGTCTGTTCCTTTCCGGATGCAGCGGAGCAAGCCTCCTCAATGCGGTGACGAGCAATAGCGGCCTCTCTGTCGAGCGCGGCATCGCCTATGGTGAGGCCGACAGGCACCGCTACGATATCTACAGACCAAAGGATCGGGCGCCGGAAGCACTGGTCGTTTTCTACTATGGAGGAAGCTGGAAGAGCGGAAGCCGGGGCATGTACGAGTTCGTTGGCGCGTCACTTGCCAAGGAAGGGTTTACGGTTGCCATTCCGGACTATCGGCTGCATCCGGACGTCAATTTTCCGACCTTCGTCGACGATGCCGCGCTGGCGTTTTCCGTCATCGAAAAGGAAGAGGGCAGGGGCCTGCCCGCTTTTGTCATGGGCCATAGCGCCGGGGCGCATATCGGTGGGCTGATGACCTTCGATCGCCGCTATCTGGCGCGTTACCGCATTGATCCATGCGAAGCCATAGCGGGCTTCATCGGCATCTCCGGCCCTTATAATTTCGATATCACCGAAGAATGGAAGCCGGTCTTTCCGCCGCAAACGCGCGAGCGCAGCCAGGTCATCGATTTTGCCGGCGGCAAACACCCGCCGTCGCTGCTCATTCATGGGCTGGACGATGAGACGGTCCATGCTTTGGACACCAGACAGATGACCGAAGCATTGCGAAAGTCGGGCAACCGCGTCGATAAAGAATTGCTGGAAGGTGTCAGTCATGTGGATACGATCGCAGCGTTCTCCTGGCCGCTGCGTTCGCGGGCTCCGTCCCTGGTGCTGGTAAAGGATTTTATTCAGCGCACAGCCAAGTCACCATCCGGTTGTGATGCCTAAAACTCTGTCATCATAATCGTTTACTTGATAATATGACCCGCCTTTTAAGACGTCATATTGCCACAACTTGCCCGTTAACACTTTCTTCACCAGTTTAGACGAGTATCGGGTCAGCCAGCAATTATCCTCCTCCCAAGGCTGGTTCTCTAAAGGGCGCTCGATTTCCTCCCCGAGCGCCCTCTCTTTTCGCCATCGAGACAGGTTTTTGGTTGAGAGTGGACTCTCGTTCATCCTACGGGAAGCGATGAACGACGGAGGCTGCCGTGAACACACCCTCAGACCTTTCCAATTGGATCCCGAGGCCGAGACCTTCACCCGAACGTCTCACTGGTTCGCTGGTCGAACTGACGGGTTTTCAGCCTGCCAAGGATGCTGCCGCGCTTTGGTCCGCCTTCGGTGAGAGGCGTTTCAATGATCTGATCCGTTATTTCCCGAACAAGGATTTCAATTCCGAGGCTCAGTTCCGGCGCTGGCTGGAAGCGGCGCAGGGAGACTGGCACACCATGGTTTTTCGACGCCTGGCGGATCATTCGGCCATCGGCATGGCCTCCTATATGCGTATCGACGAAAAGAACGGCGTTTGCGAAACGGGAGCGGTCGCTCACGCTCCGGCTGCGCAAGGCACGCCGGAGGTGACTGAAGCTCACTTCCTCATGGCGCGGCATGTTTTCGACGATCTCGGCTATCGGCGTTTCGAATGGAAACTCGACAATCGCAACGAAGCCAGCCACCGCGCTGCGCAACGCCTTGGCTTCACCTTCGAGGGTGTTTTCCGTCAACATATGGTCTCGCGTGGCCGCAATCGCGATACGGCATGGTATGCCATGATCGATACCGAATGGCCGGTGATCCGTCGCGCCTTTGAAATCTGGCTTGAGCCGTCCAATTTCGACGCCGAGGGGCAGCAGAGGAAACGACTTGCCGATATCCGTGCCGATCTTCTATCAACGCCGTGACAAGACACGCCCGTCGGTACCTGTATCGCCTACTCGTGATGGCGATTGCCGAGCAGCAACAGGCCGAATGATTGTGCCTCCGAACCGAAAGGCCTTTCCATGACAACCGAGACACGGAGAACGGCCATTGCGGCGGCTATTATCACTCTTGTCTTTCTGGTGGGCTGGATATTCATCCCCGACCTCGTCTTGAAGGCGGCCGAGGTTTCGCCTTGGCTTGGCGTCATCGTGGCGGCGATTTTCGTGCTCACCTTTCCCGCGTTGTTCTGGCTGAGGAGCCGTCAGAACCGGCGCAGAGAGCATCTCGATCGCGAGCGGTAGAAGCCCGGTCGTTCCGTCAGGCGGAGGCCATGGCTCCCGCCAGCAGCATGATGCCGAGAATGGTAATCAGGCCCGCGCCGAGCAACTCCACCACCAACTGAACCTGGCGAGCAACCGCGCTGCCAGTGCCGCCGGCAAAACGTATGGCGACATTCTTCGCCGTGACCGCGAGGGTCGCCAGAGCAGCGACGGTGATGGCCGTTCCGAGCGCCATGGCGAAAACCGATCCAATGCCTGCGACCACCATGCCATTCAGGAAGGCGAAGGTCAGGACGATCAGCGCGCCGGAGCAGGGCCGCAGCCCCACTGCAATGACGGCGGAAAGCGCCTCGGTCGGCCGAAAACGCTCGCCGGCGATTTGGCTCGGGTCGGGCATGTGAGCATGACCGCAACTGGAACAGACTTCGCCGGGCGCGTGGTGGTGAGCGTGCGTGGCATCGCCATGGTGATGGTGGACGTGTTCATGCACATGGTCGGCATGATCGTCGTGCGGCGCGAAATGATGATGTGTGGCGACAAGGGCGACACCGCCGCCGGAGATGGCCATCGGTGCTGCGGCCGGGCGGCGCCTGAAGGTATTTTTGAGGAGAGGCAGGAGCTTTCTGGCCAGTAACCACAGGCCGAATCCGGTCAGAAATGCGTAAGAGAGGATTTCCAGCGTGAAGACCGTATCGGTCTGCGAAATGGCCGTGCCACGGAGGACCAGGAAGACCGCGCTGATAATCGCCACGGCCATGAGCCCCTGAAGAAGAGCCGACACGAGCGACAGGACGATACCACGGCGAAGCGCGATCTCGTTGGCAACCATATAGGTGGAGATCACAGCCTTGCCGTGGCCGGGGCCGGCGGCGTGAAGAATGCCATAGAGGAAGGAGAGCCCGATGAGGGTCCAACCCGCGGCGGGGTTGCTCCTCATGGCCAGAAGCGCGTCCTTCATCAGCGTATAGAACTGCTTCTGCTGCTCGAAGATAAAGCGTCCGACTTCGCCGAAGAGGCCGCTGCTGATGGGTTTGGCCGCTGGTTCGGCGGCGCCTATGCCGAGCGACGACTGCGCAAGAGCCGGCATGGTGATGATCATGACAGCGGCAAGGCCCAACAGCGCAATGCTTAGAGCGTTACGGTATCGATACGGCACTCTCATCCGTCCGCTTTCTGGCAGTTGAGTTCAAGACGCGTGGCGAAGATGCCGCTCGGGTTCATCGTATCGGTCGTGTCGTAGAAATACTGGTCGAGCTGATCGGCATTTTCCTCGATCAGCTTGTCGGGATCGGGCCTTATGACCGTGCGCTCGCATTGGGAGGGCAGTCCTTCGCTGACAAGGTCGCTATCGTTCTGAAAATCGATGGCGGTATAAAAGGTCGGGTCGAAGACGCCGAAGGCCAGTTTGCCGGAAAGTGGCACGGGCGGCATGGTCCGGCTCTCGAAAAAGACCAGGAGCCGGCCATCCTGCAGGTCGGTCGCGATGACAGGGGGCGGCATCATGGGCGCCGCTTTTCCGTTGACGGTGACGGACTGGAAATAATCGAACTCTGCGGTCGATTCCCGGATGACCTTGCCGACGGCCTCCAATTCGGCGGCGTCGAGCGTGTCGTCGGCGTTGGAATCGAACTCCATGATGACTGTCGCCGTGAAGATATCGTCGAAGCGCCAGACGTGCCGAAGAGCCGTGACGGTGTCGCCCTCGATCACCACTTCCATGCGGGCCTCGGCCCAGACATGGGGATGCGACAAGGCGGCTGCCGGCGCCATGACGGCCATGGCCGAGAACGTCAGAATGCGTATTGCTGCCTTGTACATGCTTCGGTTCGCCCTCTCGCCCACGAGGAAGCCATGCCTGCGCATGATGGCGTCAGTTTGACCGCAAGTGGCCGGTGTCAGCCCACCGAGGCGTGTTTCTTGTGCCAGTCGGCAAGAAAATCGACGCAGGCACGGACGCGGGCCGGCAGATAGCGCCGGTGTGGATAGACGGCGTAGATACCGCCGTCGCGCACCATATAGTCGTCCAGAACCGAAACGAGGCGCCCGGAAGCCAGATCATCCATGACAGCGAATCTGGGAAGCATGGCGAAGCCGAGATTTTGCAGAAGGCCTCGTCTCGCGACGACCGGGCTGTTGACTTCCAACTGGCCGGATACGTTGACGGAAAGTCTCTCTCCGCTTGGCGTCGTGAACGGCCAGTTGGTCCGCCAGCGGCCATTGGTGTCACAGATGCAAGGCTTGTCGGCCATGTCCTCCGGCCTTTCCGGCCGGCCATACCGTTCGATCACCTCCGGTGAGGCGCACAGGGCAAGGGTGAAGTCGCCGAGCTTTCGGGCGATCATGGAGGAGTCCTGAAGGCGCGCGATCCGCACGGCGATGTCGTAGCCTTCTTCGACCAGATCGACGAAGCGATCCTCCAGATGGACGTCCAGCTTCACATCCGGGAACGCCTTGGCAAAAGCGATCAGCGAATCGCCGATGACGGCGTCGGCATAGGAGCGCGGTGCGGTCAGCCGCAGCCTGCCGCCGACTTCACCGGAGGCATCGCGCACCGAATCGCGCAGGGAATCGATGTCACTGATGATTTCGACCGCACGCCCGTAATAGGCGTGGCCCGCATCGGTCAGCGAAAACTGCCGTGTTGTCCGGTTGAGGAGGAGGGCGCCCACCTCGTCCTCGAGTTCACGGACATATTTGCTGAGTAAAGCCTTCGACCGCCCAATCCGCCGCGCCGCTGCCGAGAAACCTTCGGCATCAACAACATCAATAAAGGCGCGCATCCGCGTCAGAGTATCCATGGAGCCTATCTCTCCCGCCTGTATCGGCAGCACATGAGGGCAAGGAACGGAAAATGCAAGCGCAACGATTTTTGCCTCTTGCATCCGCCCTCGCTCATATCTATATCGCTTCTGCCCAAAGTCGCACGTGCCTGTGGGCGTCCGCCGAGCCCCCGTATGGTGGGGGCGACGGTAAGGTACCTGGAACTAACCGCTCCAGTCGTATCTCCGGCCTACCGGATTTGATGCGAGGACGTCTTGAAGCAACGACACTAGCGGGCCTTTTCGATCTCTCCCGGCGTCCACAGCCGGGGTTCTAAGAGGCACTTTACTGCGTTGCTCGATGTGCGGCGGGTTCTTCCTCCAAACTGACGGCAAGACAAAGCGAACGGTCTCCGCGCTGACGCGTTGGGATCATGTTCACCGTCGCCGAGCGGCGAATGTCTGACTCAGGGTCTCCACCGGCTGGGTTCGGCAGCGTCGATCTGCACTTTGTCACCGCGTCATCAACGCCAAGGGTAGGCGAGTGGCGCGCAACGTTCGGATAGCCGGTCCGCCGGCCACGGGGGAAAGCCATGACAACCCAGCGCATTCAAGACTTCTTCGCCACCCGACGTCCCGATGGACCTTGCCTGGTCGTCGACACCGAGGTGGTTCGCGACAATTTCAACGCCTTCAAGCATGCGCTGCCGGACAGCCGCATTTTCTATGCCGTCAAGGCCAACCCGGCGCCGGAAATCCTTCGCCTGCTCGCCTCGCTCGGCTCGTCTTTCGATTGCGCCTCCGTGGCTGAAATCGAAATGGCGCTTGAAGCCGGTGCGACCGCAGACCGCATTTCCTACGGCAACACCATCAAGAAAGAGCGCGACATTGCCCGTGCCCGCGCGCTCGGCATCGACCTGTTCGCTGTCGACTGCCACGAGGAAGTCGACAAGATTTCCCGTGCTGCGCCCGGCGCTCGTATATTCTGTCGTGTGCTGACGGACGGAGAAGGTGCTGAATGGCCGCTGTCGCGCAAATTCGGCTGCGTGCCGGTGATGGCCGTCGATGTTCTGGAGCATGCCGTCAACCACGGTTTGCAGGCCTATGGTGTGTCGTTCCATGTCGGCAGCCAGCAGACCGATCTCGACGCATGGGACAAGGCTCTGGCCGATGCCAATGCCGTGTTCCGCGCCATGGCCGAAAAGGGTGTGACGCTGCAGATGGTCAATATGGGCGGCGGATTTCCGACCCGTTATCTCAAGGACGTGCCGGCTGCTGAAGCCTATGGCCGGGCGATCTTCTCGGCGCTGCGCAAGCATTTCGGCAACCAGATCCCGGAGACCATCATCGAGCCGGGCCGCGGCATGGTCGGTAATGCAGGCGTCATCAAGAGCGAAGTCGTCCTGATTTCGAAGAAGAGCGCCGAAGACAAGGTTCGCTGGGTCTATCTCGATATCGGCAAGTTCGGCGGTCTGGCCGAAACGATGGATGAGGCGATCCGCTACCCGATCACCACCACGCGTGACGGCGATGAGACCGAGCCTTGCGTGCTGGCGGGTCCGACCTGCGACAGCGCCGACGTGATGTACGAGAAGAAGCCTTATCCGCTGCCGATCACGCTCACCATCGGGGACGAGGTTCTGATCGAAGGTACGGGCGCCTACACCACGACCTATGCTTCGGTCGCCTTCAACGGCTTCGAGCCGCTCCGATCCTACGTCATCTGACGGACGTCTAACGCCCGTCAGTTCGAAACGCCGCCGGCTTCGCCATCGCGAGCCGGCGGGCTTCCGACGCTCGCCCTTTTGTTTGGGGTTTCGCCATGCTACCGATTGCTTCTCTCGCCAACACTGTTGCTCCGCTCCCGCTTGGTAGCGGCAATGATCGCGCGCCGATGCTCTATGCCATCGCAAATGAGCAGTCGGGGGATGTGCGCGCCCGCGAAGCCTTGCTTGACCGTGCAATGGGCCCCCTTCGGAAGCGCAAAAGCTCGGAAGTCATCCGCCGCGGACGGCTTCCCGCGGAAGGCCTTGCCTTCGTTGCCCGTTCGCTTTCCGGCGCCCTCATCGGCACGGTCCGTCTGTGGCATGTGGATGCGGGCGGTCGGCCGGCGCTTTTGCTTGGTCCGCTGGCGGTGGCGCCGGAGGCCAAGGGAACCGGCATCGGTTCGGCTTTGATGCTTCATGCGATCGAAGCGGCTGAGCGCCTCGGCCATCAGGCCATCCTGCTTGTCGGCGACGCGCCTTATTACGAGCGTTTCGGTTTCGAGCTCGCGCCAGCCGCCCTGTCGATGCCTGGGCCGTTTGCCCGGGAGCGCTTCCTCGCTCTCACCTTCAAACCGGAGGCGCTGGACGGCGCTGCCGGTGTTCTGCGGCCGACTGGCGCGAAGATCTCCCGCGCCTCTGCCGCCTTGGCGCTCGCGGCCTGAGGGTCTGGCTTGAGCGTTCAAAAGAATGGCCCGCGACGGATGTGTTCCGCCGCGGGCCATTCTGCTTTCGGGCCGTAGTCGATCAGAAAAGCTGCTGCAGCTTCATGGCGACACTCATATCGCCATCGACCTTGAGTTTGCCGGACATGAAAGCCTGGGTGGGATCGAGATCGCCCTCGATCATCTCCTCCAGGTCGCTCTTGTCCAGGCTGATCGTGCAGTCGGCCGGCTTGTCTTCGGTGGTGACCTCGTTTCCGTCGATCACCATGACGCCATCATCCCCGCAATCGAACTTGACGGAGTCGCTGAAGTCGCTCTCCTTCACCTGCGGACGGATTTTTTCGGCGATATCGTCCATGGCCATGTTGGTATCCTCTCCTCTCGGCATGGTATTGGTCAGGTTCTAGCCATGCCTTTGATTGACGTTAACGTCAACCAATTCCTGTTTCTGTTGCAGCTCTGCCGCACATGGTCAATGAAAAGGGGCGCGGCGCGATTGTAATGTGGGGCGCGCCTTCTGCGTGTCTAAGATAAACCGCAAACAGGCTGCTGTTTGTGATGGGGGACTTCGGTCAGAGGTGGACCGAAGAGGTGGAATTTGGGAATGACGCGTAACAGTCGAATCGTATTGCTTGCTGTCGTCGCGATGATCGCGGCAACTCAGAGCGTCATACCCGCGCATGCGTTTACGCTTTTCGGAAAGACCTTTTTCGAGAAGGAGCAGCCCGAGATAATCGGTGAGCCGCAGCCCTACGAGGTGACGTTCGATTATTCCGGCGATCCCGATCTGGAAGATACGGCCAAGAATGTCAGCAGCCTCTGGGGCGGTCGGGACGAGCCGGCGAACGGCTCGTCCGGGCTGATCGTCACGGCGCGCGGCGATTACAAATCGATTCTCGGTGCGTTCTACAATCGCGGCTATTATGGCCCCGTGATCCGTATCACCATCGATGGCCGGGAGGTCTCGGACATGCCGCCGGACGTCGATCTCGGCGATCCGGCCCAGGTTGTCGTGCATGTTGAGAGCGGACCGGCTTTTACATTTTCGAGCGCCGAGATCGTCGATCAGGCACCGCCCGCCGAAAGCCGCCGTGACGAGGTCGAAGACCCAGTGGACGAGGGCTTTGCAGAAGGCGAAATCGCCCGTGCTGGCGTCATCAAGCAAGCCGGCGGACTGGCCGTCGAGGCTTGGCGCCAGCAGGGCTATGCCAAGGCCGAGGTGGGCGATCGCCTCCTGACTGCCGACCATGCGACGGAGACGTTCGAGGCGGTCATCGATATCGATCCCGGTCGCTTCGCCGTCTACGGCGACACGATGGTTGAAGGAACGGAAGCGATCGATCCGGAGTGGCTCGCTTTCATGGTGGGACTGCCGCGCGGACAGGAGTTCGATCCGGACGATATTGATCGCGCGACGGAGCGCCTCGGTCGCCTCGATGTCTTCAAGGCCTACTCCATCAGGGAAGGGGAGGCGATCGACGCAGGCGGTTATCTGCCGGTTACGGCAATCGTCCAGGAAAAGCCGAAGCGCCGTATCGGGTTCGGTGCGACCTACTCCACCACCGATGGCTTCGGCGCGTCGTCCTATTGGGTTCATCGCAACCTTTGGGGGCGCGCCGAGCGCTTGCGCCTCGACGCTTCGGTCTCGGGTATCGACGGTACGGACTACGAGGATTTCAACTACCTGCTCGGCGCGGAATTCACCAAGCCGGGCATCTGGACGCCCGATACCGACTTCAATGCGAGCCTGAAGGCGCAACGCCAAGTCAATGACAGTTATTCGATCAACGATGTGACTGGGACGGCGGGAATCAGCCAGATCGTCACGGAGGATCTGAAGATTGCCTTCGGACTGACCGCTTCGCTGTCCCAGACCGAGGACGATGTCTTCGGTCAGCGCGAATTTGCGACGATCGGCACTTACCTGAATGCCGTGTTCGATAACCGCGACGATCCCGCGGATGCCACGGAGGGCTTTTACGTCGACGCCCGGATCGCGCCTTATCAGGAGTTCCTCTACGGCAATACGTTCGTGCGCGGGCTCCTGGATGCGCGTAGTTATTTCGGCCTCGTCGATGACCGGCTGGTGCTGGCGGGCCGGGTCAAGATGGGGACGATCCTGGATCCGCCCATCGAGGAAACCTCGCCGGACCTGCTCTTCTTCGCAGGTGGCGGCGGGTCGGTTCGCGGCTATGATTACCAGTCGATCGGTGTCGAAACCGGCTCCGGAACGATTGGCGGCCGCTCGCTCGCAGAAGCTTCGGCTGAGGCGCGGGTGCGTGTGACCGATGCAATCGGTGTGGTCGGCTTTGTCGATATCGCTTCCGTCACCGAAGAGCCGTATCCGAAATTTCAGGATTATCAGATGGGAGCGGGCGTCGGGCTTCGCTACCGGACGCCGATCGGCCCGATCCGCCTGGATGCCGCCGTGCCGATCAATCCTCGTGACGGCGATCCGAATTTTGCAATCTATGCCGGCATAGGGCAGGCCTTCTGATGCGTGCGATCTTCCGCAAAATCACCTTGGCACTGATGCTGCTGGCCGGTCTCGCCTGGCCTGCCAATGCGCAGCTTTTCGGCATTTTCGGCAGCTCCGATGCTTCGCCGGAAGAAGAGAAGGGCGCGTTCCTGACCTATGTCGAGGATAAGCTTTCCACACCCGACCGACGCATCTCGATCAGCAACATCAACGGCATATTGTCCAGCGAGGCGTCGATCGACGAGATTACAATTTCGGACGAGGAAGGCGTCTGGCTGACGATCACCAATGCGGCGATCGACTGGAACCGCTCCGCGCTTCTGAGAGCGCAGCTTGAGATCGATTCGCTCTCGGCGGAAAACATCGTCATGACGCGTAAGCCTGCGCCGGCCGAAACGCCGATGGAGGCTGAAGCGACACCGTTCCAGCTTCCCGATCTGCCGGTCGCCATCCGAATCGGCGAGTTGGCGGTTGAGCGTGCGGAATTTGACGAGACGGTATTCGGTCTCGCCTCGATCCTTTCGATGCAGGGCAATCTTTCGCTAAGAGATGGAACGCTCGATACCGCGCTCCAGATTCAGCGTCTCGACGGGCCAGGCGGCGAACTCACCCTTGAAGCGGGCTACTCGAACGAGAACCGTCAGGTCGACCTCGACCTTCTGCTCGACGAGCCGGAAAACGGCGTCGTCGCAAACCTCTTGAATATCGAGGGCAAGCCACCGGTCACGCTGGCGCTGCAGGGGTCGGGGCCGCTGTCGGATTTGGCGCTTCAACTGACGCTGGACGCCGATGAGGATCGTGTTCTTTCGGGAACCTTCCAGCTGGACGAGACCGATAGGGGGCTTGCCTATCGCGCCAATTTCGAAGGCCCGCTGGGTCGGCTCGTGCCCGTCCAGTTTCGTTCTTTCTTTTCCGGCCAGAGCACGCTGCGCGTCAGCGGCAGCATTCCGGAGGAGGGCGGCACCGATGTCGACCAGTTGAAGCTGACTTCCGGACCATTGCAGCTGGAGGGTCGGGCAAAGATCCTGTCAGGCGGCTTCCTGCGGACGCTCGTCCTCGATGGACAGATCGATGGCGGCGACGGGGAACCGGTCTTGCTCCCGGTACCCGGCGGGGAGACCTCGATACGGCGCGCCTCGATCGACCTGCAATACGGAACGGAGCAATCCGGTCCGTGGGACGGGCGCATCCTTCTTCAGAACCTCAACACGGGCAGCTTCGCAGCCAAGAGCGTTCGCTTCGATATGGGCGGACAGATGACTGCGCTGGACGATCCGCAGCAGCGGACGGTGACCTTCGATATCGATGGCGTCGCCGAAGGGATCACTGCGAAGCGGGCGGATGTCGCTGACGCGCTGGGAGACCGCTTGGACTTTACGTTGACCGGTGTGACCAACGCCGGACAACCGATCCGGATCGAGACGCTGAGCCTGGACGGCCCCTCCATTACCATCGCGACCAGCGGAGAGCTCGATGGTACGACCTATCGCGGTCAGTCCTCGGTCTCCACCGACAGTCTGCGACCCTTCTCCACCTTGGCCGGCCAGCAACTGACCGGCGCCGTCAATCTTGAGGCGGACGGCTCGGTCACCTTGTCATCGGGCGCATTCGATCTGACCGTGGACGGGTCCGCCACCAGTGTCACGCTGGAGAATCCGACCCTGTCGCGTCTCCTCGCCGGGCAGACGACGCTTTCCGGCGGAATTGCGCGTGGCGAGCAGGGGATATCCGCGGAGAATTTCCGCCTGGAAAACCCGCAGATCAACTTTTCAGCCGATGGATCCTATGGCGGTGACAAAACCGATATGCGGCTGACGGGCCGGTTGGCCGATCTGGCTTCGGTGACCGAACAGGTGAGCGGTGCGGTCGCTTTCGATGCGTCTCTCGTGGGGCAGGGCGATTCCATTTCGGTGGTCTCGAACCTTTCCCTGCCGCAAGGGCGGCTTCAGGGGCGAAGCCTCACCGACCTTTCCATCGATCTGGTGGGTACGCTCGGCGACCGGCTCTTCTCCGGTAACGTTACCGGTGAAGGATTTTTCTCAGGCGAAAGGCTGGCGATTCAATCCGATCTGGCGACGGGTGAAGGAGCGGTGCGGCTTTCCGATCTCGACCTTGCGATCGGAGGCAATCGCATTCAGGGCGACTTCGAGCGCGATGCGAAAGGCCTTCTCGCCGGCAATCTTTCGGTCGATGCTCCCAATCTTGAACTGGTCGGTGCCTTGGCCCTGCAGGATTTGGCTGGTGCGATCGACGCGGACGTCTCCTTTTCCAATCTGGACGGCCGTCAGGATGCCGCAGTCGATGGCACGGTTTCCGGTTTTCGCTATGCGGAAACGGCGCGCATCGGTCAGGCGCAACTCGACGTCACCGCGACCGATCTCTTTGGCGTGCCCCAGGCCAATGGCTCGGTCAACGGCCGGACTATCAGCGCGGGCGGCGTCACCTTCACAACGCTCGATCTGACCGCAGATCAGCAAGAGAACGCGACCGATTTCGCGCTGAGCGGACGCCTTGAACAGGGAACCGATCTTGCTGCCGAGGGAACGCTCACCCGTGTGGCCGATGCGGATATCAATCCAGCCTTCGATCTGGCCCTGCGCGAACTATCCGTGCGGCAGGCCGGCCGGGAAGCGAGGCTCGACAGCCCAACGGAAATCCGCGTGCGCGGCCAGAATGTCGCACTGGACCCGACGGTTCTGACGATTGGCGAAGGATCGTTGCAGTTGCAGGGCGAAGTTGCCCAGCAGATCAACCTGTCGATCGTCGCGGATACGGTATCGCTCGATATTGCCAATGCCATCGTCCCCGACCTCGAAGCAGCCGGAACGATTTCCGGCACGGCCGAGATCACAGGGCCGCGCAATGCGCCGAGCGTCGCTTTCGACGTGAACGGCGAAGGTTTGACGGTCGCGCAGTTGAGCGATGCCGGTATCCGGCCGCTTGTCGTCGACGCGCGTGGTCAGACCGATGGCCGGACGCTCGACGTCAACGCGTCGCTTTCGAACAGCCAGGGCGTCAATGCTGTCGTCAACGGCCGTGTGCCGCTGGGCTCCGAAGGCAGCCTCGACCTTCAGGTCGATCTCGATGCCGTGCCACTGGAACTTGCGAACACGGTCCGGCCGGATCTGGGGGCCGATGGGACCATTTCCGGCAATGGCCGGGTGACGGGGACTCTTTCCAGTCCGAATGTCGATTTCGACCTGCGAGGCGACGGACTGACGGTCGCGCAGTTGCGACAGAACGGTGTTGCTCCGCTTTCGCTTCGCGCGAGCGGCCAGACGAACGGCCAAACGCTTCGGCTTGATGCTACCGCGACCAATAATCAGGGTGTACGTCTCGCGGCGAACGGCACCGTGCCGGTTGGCGGCAATGGCAATATGGCCGTCAATATCGATGTCGCTGCCGTGCCGCTTTCGCTCGCGAACTCCGTGCGGCCGGATCTCGGGCTCTCCGGTACGTTGACCGGCTCAGCGCGTGTCACCGGTTCTCTTTCCTCGCCCAATGCCGATTTTCAGTTGGCCGTCCCCAATCTCAACGCGAGCGCCCTGCAAGGCGTTGGTCCGCTAGCGGTAGACGCACAGGGCCGCTTCGCCAATCAGGCCGTACAGCTTGGCCGCTTGAATGTTGCGGGCGGACAAGGGCTGGCGCTCAATGCCTCCGGCACCATCCCGCTGTGGGGCAGTGGATTGAATGTCTCCTTCGACGGAGCTGCGCCCCTTGCGATCGCCGACCGCTTTCTGGATTCGCGTGGCACGTCGATTGGCGGGACAGTGCAGATATCCGGGCAGGCGACCGGTGCGCTCGCAAACCCGAATATCGCCGTCTCCGTCAATACGAGCGGCGCCAGCCTCTTTGATCCGCAGACGAATACGCGTCTCACAAACATCGATATTTCCGCAACGGCCAACCGCCAGCAGGTGGTCATTCAGAGCGCCAGCGCCAATCTCTCAGGGGGTGGTTCCCTCGGAGCGTCGGGTTCGGTCGGCCTGACGAACGGATTCCCCGCCAATATCACCATCACCCTGAATCAGGCCCGTTATTCCGACGGTGAATTCATTGCCGCCACGGTCAACGGTACGATCCGTATCACGGGATCGCTGACCGCTGATCCGCTGATCGCCGGCAATATCGATGTGGCTCGCGCCGAAATCACCGTGCCGGACAGCTTTGGCTCTTCGGTCGACATTCAGGCCGTGAATCACATCAATGCGCCCAGCGATGTGCGGGCGACGCTGGCGCGCGCTTTCCCCGGAAGCGGTGGCCGGATACCGACGCCGGCCTCAAGGCCGTCGGTGCCGCGTCTCGATATCACGCTCAGCGCGCCGAACCAGATCTTCGTTCGCGGGCGCGGTCTCGACGCCGAACTTGGCGGGCAACTTCGGCTGACTGGCAATACGCGCAATATTCAGCCCGTCGGCGGGTTCGAACTGATCCGCGGCCGTCTCGCAATTCTCGGCAAGCGGATCACGTTCCAGAGCGGAACGATCACCTTTGTCGGAGACATGAACCCCTATCTGAACTTTGTCGCTTCCAGCCAGGCGGAGGGGACCACGATCTACATCAACGTCCAGGGCACGGTCGACAGCTTGGATATATCGTTCTCGTCGGATACGCAGTTGCCGGAAGACGAAGCGCTCGCGCTCCTCATCTTTGGCCGCGGTATCGGGCAGCTTTCGCCACTGCAGCTCGCTCAGCTCGCCGCGGCTGCAGCAGAGCTTGCGGGCAACGGCCCCTCGGTCATGTCTGGCGTAAGGGAGGCGACGGGCCTCGATAATCTCGATATCGTGACCGACAATGAGGGGAACGTTGCCGCCCGTGCCGGTCGCTATGTCTCCGAAAACGTCTATGTCGGCGTCGAGGCCGGCGAGGAAAGCAAGGTTACGATCAATCTTGACGTGACAGAGGACGTGACCGTCCGCGGTGCGGTTGGCACGGAGAGTAGCGTTGGTGTCTTTTACGAGAAAGACTACTAGCGCTGGCGCGCTGGCAGTCCGCCTACGCGCTGGCCGCCCAATAGAGCGGGACCATCGGATCGAAGACCGTGACGGGGCCTGCTCCGGTCTCGACCGTCGCCGGATAGGCCACCGGTTCGGTTTGCTTCGCCAGCGTGATCGTCTCCTCGCTGACTGGAAGGCCATACCATTCAGCGCCGTGGCGTGAGGTAAAACCTTCAAGCTGCCCGAGTGCACCTTCCTCCTCGAACACATGGGCAAGACAGCTCATCGTGTTGGGTGCGGTGAAAATGCCGGCGCAGCCGCAGGCGGTTTCCTTTGCATCGGTAGGGTGCGGCGCACTGTCTGTGCCCAGAAAGAAGCGTGGATCGCCACTCGTCGCCGCCTGTCGGAGCGCCAGTCGATGCCGTTCCCGCTTAGCGACGGGCAGGCAATAATAATGCGGTCGAATGCCGCCGGCGAGAATGGCATTGCGGTTGATCATCAGATGATGGGTGGTGATCGATGCGGCGATATTGCCGTCCGCGCCCGTGACATAATCGACGCCGTTCTGGGTGGTGATGTGCTCCATCGTCACACGCAGTTGCGGCAGACGCTCGCGCAATGGCTCGAGGACGCGTTCAATGAAGACCGCTTCGCGGTCGAAAATGTCGACTTCCGGATCGGTCACTTCGCCATGCACACAAAACGTCATGCCGATTTCGGCCATGCGTTCCAGGACGTTCATCACCTTGTCGATGTCACGGACCCCGGATTGCGAATTGGTTGTCGCGCCAGCCGGATAGAGTTTGACGGCGAGCGCCACCTTTTCCTCGAAGGCGGCCGCAACATCCTCGGGATCGGTCTCTTCCGTCAGATAAAGCGTCATCAGCGGCTGGAAGGATGAGCCTTCCGGCAGGGCTGATACGATCCGCGCTCGGTACGCTGCCGCATCGGCTTTTGTCACCACGGGCGGCACAAGATTGGGCATGATGATGGCCCGGCCGAAATGGCGGGCGCTTGCCGGCGTCACGCCCTCCAGCATTTCTCCATCACGCAGATGGAGATGCCAGTCGTCGGGTCGCCGGATCGTCACTGTGTCAGTCATGCTTCATCCATCGTGTCGAGAGGGCGTTTGAGTAAGCCAGCCGTCGGCTTGAGGCAAGCGACCCCCGAATTTCCGCGCTGCCAAAAGTCGATGTTATTAGACGAGGAAGAACGAAACGAAGAAGGGCCGGTGTTTCCACCGGCCCTTTTTTTTGATGCCTTTGCCAGAGTGATCAGCGCTGGCGCAAGGGAACGAGCTTGATCTCGACGCGGCGGTTCTGAGCCCGCCCCGCCTCGGTCTCGTTGCTGGCGATCGGGCGGGATTCGCCGAAGCCCACGGAGTAGAAACGGCGGGGGTCGGTACCCTGAGCGGTCAGGTAGCGCGTGACAGAGTCGGCGCGGCGGTCCGACAGATCGAGATTGTAGGAGTCGCTACCGGTCGAATCGGTATGCCCATAGACATCGACCAGGGTCTTATCGAACTCCTTCAGCACGAGTGCGACCGAGTTGAGCGTAGAGTAGAAGCTCGGCTGGATGTCGGACTGATCGACTGCGAAGGTGATGTTGGACGGCATGTTCAGTATGATCTCGTCACCATTTCGGGTAACGGATACGCCGGTGCCGCGAAGCTGAGCGCGCAGCTTTTCTTCCTGACGGTCCATGTAGAGACCGACGCCGCCACCGGCCAGGGTGCCGAGGCCTGCGCCGAGCAGAATGGCCCGTCGCCGGTCGCTGCCGGAATCGCCGGCCGAGGCGATGGCTCCGATGAGCGCGCCACCGGCCGCACCGATGCCGGCGCCGCCTGCCGTATTGGAAATGCGCTGTTGGCCCGTGAACGGATCAGTGGTGCAGCCCGCCAGAACAAATGCGCCCAGTGTCGACGCAATAATGACTTTCTTCATTTTCCCTCACTTGGTCCGTGCCCATCGCGGGCATAGTCGAATCTCTTCGCCCCTATACGATTCGCCCGTAGGCGGCGATCGCGGCCAAATTCCGGCGCGGAGGCATGAATGTGATATTCCGTGTGACTCAAAGCTGGACGGCCACCACCCAGGCATTAGTTGCCGGTGAGAACCGAAGTCGCTTAACGTCGAGGCTTCGGATTTCGAGGGGAACAATGACACTATCGGCGCAAGGCAAAGGCCAGACGAGAATGTCTTCAGGGCGGCTTGGCAAGCCCGGTGCGTGTCGCTGCACCTTCTGCCAGCGGCCGTGCGGTTGATCATGCGGTTTCGGCCCAAGACCCTCGCGCCCCTTGTCGCGCTTCCCGTTTCGGCCTGCTCGTTCGAAGGACCGCAATCGGTCCTTTCGCCGGCAGGGATCGATGCCGAACAGCTTGTTTCGCTGTTCTGGTTTCTGCTCGCCATTGCCGTGGTTCTGTGGCTCCTGATGAACGGCCTGTTCTTCGTGATTACCCGGATCACCGGGCGGGCTCATTCTCCGAAACTGGCCGAAAGGATCATCATCGGGGGCGGCATCGTATTTCCAGTCATCGGCCTCGCCGCAATCCTTGGCTATGGCCTTTCAATCATGCCGGACCAGCGTGCGCCGGGCGACGGACTTGTGCTGAAGGTGACCGGCGAACGTTTCTGGTGGCGTGTCGAATATTGGCCGGAAGGCGCCGAGGCTCCCATCTATTCCGCCAACGAGATACGGCTACCGGTCGGCCGGCGGAGCGATATCCGTCTCGATGCCGACAAGGTCATCCATTCCTTCTGGATTCCGGCTCTCGCCGGCAAGATGGACATGTTTCCCGGGCGCGAGACTTCTCTGCGGCTCGAGCCGACGAAGACCGGCACTTATCGCGGACAATGCGCCGAATTCTGCGGCGAAAGTCACGCCTTGATGGCCTTCCAAGCCGTCGTGATGGAGGAGGACGCGTTCTCCGCATGGCTCGAAGAGCAGGAGAGAGATGCCGCCCAGCCGAAAGGCGAGAAGGCTGAGCGCGGCCGTGACCTGTTCATGAGCAATGGATGTGGCGCATGCCACGCCGTTCGCGGAACGGAAGCCGCCGGTCAGGTGGGGCCGGATCTCACTCATGTGGGCTCGCGGGAAAGCCTCGCCGCAGGCATCCTGCCCAACGCCCCTCAATCGTTTGCGGAATGGACGCGCCATGCCGCTGCGCTGAAACCCGATGTCGACATGCCCTCCTACGCTTACCTCTCAGCGGACGAGCTTGGTGCGATCGCTCACTATCTGGAAGGGCTGCAGTGATGAGCGAAGTTTCCGATTCCGGTAGGAATGCCGACAAAACTCGAAAAGAGGGAAAGCTGACCAGCTTCGCCGACGACCCCGCCGTCGCTCCGGCCGGGACCTATCCGCCGACGGAGGAGATGCTCTCCGAGCCGGTCGATCCCGAATGGTCGGACGCATCCGCCGATCGGCTCCGCGCGATCTGGAAGGGACTCCCGGGCTGGCGGTACTGGAAAGCCGTCAACAATTCCGAGGTCGGTATCTGGTATTCGCTGGCCTGCCTTTTCTTCATGCTCTGCGCTGGCGCCATGGCGCTGATCATGCGCGTGCAGCTTGCCGTGCCAGGCGCCGATATCGTGTCCGCCGACACGTATAACCAGCTCTATACGATGCATGGCTCGGCGATGATGTTCCTGTTCGCCGTGCCGATGTTCGAGGCAATCGCAATCCTGCTGCTTCCAGCCTTTCTCGGCGCGCGGGATATGCCGTTCCCTCGGCTTTCCGCTTATGGCTTCTGGTGTTTCGCCATTGGCGGGCTGTTCGTCATCTCCTCACCGCTCTTCGGTATCGGGCCGGATGGCGGCTGGTTCATGTATCCACCCTATTCGACCAAGTTCGGGGGAATCGGCGCCGACGTCTGGCTGCTCGGACTTTCCTTCATCGAGGTCGCATCCATCGCCGCTGCCGTCGAGCTGATCGTCGGTGTGCTGAAATGCCGGCCGCCGGGCATGCGGGTCAATATCATGCCGCTCTATGCATGGTATGTTCTGGTGGTTGGCGCGATGATCCTCTTCGCATTTCCACCTCTGATTGCCGGTGACTTGCTGTTCGAGCTCGAAAGGGCGCTCGGCTGGCCGTTTTTCGATCCCGACCGGGGTGGCGACCCGATGCTATGGCAGCACCTGTTCTGGATCTTCGGCCATCCGGAGGTCTACATCGTCTTCCTGCCTTCCATTGCAATCGCGGCTATGGTCGTTCCGACTGCGGCGCGCCAGCCCATCGTCGGCTATAGCTGGATTGTCCTGTCGGCCGTCGGCACCGGGTTCATCTCGTTCGGCCTGTGGGTGCACCACATGTTCACCACGGGCCTTCCAAATATCTCGCTTGGTTTCTTCTCGGCCGCATCCGAGGCTGTCGTGATCCCGACCGGCATCCAGCTTTTCGCCTTCGTGGCCACGTTGCTCGTCGGGCGTGTACGGATGAGCGTGCCGATGCTTTACATTGCCGGTTCGCTCGCAATCTTTACGGCTGGCGGTTTGACCGGCGTGATGGTGGCGCTGGCGCCGTTCGATTGGCAGGCGCACGATTCCTACTTCGTGGTGGCGCATCTTCACTACACGCTATTCGGGGGAATGGTCTTCCCGGTCATGGCCGGCGTTTCCTACTTCTACCCCTTCTTCACCAAGAAGAAGATGAGCAACACCCTCGGCCGTATCGCATTCTGGCTCACCTTCGTCGGCTTCAACGTTACCTTCCTGCCGATGCACCTGACCGGGCTTATGGGAATGCCGCGGCGCGTCTTCACCTATCTTCCGGGCCTTGGATGGGACGGGCTCAATCTCATCTCCACGGTCGGCGCTTTCGTGATGGCGGCCGGCATCCTCACTTTTGTCTGGGATGTCCTGCGGCCGAAGGGCAATGCGCCTTTCACCGAGCGCAATCCATGGGATGCCGGCACGCTGGAGTGGAGCCATGATGTACCGGACCAGGCCTGGGGTGTCCGCTCCATCCCTCACGTCGTGACGCGTTATCCGATCTGGCAGCAGCCGAAGATCGTCGAACGCATGGATGCAGGACGTTTCTATCTGCCGGATGCCGAAGAGGCGAAGCGCGAGACACTTGTGACGAGCATTCTCGATGCACGCCCGATACAGGTCATGCGGGTCACCGGGCCGACCTGGAAGACCCATCTGACCGCCGCCTTCACCGGGCTCGGTTTCATCTTGCCGACTTTCCACATCTATTGGCCTGCGGCATTCTTCCTGTTGTGTGCCGGTGCGGCCGTCATCTGGTGGCTATGGACATCGACGACGCCCGTCCCCGAGAAGGACATGAAGGATGTCGGGCTCGGACTGAAATTGCCGGTCTACGCCTCGGGGCCTGCTTCGGCAGGCTGGTGGGGTGTCTGGATCACGATGCTGGGAGATATGACGGCCTTCGCCTCGCTCGTTTTTGGCATGGTCTTCTTCTGGACCGCTTCGGAAACTTTTATCACCGACGATACGCGGACGGTCCTGCTGCCTTGGCTGTCACTGGCGACCCTTGCCGTCGGCTGCTCATGGGCGCTGACGGTGGCTGCGCGCGAGACCAACCGGCGCGGCAGGGGCGGAATCGCAAAGTTCTGTCTTACCGGCGCGTTCGTCCTGACCATCGTTGGCGCCGGCGCCCTTGCGATCAGCTTCTGGGCAAGCGATCTGGAGCCGACCACCCATAGTTTCCCGGCGATCTGCGGCGCGATCACCATCTGGACACTCGCTCATCTCGGCCTTGGGCTTACCATGCAGGGCTATGGTCTGGCCGGCATGATCTTCGGCAA